>NZ_JBQFVE010000011.1:0-132351 GCF_056539605.1 Ruegeria sp. BA2 | reverse complement strand
TGATCACCAACACGATCCGTGTCAGATGGTGCGTGATGACAAAGCCCAGGTCGGCTCCTGAAACGATGGCCAGAACTGTCATTTCGGCTTGCCCACCTGGCGCGAAGGCCAGGAACGCCTCAATCGGTTGGCCAAATCCCAATGTGGTGACAACCGCAGTAAAGGCCGCCGCAAGCACGGCCAAAACGACCACATAGGCGCACCCCGCCGCCACGACTTTACGCAACTCGACCCACGTAACGCCGACAAACTTCACTCCGATCCCGCACCCGATAAAGAACTGCGCTGCAAGGATCGCTTCACGTGGAGGGCGGGTGTGGATAAAATCTCCCAAAGATAAAGCAGCTGTCAGAATCATGGGGCCGAGGATTGAGGCTCCGAACAGGCCAATTCGCTCGCCACCTTTCCAGCCGATGAATGCCGCCAGAACCATCAGCGCTAACTCATGCAGCGGTAGATCGCGCGCGGGCTCACCGATCGGATTGGTCAGTTGCGCATCGTAGAACACCGTTAGAAACAGCGGTCCCAGAGTTACGATGATCAGAACGCGCGTGCCGTGTATCAACGACAAGGTGCGCGGGTTGGCCCCGGCCTCGGTGCCGAAGATAATCATATCCTGCAGCCCGCCGGGCATGGCCGCGTAGAATGCGGTTGTCGCGTCAAACCCCCATAGCTTGCGGAAGAACGGTACGCCGACCAGAGCGATCAACAGAATGAAGAACGGCACCAGCGCAATGGATGCTGCCATCTTCGGCAGTTCCGTGAAAAGGGCCGGGGTGATCGAAGCCCCCACGGCCACACCCAAAATGGTGCGGGCCGCGACCGAAATCTGCCCGAAACCCTTCATCGGTGCATGAGCTAACGCGGCAATAAGACATGCGCTCATCGGGCCAAACAGGAATGGCAAAGGCAGCCCCAACAGCCAAAAGGCACCGGTGCCCACCACGGCAAGCCCGAACGTGACAGCTCGTTTTCCCAAATCTGAGGGTTTGTTGTTCTGGGCAGGCAAGACCGTGATCCAGTATGGTTGACTCGCAATGTATCCAAATGTATACAACTGGACGCAAAATGACAAGAGAGCCCGCGATGACGATCCAAGACGCCTCCTTACAGCCTGGCCCGCAAGGCAATTCTGCGTATCAGCGTCTGCTGGAGGAGATTCGCGATGGCATCCTTTTGCCCGGTGATCGCCTGCGCGAGACGGAACTTTCCGAGAGGCTGGGTGTCAGTCGCACTCCGGTGCGTGAAGCCATCCGGCAACTGGAGGCTGACGGGCTGGTGACGCATATCCCCCGGCAGGGCGCAACGGTGCGAAGCCTGGATTATGCCGAGGTGATGGAGCTTTATGAGATGCGCGCCGTGCTAGAGGGCACTGCAGCCCGTCTGGCCGCACGGGCCGCATCGGACGTCGAATTAGATGAGTTGGACGTGCTGAATGACCGCTTGGCCGAGGCGGGCACAGGCCCTGAGGCCGCGCGGATCAACCGGATATTCCATGCGACGCTTTTGGATGCGGCCAAGAACCGGTTTCTCGCGAAATCGATCATGTCTCTGCAAAAGGCACTGTTGATCCTTGGACCGTCCCAATTGCTGGACGGTGAACGCGCCGAGGCCGCCGTGGCCGAACACAAACGCATCATGGTCGCCCTGAAAGCCCGCGATGGCGCGGCAGCCGAGACTGAAATGCGGGCGCATATCCAGGCCGCGCAACGCATGCGCATCCGCGCCTTGCAAGCACGTGATCGTACGATTGACGAAAACCGATAGGTAAACAGGAATGGCCACCCAAAAGGAAGCTTATGATATCGCTGTGATCGGCGGAGGAAACGCCGCCCTCTGTGCCGCGATGACCGCCGCCGAAGCCGGTGCCCGCGTCTTGATACTCGAGACAGCGCCCAAACCCTATCGCGGGGGGAACTCGCGCCACACGCGCAATTTTCGCTGCATGCATTCGTCCCCTTTGGGGCCGTTAGTCGATAAGTACAGTGAAGACGAATACCTCTCGGACCTGCTCAAGGTCACTGATGGCAAAACCGATGAGCATCTGGCCCGTCTGGCAATCCGCACGTCTGAGGAATGCTTGCCGTGGATGGAGGAACACGGTGTCCGATTCCAGCCATCGCTTTCCGGTACCCTATCGCTAGCGCGGACCAATGCCTTCTTTATGGGCGGCGGGAAGTCTCTGGTTAACGCCTATTACCGGACGGCTGCGGGATTGGGTGTGGATGTCTTGTACGAGGCCGCCGTCACGCATCTTGAGTTGAACGATGACCGGATCGAATGGGTGGACTACACTTACGAGGGTCAATCCCACCGGATTATGCCCAAGGCGGTCATCGTTGCATCGGGTGGGTTTCAGGCTGACACGGATTGGCTAACCCGGGCCTGGGGGGAACCTGCCAAGAACTTCTTGATCCGGGGTACGCCCTATAACCGAGGTGTGATTCTGGCGGACCTTCTGGACCAAGGGGTTGAGAGCGTCGGTGATCCAACCCAATGCCACGCCGTTGCCATCGATGGACGCGCGCCAAAGTTTGACGGCGGCATCGTCACGCGTCTGGACTGCGTACCATTCTCTATCGTCGTGAATAAAAACGCTGAGCGTTTCTATGATGAGGGCGAGGATGTCTGGCCCAAACGCTACGCGATCTGGGGGCGACTGGTGGCGGCGCAGCCGGATCAGGTGGGCTATGTCATCATCGATGCCAAGTCGCTGAACCTGTTCATGCCGTCGGTGTTCCCACCGCTAAAGGCGGACACGTTGGAAGAACTGGCTGGGATGATGGACTTGCCTGCCGACAAGCTGAAGGCCACGGTTGCTGAATTCAACGAAGCATGCGGCGATACCAGCGCATTTCATCCGACCGAGTTGGACGGGGTCACGACCTCGGGTTTGACCCCGCCCAAGACCAACTGGGCGCGTCCGATCATCGAGCCGCCTTTCTATGGTTATTCGCTGCGCACCGGCGTGACCTTCACTTATCTCGGATTGAAGGTCGACGACTCAGCCCAATGCTCGACTCCCAAAGGAAAGATCAAAAACCTTTGGGCCGCCGGCGAGACGATGGCCGGTTCGATTCTGGGGCAGGGGTATCTTGCAGGCTTCGGCATGACCATTGGAACTGTTTTTGGACGTATCGCAGGACGTGAGGCCGCCGCTTATGCAAATTGATCTTATACAAGAAGCGCGCCGTCAGGCCGAAATTTGCAATGCTTGCCGGTACTGCGAAGGCTATTGTTCGGTCTTTCCATCGCTCCACGCCGAACGCACATTCTCAGACGGTGATATCACGCAGTTGGCCAATCTCTGCCACAACTGTCGAGGCTGCTATTATGCTTGCCAGTACACAGCCCCGCACGAGTTTGACCTGAACCTGCCGAAGGTCTTGGCCGAGGTTCGTCGGGACAGTTGGGAAAGCTTTGCCTGGCCGCAGCCGCTGGCGCGACGGTTCCATACCCATGGTGGTGCCATAGCGCTGGCGCTGGTCGTTGGCTTTGCCCTGTTGTTCTGGGCCATTCGCGCAATTGGATCGAACGGAGGCGAGGGGTTTTACGAAGTCCTGTCACACAACGCGATGGTCGCGATCTTTGCGCCCGCGTTCCTGTTGCCTCTGTTCAGCATCGCCATCAGTCTGAGGCGTTACTGGACCGAAGTTGGCGGCAAACCCATCCAAATGTCTGATCTGGCTGCTGCGTTCCAGCGCGCTGGCAAGATGCAGGATTTGGCAGCCGGGCACAAAGAGGGCTGTAACTTTGAAGATGAAGACCGGTTTAGTCAGGGCCGACGTCACGTCCACCACGCCATCATGTATGGCTTCCTGCTGTGTTTTGCGTCGACTTCGGTGGCAACAGTTATGCACTATGTTTTCGGAATGTATGCGCCATATGGGTTCTGGTCTTTGCCGAAACTGTTTGGAGTATCGGGAGGTATCCTACTGACTGTCGGTTGCGGAGCCATGGTTCTGCTCAAGCAGAAATCTGATCGAGAGCTTGGCGATCCTTCTGCTTGGGGCGGCGATATCGGGTTCGTCTTGTTGCTCGGGTTTGCCGGGTTCAGCGGGCTGGTTCTCTATGCCCTTGGTTCAACGGCTTTGATGCCCGCACTGTTGGCTATCCACCTCGGGTCGGTTCTGACCTTTTTCCTGCTGACACCCTACACCAAGATGGTGCACGGGTTTTACCGCCTTGCAGCGCTGGTTAGAGATGCGCAACGGAAGCGAGGCGCATAGGTCATTGATGAGCGGACGCCTGTGGTTATTTTCGATGCTCCAATACTCAAATTATTCGACACCGCATACGCCCGCAGAAAGTCAATCTTGCTAGAACGCGTTCGTCTGGGCATGGTCATGAGTGTCAGAAGCCGGTGTCGAACCTCTGCTTCTTAACTATAGGTCAGGAACGCAGATGTGAAATCTAAGGCAAATCAGGATCAGGCCACCGTTCAACTGAAGATCATTGTGACCCAAGGCTTTAATCTGGCTGCCACGATGAGCTTCATAGATCCCTTTCGCGCAGCTAACTATCTTGAAGGCAAACCCCTTTTCAACTGGGGGCTCTATTCGGAATCAAATGGATCATGCCTCTCAAGCAGTGGCGTCAGTGTTGCGACCAAAGCAGTGCATGAAATGCCGGATGTTTGGGAAGGAATACTTCTGGTTTCCTCAAGCTGGACCCCCGAAGCCCATGCGACACCGGCGCTGTTGTCAAAGCTCCGAAAGGTCGCGCGCAGGAACATGGTGATTGCGGGGATCGATACAGGCGCGTTCATTCTGGCCGAGGCTGGCCTGCTCAGCGGGCGAAGCGCTACGGTGCATTATGAACATATGGATGCCTTTCAGGAACTTTATCCGGATGTAACCTGTACCGAGGCGCTATTTGAATTTGATGTCGATCGGCTCAGTTGTTGCGGCGGGGCTGCATCAGTCGACTTTGCGTTACACATCCTGCAGGGTACGCATGGCAACGCAGTCGCCAACGCGGCGGCGCGCTATGTCTTTCATCCCACCCTGCGCGAGCGGGGCGCGCCACAAAACCCGCAACAGGCCGAGCCATTGGGCGCGCATGTTCCTGCCTCGGTGCGCCGTGCGATCAAGGTAATGGAAGAAAACCTGGAAAATCCGATGCCGATCGGTGAACTCTGCCGAGAAGCGAAGATTTCGCAACGCCAGCTTGATCGGATGTTTGCAAAATACGTTCAGAAGGCGCCTAAGCTGTACTATCGCGACATCCGGCTGGATCGGGCGCGCGGTTTGGTCACTCAGACATCGCTTCCGATGTCAGAGATTGCTATCGCATGCGGATTTTCTAGCCAAGTCTACCTTAGCCGCGCCTATAAAGAGCGATTTGGCCTACCGCCAAGCAAAGATCGGATTGAAGGACGTGTCCCGTTTGAGTTCCGCGCATGGCCGATGCACCGTAGCCCAATGCGTGAAGAATAGTTGTCCATTTAATGACAAAGTATGGCCATTCAGGTAAAGTCTGACACGCACTCTGAAGGCAAAATATCTTCATCCGGTGGATCATGAATCACCACCCGACTGCGATTTGATGAGGATCACCATGACCGACCTGCCATCAGCAAAGGAATTCGCGTGCATCGATCAGGGGTTCGATGATAGTGCCTCGCGTTCGATGTCTTTGCGCAAAGAGGCTTATGTCGAACCGGCTTGGTACGCTGCTGATTTGCAAGCGATCATCGCCAAGACTTGGCAATGGGTTTGCCATGTGGAAAAGCTGCACGCGCCGGGGTCGTATACGACGGCCGAAATTGCGGGACAGCCTATTGCCGTGGTGCGCGATCGTGAAGGCGTACTGCGGGCATTTTATAACGTTTGCAAACACAGGGCGCACGCGCTTTTGTCTGGCGACGGAAACGCCACCCGGATCATGTGCCCCTATCACGCCTGGGTTTATAAGCTGGACGGTGCGCTGGTTCGAGCGCCAGAGACCGACAATTTGGAGGATTTCTCTCCCAAGGATATTTGCCTTGATCAGGTGCAGGTCGAAGAATTCTGTGGCTTCATCTATGTCAATCTGGATCCAGATGCGGCACCCCTGGCTGAGATAACAGGGGACTTGGCCACGGAAATTCGCCATTGGGCCCCGGACATTGATCAACTGACATTTGGCCATCGGCTGACCTATGACATCAAGTCGAACTGGAAGAACGTCGTCGATAATTTTCTGGAATGCTACCACTGCCCAACTGCGCATAAGGACTTTTGTGAGCTGGTTGATATGGACACCTACAAGGTGACCACCCACGGCATTTATTCCAGTCATATGGCCGACGCGGGCAAGACCGAGAACAGCGCCTATGATGTGTCGAACGCAACGGTGAAAACGCATGCGGTTTGGTGGCTGTGGCCGAACACCTGCATCATGCGATACCCCGGCCGGTCGTCGATGATCATCCTCAATATCATCCCGGCGGGTCCGGACCGGACGCTTGAAACCTATGATTTCTTTCTCGAAACGCCTGAACCGAACGAGGCCGAGGTTGAGACCATCCGTTATCTGGACGAGGTTCTGCAGGCCGAGGATATCGCCATTGTCGAAAGCGTTCAGAAAGGGATGACGACGCCGGCCTTTACCCAAGGCCGTATTGTGAATGACCCTGATGGCTCGGGCAAATCCGAACATGCGGTGCATCATTTTCATGGCCTTGTTTTGGATGCGTATAAGCGGATCGCCGGATGACAGCCCCTCGAAAACCCATGCGATTTGAACCGCCGCCCATTTGAGGCAGTGTTCAAAGAGGATGTGGCCAACAGGGAAAACGAATATGCCAAAGCAGCCCAATATCGTCGTCGTGATGGCAGACCAACTCGCCCCACATTTCTGCGGTGCATACAGTCACCCGGTCGCAAAGACGCCTCATATGGATGCGTTGGCCGAGCGGGGAACGCGGTTTGACGCCGCTTATTGCAACTCACCGCTCTGCGCCCCGTCCCGGTTTGCATTCATGTCGGGCCAGTTGATCAGCCGCATCGCGGCCTATGACAATGCTTCGGAATTCCGAGCTTCGGTTCCAACTTTTGCCCACTATTTGAAAGCATTAGGGTATCGCACCTGCCTAAGCGGCAAGATGCATTTTGTCGGCCCGGATCAAAAGCACGGATTTCAGGATCGCGTAACAACCGATATTTATCCGTCCGACTTCGCCTGGACCCCCGATTGGGAGGCCCATGATGAGCGGATCGACAAATGGTACCACAACATGCAGACGGTCAAGGAAAGCGGTGTCGCCGTGGCGACGTTTCAGACCGACTATGATGACGAGGTCGGCTTTGCCGCGCGGCGCTGGCTGATCGACCGGGGCAGGGACAGGGCGCAGGGCGATGACGACCCGTTCTGCCTGGTGGCGAGTTTCATCCATCCTCACGATCCCTATGTAGCGCAGCCCGAGTGGTGGGATCGGTATTCCGATGAAGAAATCGACATGCCTGATCATGTGTTGCGCGCAGAGGATCAAGACCCGTTTTCGCGCCGATTGATGGACGGCATTGAAGCCAGTTATGTGCCGCTGAGCGATAAAGAAGTCCGGCGTGCCCGGCGCGCCTATCTGGCCAATGTCAGCTACTTCGATAGCAAACTTGGCGAAATCGTACGGACACTCGAAGACATCAACGAACTGGACAACACGATTGTGATCGTAACCGCAGACCATGGCGATATGCTGGGCGAGCGCGGTTTGTGGTACAAGATGAACTTCTTTGAACACTCCGCCCGTGTGCCATTGATCATGGCCGGGCCGGGTGTGGCGCATGGCGTTGCAGAAAACGCGTGCTCGCTCGTCGATCTGTTGCCCACCTTTGTCGAGATTGGTGGCGGTGATGCGGTGATGTTTGGCGAGCCGGTCGATGGGCGATCTCTGCTGCCCCTAGCTCGAGGAGAGCATGACCCCATGGATGAGGCCATCGGTGAATACTGCGCCGAGATGACACCCTATCCAGTGCTCATGATCCGGCGTGGTGTGTACAAATACATCCATTGCGATGTCGACCCACCGCAGCTGTATGATCTGAAGGCTGACCCATCCGAGATACGCAATCTGGCGAGCGATCCTGCCTATTCAAAAGTGGCGAGAGCCTTTGCGGCTGAGGTCCAAGAGCGGTGGGACAGCGAAAAGCTACGCGCTGACGTCATGGCGACACAAAAGTCACGCCGCGCCCTGCATGCCACGATGGAGGCCGGAGCCGGAGAGCACTGGGACTACAACCCGCCCTCGGACCCCAGTCAGCAATATGTACGAAACCACATGGATTGGACCGAAGCCGCCGGACGCTATCGGTTTCCTCCTTTGAAAGACAGGGATTGAGATGAAGCTGCAAGGTAAGACCGCGCTGGTCACGGGTGGCCGTGGTGGCATAGGCCGGGCCATTGTCGCCCGCTTTCTGCGGGAAGGGGCCAGGGTCTACGCGGCTGATCTGACGCCCCAAGGCTCTTTGTCCGCGCATGACGATGACGGCAGCCGGTTTCTTTCGATGAATGTGGCGGACGAGCAGGCGGTGATTGCTGCGATGGCCAGGGTTCATGAGGAATGCGGCCAATTGGATATTCTGGTCAATGCCGCGGGTATCGAGATTGAAAAAACAATCGAAGATACGACGCTGGAAGAATGGAACAGATCCTTTGCCGTGAACTGCACCGGCACGTTTCTGACATCCAAATACGCGCTGCCCTTACTGCGAGCGGCTGCAAAAACCGGCACCAGCGCGTCCATTATCAATTTCGGTTCTTATGACGGCTTCATCGCCGATCCCGGGCTGGCCGCCTATTGCGCCACCAAGGGCGCAGTACATGCGTTGACCCGCGCAATGGCCTGTGATCACGGGCCTGAGGGCATCCGCGTCAACGCCATCTGCCCCGGCTATATCGACACCCCCATGCTGCAAAGCTTTTTCCAGGGCGATGGGTCCGGCGCTGGTGGTAAAACCATCGACCAGTTGCAGCAAGCCGTGCGTGATGTGCACCCCATGCGCACCTATGGCACGCCTCAAGATATCGCAAATCTGGTCAACTGGCTGGCCTCGGACGAGGCGCGCTATGCCTCGGGTCAACTTTGGGTTCTGGACGGTGGGCTTTCCGCGCAGGTCCAGCAAATGAAGCTTTAGGGGCGGGGCCATGGCAAAACAGAAATCAGTCATCATCACCTGCGCCCCAACTGGCGGGATTCACACGCCCACCATGTCCGAGCACTTGCCGATTACACCAAGCGAGATTGCCACCGCCAGTATCGAGGCGGCCGAGGCCGGGGCTTCGATCATTCACCTTCATGCGCGCAATCCAGAGGATGGGCGCCCCGATCCCGACCCGGACCTGTTCATGGAATTCCTGCCGCGGATCAAGCAGGCGACTGATGCGGTGATCAATGTCTCAACCGGGGGCGGGCTGGGCATGTCGCGTGAAGAACGGTTGCGGGCTGCCGTCACCGCCTCGCCCGAAATGGCAAGCATGAATATCGGGTCGATGAATTTCGGCATCTTCCCGATGAAACAGAAATACACGCGGTGGAAACATGCCTGGGAGCCTGAGTTTCTGGACATGACTCGGGATTTCATTTTCAGAAATACGTTTGCTGATATCGAATACTGCTTGAAAGAGCTGGGGCAGGGGCATGGCACCCGGTTTGAGTTTGAATGCTATGATCTTGGGCATCTCTACAACCTGGCTTGGATCAGGGATCAGGGTTGGATCGAAGGGCCGATATTTGTCCAGATGGTGTTTGGCATTCTGGGTGGCGTTGGCGCTGATCTCGACAATCTGATGCACATGCACACCATTGCCAACAAGTTGTTTGGGGACTCGTACGAATGGTCGGTTCTGGCCGCAGGTCGTCATCAGATGCCATTCACGACGCAAAGCGCCTTGTTGGGTGGAAATGTCCGCGTCGGGCTCGAGGACAGCTTGTATATCGGACCGGGTGAAAAGGCTGTTTCCAGTGCGCAGCAGGTAACAAAGATCCGAAGCATCATTGAAAACTTGGGCCACACCGTGGCCACTACGGCCGAGGCGCGTGATCGTCTCGGGCTGAAGGGTGGCGATCAGGTCGCGTTTTGACGGAGGGACACATGCAAACGAACCTTTTGATCAATGGTGAACTTGTTCCGGGTGATGGTGAGGCGATCGCGATCGTGAACCCCGTCAATGGGGAAGAGATCACTTCGATCGCAGCGGCCTCGGCGGAACAGGTGGATGCCGCCGCCGCTGCCGCGCATGAGGCATTCGAGAGCTATGGTCAGATCAGCCCCGCAGAACGGTCTGCGTTGCTAACCGCCATTGCTGATGTCTTGGAGGCCAACGCTGAAGAGCTTGCCGAGCTTGAAAGTCTGGATGTCGGCAAACCCTGGCCATCAGCCTTGGACGATGAAACTCCGCTAACCTTGGATACATTCCGGTTCTTCGCAGGTGCGGCCCGTACTTTGGGTGGCGTTGCTGCAGGGGAATATGTGGCGGGCCACACCTCGATGATCCGTAAAGATCCGGTTGGCCCTGTGGCCGCCATCGCGCCCTGGAATTATCCGTTGATGATGGCCGCGTGGAAACTGGCAGCACCTCTTGCTGCTGGATGCACGGTGACCTTGAAACCATCGGAAATGACCCCGCTTTCAACACTTAGGGCGGCGCAACTGATCGCAGAAGTCGTGCCGAAGGGCGTGGTCAACGTTCTCAATGGTACCGGCGATACTGTTGGCCAACAACTGATCAACGATCCGCGCAACGAGGCTATCACCGTGACCGGATCAAACGCCACCGGTCGTGCAGCAATGCAGGCAGCATCTCGTCAGATCAGACATGTGCATCTTGAACTGGGCGGCAAAGCACCCGTGATCGTGTTTGACGACGCCGATATTGATGCCGTTGCCGAAACCGTGCGGTATGGATCGTTCTTCAATGCAGGTCAGGATTGTGCGCAACCCTGCCGCATCATGGTCGCTGAGGCGGTATACGACAAGGTTTTAGCCGCCATCGTAGATCAGGTTGGCCAGATCAAATTGGGGGCACCAAAGGCCCAAGGGATCGAGATGGGGCCAATCGTGTCTTCGGCCCAACGAGACAGGGTCGCCGGATATGTGGATCGTGCTCGGGCAAGTGCAGAGGTTGTCCTGGGTGGCAAACCGGTTGAGGGACCGGGCTTTTTCTATGAACCCACTGTCATTGCGGACGTGGATAATGATGCCGAATCCGCTTGCACCGAGATATTCGGGCCCGTCGTAACCATCTCGCGGTTCAAGGATGAAGAGGACGCATTGCGGATCGCCAATAGCGGATCCTACGGGCTGGCCTCATCCGTTTGGACGCAGAACTCCGGCCGGGCAATGCGAATGTCTTCAAAGCTGCGCTATGGTTTCACCTGGGTGAACACGCATGGCGTTGCAACGCCGGAAATGCCCTGGGCTGCGATGAAATCTTCAGGAACAGGATGCGACATGAGCGTCTATGCATTGGATGCCTATACGGCGGTTCGGCACGTCATGATCGCACACGGGTGAGGAATTATGGAAAAACCAACCGTAATCGTAACAGGCGGCAGTCGCGGCATCGGGCGCGCAATTGTCGATCGGTTTCTGGCCGATGGCGCGAGTGTATTAACCTGCGGGCGCGGGCCGCGCCCGGGTGATATTGCTGAGGATGTTCTGTGGCAAACGACGGATGTCTCAGAACCCGATCAGGCAAATGAACTGGTCGAGCTGGCGGCCAAGACGTTTGGCCAGGTGGACCATCTGGTCAATAACGCAGGGGTTCAGGTCGAGAAATCAGTGGCTGACAGCTCGGACGCGGATTGGGACTTGGTCATGAACGTCAATTGCAGAGGCGTTTTCAATATGTGTCGGGCTGTGTTGCCTCAGATGAGCCTACATGGCGGCACCATAACCAACATCGGATCGATCTCGGGTGTGGTCTCTGACCCGTCTATGGCGCTGTACAATGCGTCCAAAGCCTTTGTTCACGGTCTGACGCGATCCATAGCCGTTGATCACGGCCCCAAGGTCCGCTGTAACGCCGTGCGACCAGGGTGGATCATGACAGAAATGGCCGAGGACGCCTTTGCCCTGGCCAAGGACCCACAGGTCGCGATGGATGACGCCTTGGCCCGCCACCCCGTTGGCCGCTTTGGTCAACCAGCGGACATTGCGAATATGGTGGCATGGCTGGCATCCGATCAAGCTGCTTATGTGTCAGGTGAATGCTTCACTGTGGATGGCGGCATGACGGCGGCGTCTCCTCTCAATCCGGGTTTGTTTTGATGAAGTATCCTCACACAGCGTGCCTGGGCGGCGGCGTCATTGGAGCGAGTTGGGCAGCCCTTTTTCTGGCCTCGGGACGCTCTGTCGCCCTGTTCGACCCTGCGGCAGACGTGGAAAAACGTGTCAGGGAGTATATCGAGAATGCTTGGCCAACACTGACCGAACTGGGGCTTAACGAAAACGGAAACCCGAACGCCATCACCTTTCATGCGACTGCTGCCGAAGCGGTGGCAGGTGCCGGGTTCATTCAGGAAAACGTACCAGAACGGCTAGCAATCAAAACCGCCACATTTGCAGAGATCGAGCCGGTTCTGGATCGCGATGCCATTGTCGCCAGTTCGGCCTCGGGCTTGATGCTAAGCCAGATGCAGTGCGGCTGGGCAAATCCTGCGCGTTTCGTATTGGGGCATCCCTTCAACCCTCCACATCTTATTCCGCTGGTCGAAGTCATGGGCAACGATCTGTCGGATGAAGAGGCCGTAGCTGATGCAGAAGCGTTTTATCAGTCCATTGGCAAGGTCACGATCCGACTGCGCAAAGAAAAGAATGGACATGTGGCCAATCGCCTGCAAGCCGCAATCTGGCGCGAAGCCATTTCCCTTGTGGTCGAAGGCGTGGCTTCGGTCGAGGACGTGGACAAAGCCGTATGGGCAGGCCCCGGCTTGCGCTGGGCGGCCATGGGCCCGACGATGCTGTTCAACCTTGGCGCAGGGGAGGGTGGACTACAATCCTTCTGCGATCACTTCGCGGAGACCTTTAATGGTTGGTGGGACGATTTGGGTGAAGTCACGCTTGACCAGCAAACAGCCGATATCCTGATCAGAGGTATCGCAGATTCCGCACGCGGCAAAACCCCTGCAGAACTGTCCGCTGAACGGGATGCGCTTATCACCGCGATGCAGAAATCCACGAGAGATTTGCGCTGATTCACTGTGCTCTTTCTACGGCCTAAACCCACCGCGCTTGTTGGATGCGTGATCCTGAGTTCTTAGTCTTGCATGGCTTGGCCATGGCACAATCGCCGACCCTATACGACGCCAAATGCGCCGGAGAGGCCAAAGGCTGGACCTTTGTTCGCGCCTACGCTGACAATGCTGTGTCAGGTTTTAGTACATACGGGAGAAGTGCTTTCACCCGCATTCAGAGTGATGCCAAGGAAGGGCAATTCGATTGCATAGTGGTCGAAAACGTGGACCGACTTAGCCGTAATCTTGGGGATTTAGCCAAGTTTCGTGAGCTTATGGAGTTCCACGATGTTGTTATCTACAGCTTGTCTAAAGGAGGATTTATCAGTGATCTCGATGTAGGCTTTAAGGGAACGATGAGCGCACAGTTTCTGAAAGATCTTTCTCAGAAGACGAAGCGCGGTCTCGCAGCAAAGTTTCGAAAGGGTCTGGCAGCCGGAGGCATTTCTTATGGCTACGAGCGTACGAGCGAACCGGGAGTTCACAAAATTAACGAAGTCGAGGCAGAAATCGTGCGTCGTATCTTTGTGATGTACGCCAGTGGCCTCTCACCACGGCAGATTGCAGGTCAACTCAATAAAGAGCAGATTCCGGGGCCAAGAGGTGGAGCGTGGAATGCAAGCACCATCAATGGTCATCGGCAGCGTAATAACGGGATTCTAAGAAATTCCGTATATGTCGGCGAGCGTTGTTGGGGAAAAACCGAAAAGGTGCGAAACCCAGAAACCGGAAGAAAAGTAATTCGAGTAAGAACCGGTGACAAGCTCCATCACAACGACCCAGAGCTACGGATACTTGATCAAGACCTATGGGATAGAGTGCAAACACGCCTTCCAAATAGAGAAAATTCACACCGCAAAAAGAGGACAGACTATCTGCTCTCGGGTCTTATGAAGTGCGGCGCTTGCGGTTCTTCCTACATATCTCAAGGGGGAGGTCAGTACGTAAAGTTTGGGTGCAGTGCACGGCGAGAACGGTCCACTTGCTCCAATCGACGAATGATTTCACGTTCTTTGATCGACAACAGCGTTTTGTACGCGATTAGCAATCACCTGTTGAAGCCGGAATGTATTGATCCGGCCATAAGAGAATACAACAAAGATCTTTCAAAGTTCTTGGCTAGCTTGGAAACAACTAGACCCAGACTAGAAAAACGCTTGTCACAAATTGGCGAAGCTCGCCGAAAGCTTCTGCTACTCTTGGAGAAAGGTATTGAGCCGGAAGCCATTGAGACGCGGCTATTAGAACTGGATGACGAAGAACGTTCGAAGAAATCTCAGCTTGCTAGTGCCCCGCAACCGGCGGAAGTCGACCCAACTGAAGCGCAAGCAAGCTACAAGAAGGCAGTCGGTGAACTTTTAGCGAACGCTCTCGAAGACAATTATGCGTACAAGATAGAAGTTATGACTGCAGTTCGCGAACTGGTCGATAAAGTCGTCATCTATCCCTCAGACGATCCTGACGGTCGCGATGTCGAGCTAATTGGTGATATTGAAGCTCTATGCGTGCCGAAAGCTGGACGGACAGATTCCTTTGGTGGGGAAACGATGGTGCCCGGGGGCGGAATCGAACCACCGACACGAGGATTTTCAATCCACTGCTCTACCCCTGAGCTACCCGGGCACGGGAATGGCATTTGCCATTGGGTGGAGGCCTTCTATGACTTGCCACAGGCAGTGTCCAGAGGCTTTTTGACATTTTTTCAGTGCGGGCGTTGCGGTTGGCTTTCAGCGGGTTCGGAACCTGCGTCTGCGTCTTCTTCGCGTTGTGATGGTACCGCATATGAACCGTTCAGCCACTTTGCCAAATCGATATCCGCGCAGCGCTTTGAACAGAATGGGCGAAAGGCATGGCGGGAGTCTTCGCCACAGATCGGGCAGCTCATTTCAGTATCTCCGTCAATGGGATACGACCACGTTTGCGCTGAAGTTCGAAATGACCCAGCGGGGTCCAACCGGCCAGAATTGTCTCGTCCGGATCGGACTTGAATGCGGCGCGCAAGGCAGCCTCGAAGCCCCGGCGGTCTTTCTTGGGCATGGGTGCGAGGTCCAGAGTGATCTGCCCTCCCAGCCCGCGCACGCGCAGGGCGCGCGGCAAGGCCTTCGCGCAGGCGAAGTTGGCTTTGGTGCCTGCTGCCAGAGATGTGTCAGCTCCGGTGTTCACGTCCACCGCGACCAAGGCTCGGGTTGGTTGGATATAGATATGACCGCCGCCGGGCAGCGTCTCGGAAACCCCTTGCGCAATATCAAGCGCATCCAGCACGCCATGATCTTCGAAACTGCCGGATGCAGTCACTACCTCGGCCGGATCGGTCCAGTCGCGCCATGCAAGGATATGTGGACCGTCGCCCTCGCTGAGTAATTCGGTATCCGTCCCGGGATCGACCAAGACCTGTTTGGCCAAGGCAAGCATGGCCGATATATCCTCGGCAATCTCGTGGGTCTCGGCCCCTTGGCAGCAAGAGCGGAGGATCAGGCCGTGCGCGCTGTCACCCATCTGTTCATGGGCAATTTCGAGCAATTGGTCTCGGACATCTTCGTCCCGAATGCGGCGCGAGATGTTCAGGCCCGGCGCATCCGGTGTCACAATCGCATAGCGGCTTTTGAACAGGATGCGGTTGGTCACCGGGATGGCTTTGCCGGGCTCGGCATAGCCGGTTACCTGAACCAGCAGCGTGACGCCGGGGGCCAACCCCTTGACTTGCCGCAGAAATGCCGGGCCATCAGGGGTTGAAAGGAACATGCCACCCTGACCTTTGACCGGGCGATCGGCGCGGGCGCGATAGATTGTACCGGGCGCAGGAGCGTCGGTGGCGATCAGAAAATCATCAAGAATGCCATCTACCATCAGAGCAGAGGCCTCACGCCCCTGGATGTGATCCAGAATGATGGTCCGACCCTTCATGATGCCTCGCGATACAACGGATAGCCGATGCCCTGCAGCAATGCGGCGGTTTCAGACAGGGGCAGGCCGACGATACCGGTGAACGATCCTGAAATCCACGGGATGAAGGCGCCGGCAGGGCCTTGGATGGCATAGGCTCCGGCTTTGCCTTGCCAGTCATTCGTCGCGAGGTAGGCGTTGATCTCGGTGTCGGATAGGCGTTTCACCTTGACCTGAGAAACCACGTCTCGCTGCAGGATCTTGTCTCCGCACCGGACTGCGACCGAAGTGATGACCCGGTGGCGCCGACCGGATAAGGCGTGTAGAAACTCGGCCGCCTCGCCAGCATCTGAGGGCTTGCCCAAGATGCGGCGTCCGAGGGCAACGGTTGTATCCGCACACAACGTGATATCACCGCTATCAGCTTGAACAGCCTGTACTTTTTCGCGGGTAATTCGGCTGCAATAAGGAACCGGCAGCTCGCCCTTTAGCGGCGTTTCATCGATATCCGGAGGACGGATCGCATCGGGCTGTACGCCAAGCTGCGCCAACAGGTCCAGCCGCCGTGGGCTGCCCGATCCGAGGATAAACGCCATGTGTCGGGCGTTACTTGAAACGATAGTTGATCCGACCCTTGGTCAGATCATAGGGGGTCATCTCGACCTGAACTTTGTCGCCGGCCAGAACACGGATGCGGTTTTTGCGCATCTTGCCTGCCGTATGTGCGATGATCTCATGGCCGTTTTCCAGCTCGACCCGAAACGTCGCATTAGGCAGGAGTTCCTTCACGACACCGGGAAATTCGAGCGTATCTTCCTTGGCCATGTTGTCTCCACATTTAAGTTGCACCTGCAGAATCTGCAGTTCGTGCGCTTAAATGAGCCTATTTCGGCCTTAATTCAAGGGCGGAATCGCCTAAAGGGGTGATATTGTGACGGAATTGACTCGTGGCTCTTGCTCGGCCCAATGGGCGCGGTTCAGCACATGCCCATCGGCGCGGACATTTGCGATCGCGGACAGGTCGGCTTCGGCATAGGTCCAGCCGGGGGTGTTCAATGTGCCTTCAGCAAGCACCCCGGTCGGCGGAAAGCCGATATCGGGCGGGCCAAATACACCGCCCATGCCGGTGTTCATATCGACCGCTTCGGACCAATCGTTGTTGCCGACCAGCGATGACATTACCGTAACACATTGATTTTCAAGGGCGCGTGACATGGCGCCGATCCGCACGCGCCAGTAACCTGACAAAGCTTCTGTGCAAGAGGGAACAAGGATCAGATCGGCATCCTGAAGGGCGCGGCCCAGCAGAGGAAACTCGCTGTCATAACAGATGAGGATGCCGATTTTGCCCAAGCTGGTGTCAAACAGTTTCAGTGGGCCGCCGGGGGCGATGTCCCAAGAGTCGCGCTCAAACCGCGTCATGATCTGCTTGTCCTGATGATCGACACGGCCATCGGGGGCGTAGAAGATTGCGCGGTTCACCGGGCGATCTGATCCGTCGATAACTGGTGCTGACGCGCCCAGGATGTATGTGTTGTACATCTTCGCCAGGCGGGAGTGCACGACTTGTACATCTTCCATCCGGTCGGAAACAGAGCGGATCGAGCGTTCAAGATCACCGGCCACCGCGCGACCATCGAGCGTCGACAACTCCATCGCGCCATATTCGGGGAAGACCAGTAGGTCAGCACCCTGATGCACAGCGTCCGAAACCCATGCCTCTAGCTTGTCTTCGTACTGCTCCCAGCTGTCGAGCCAATCGAGATTGTAGGCGGCGGTGGCAATTTTCATTTCGTCATCCTGCGTGTGGTCGCAGCGCGACCTTAGAGCAGCGGGATGTTGGGGGCCACATTAAACCAAAGGCGTTCGGTTCTGGAACGTGGATCGCGACAACTGGATCAAGGATGATTGGCAAGCCTACTCGGCGGGGTGAGCAGTGGCCGGGTCTGGCGTTAGATCAGCAGGTGCTTTGAGTTGTCGCAAAACCTGAATGAATCCGGCAAGGAATACCGCTTCGGCCATCAGCTTTGCCACCTCTTCAAGCGCGCGCAGGGGCAGCTTGACGTCCAGCACATGGGCTTCGGGAATGCAAAACCAGATTCAACCGATCTTGAAAGGGAGGACTTCAGATAGATAGGCTCCAGAAACACGCTTGGCACCGCCCATAGACAAGCGACGCAGAGGAATTATGTGGTACCATTGGCCGATCTGACCAGAGTGTTCAGATCATTCCGGATTTTCCGCACGAAACAGGGCCCATGCGTCCTGCGATGTGCCGTCTGGTTTTGTGCAGATGCCTACCTGTCCGGTGCCGGTATCCTGGATCTGATAACTTCCGCCGATCTCAAGGCAGTAAGCTGCCGCCGGGTTCACCAATTGTTGGGTTTTTCCGTGCGCCTTTCGGTAGAGCGCCCAAGCATCCTCAGAGGTGCCATCAGCCAGCGTGCAACGAGAAGTCTTGAGGTCATATTCTCCACCCAACGATCCGCAATACTCTGCGGCTGGGTTTGCCAGACCGACGGTCTTGGCGCCTTCGGTCTTGGCATGCTGTTCGCGAAAATAGGTCCACGCGTCGATCTTTTTACCATCGGGCAATTGGCAGATCCCGGTTTGTCCATCCGCGCCGTCTTGGATGCCATAGAGACCCCCCTGTGCGATGCAATACGTTGCAGCTGGGTTGGCCAAGCCGATGTTGGCTATGCTGTCTGTTGGCAGGGCCAGCGAAAGGACCATCGCCAGCGCCGCAAGCGGGCCTGAAGAGTTCGAAAGACGCAGTGTCATGTTCACCTCACGCGGTTTGGTGTCAGGGCAGGTTCTTCGGGTCGTATCCGTTTTGCAAGTCGATCCTCTCCCGTACTGAGGGATGTATGATCGCATCGGCTGGAATAAAGCGCGGCTCTTTCAGCGGAATGTAAAAACCGGATTGCTCCTGCTTCTCTGGGTCATCATGCCATTTCTTCCGCTTTGGCAGGTATTCCAGCAGCCTCCACCAGAAGGTCATTGAATCGTGCAGCATGGCCCGGATGCTGGGCGGAGCGTAGTCGCGTTTGCTGCCAGCCTCTACATTCTTGGGGTTCTCGCCCAGGACCAGTCGCTTGACCATGGTTTCGCGAAATACCAGCCCGTGGGCACGCGCTTCGTCGACCATCCAGGCCAGTGGAAACTTGGCAGCACCGCTTTCCTGTTCGGGATAGCCACTGCCATTGTCGCCATGCACCCCTGCAAACCAGACTTGTTGTATGTCTTGCGGTTCGGCGTCTTCATCTTTGACGAACGGGTTGGTTTTGAACAACTGCGGCTCTTGCCAGCGGGACAGGCGGAACATGCGGCGGCGTTCATCAATCGCGCAGGCATGCCGGAAGACGCGCACGCAAGGATTGGTCTGAGTATAGGGCAGCGCTTCGAGCGAGGGCAGGTACATCCGGTCGGGGCGGGGCACGATGACCGAGGCGACCGTATCCCAGCATCCCATAAAGCGGATGGTGATGCGGCGCGTATTCAGAACCTCTTGCACACGCCATGCAACGTCAAACTCATCCCGGGCACCGGATTGTTTGTAGGCCGTCAGGGCGTATGAACATAGATGATCCTGATGCGTGTGTAAAAGGCCGACCATGTTGATGAAACCAGCCAGCACCCGCACGGTATGCGCGCCGCGCGAAAAGCCGAACAGATAAACCTCATCCCCGTCTTCGTAATGGTGGATCAAGAACCGATAGGCATCCAGCACATTGGCATCCAGCCCGTAACCGGTGGCCAGCCCGAACACACCCTTGAGCTGGTTCTTGAACCGGCTCCACGCCCCGCTGTTCGAGATCGTTCCAACGCCCGGATCATAGAACCCGATCTGATCGTCGCGTTCCTGCAGGACGCGATAGAATTTGAGGACGTTGGATTGGTTTTCCTTGATCTCATTGCCGGTGCCGTCGCAGCAGATAACGATTTTCTTCAAAGCAGATCCTCGGGCAATTTAATCAATCAATGCCCGCAGTATATCCGACTGCCTTTGGGTTGTTAACTGCCGTGACGACACGTCTCATGCTTGTGCATGCAGATCAGAGTTGTTCCACCTTGATCGACTCGACCGGATAGAAAGCCAGATAGTCTTTGAGCTCCGAGATCACCTCGTTTGGGCTTTCATAGCTCCAGGCCGCGTTTTCGGTGACCGAGGATTTGTTCACGATCGAGAAATGCGTGGCCGCGCCTTTATGCTTGCATTGGGTGACCTTGTCGGTCCGGTCCAGAAAGGCCATCGCGATATCCGCGCGTGGGAAATAGATCACGGGGTCATGGCCACCTTCCTGCACTTCCAGCGCTGCGGTGGTCTCACCCAGAATGGCGCCGCCTGAGCGGACGCTCCATTTGCCCGGTGCTTTGCGGATCGTGATGGTCTCTGTCATTCCTGTTCCTTCCCTCGTCGAGTCAGGGCCTCTCCTCTGCCCAAACTATGTAACAATCCGGTGTCAGACCGGCGCAGTTGCGGCATCCAACCACAGTTGGGCGGCGTCGCCCAGCCTTGGCCGGATTTTTTCCGTGACCTCGCCATGATAGGCGTTCAGCCAGGCGCGTTCCTCGCGTGTCAGCATGTCAACCACGATCAGGCGGCGGTCAATCGGTACATAGGTCAGCGTGCGCCAGTTCAGCATGGCACGTTCGTCATCCCCGCCGGGCAGGGCGGGGGCGTCTTCCACGACGACGAGGTTTTCCAGACGGATGCCAAAGGCACCCTCGCGGTAATAACCCGGTTCATTCGACAGGATCATGCCCGGCTCAAGCGGGACGTGGCTGACCCGTGACAGGCGCTGAGGGCCTTCGTGGACGCTGAGATATGTACCAACCCCGTGCCCGACCCCGTGGTTGAAATCTTGCCCGGCCAGCCACAAAGGCAGCCGCGCGACGCATTCGATATCGCGCCCGGCCAGGCCAACCGGCCAGCGGAGCATGGACATGGCGATCATGCCTTTGAGGACGCGAGTGAAGCACGCTTTTTCCTCATCCCCCACATCGCCGATAGCTATCGTGCGGGTGATGTCGGTTGTGCCGTCCAGATATTGCCCGCCGCTATCTAGCACCAGCAGGTGACCGTTTTCCAGCGCGCTGTCGGTTTCCTCGGTCACGCGGTAATGCATGATGGCCCCGTTCGGGCCGGTGCCCGCGATGGTTTCGAACGAGATATCCTGCAGGGCGTTGTCGCGGCGGCGGCTTTCTTCCAGCTTGGTGACCACTTGGGTCTCGGTCAGGGTGCCGGGTGCCTGCGCATCGAGCCAGCAGAGCAGTTCGACCACGGCCGCTGCATCGCGCAGATGCGCCTCGGCCGTGCCAGCAATTTCGGCCGGATTCTTGCGCGCCTTGGGTAGGGCGCAGGGATCGCCGCCACCCACCATCCTGTCCCCCAGCGCATCCGCCACGATCTGCGGAACGGTGCCCGGATCGACCTGAACCTTGCCTTCAAGTGCACCAACGGCTTCCAGAAACGCATCGGGTTCGTGTTGGGTTACCTGATCGCCCAGGTGGTCCTGCAACCCGGTCAGTTTGGCGGCGGCCATGAACAGGTCAAGGCGGCCATCGCTGTGCAAGATGGCGAACCCATGCGCCACCGGATTATACGCGATGTCTGAGCCCCGAGTGTTCAGCAGCCACATGATCGAATCCGGGAGGGTGATCACCGCTGCCGCGTGCCCCGCATTCTGCAATTCGGCGGCGAGGCGTTTGATCTTGTCTTCGGCGCTTTTACCCGCAAATTCAATCGGATGCACTCTGACTGGGTTCATGGGAGGGGCGGGTTGATCTGCCCAAACCCGATCCACGAGGTTATCGCAACGCAGCAGCTCGACCCCGCTGCCTTCAAGCTCTTTCTGTGCAGATGAAATCTGGCCAGCCGCGTGAAGCCATGGGTCAAACCCGACCTTGCCGCCATTTGGTAGCTGTTCTTTCAACCAAGCGCTCAGGCTTACATCGGGCCACGGGACCGGCGTGTAGTCTTCAGCGACCTGCGCCTTCACCTGCGTGCGATAGCGTCCATCAATGAAGACCCCCGCAATATCCGTGAGTGCCGCACAAAATCCGGCAGACCCCGTGAATCCGGTGAGCCAGGACAGACGTTCATCCCGAGGGGCCACATATTCCCCCTGATGCGCATCTGCGCGGGGGATCAGAAAACCCTGCAAACCTTCGCGCGCCAATTCTTCGCGCAGGGCCGCCAGTCGCGGGGGGCCTTGTTCCGGGCGGGCGGTCACTTCGAAACTTTGGAACATGGGCGGCCTCTTCGGGTGGATTTGAATGCGGTGAAACCTGAGGGCTGCGCCAAAGAATGTCCAGCGCCAGATCAGCTATCCGAGGGCGTTCCAAGAAATTCGATGAGGCTTTGCATGTAGATCTCGTAGGCGGGGTTTCCGGGCAGCGGAATTTGATTGGCGGTTTCAAGGATAACAAGCGAGGCATTTGGAATGCCTGCAGCCAGTTTGCGTGCCTCGGTCAGAGGGTGAACTTCGGTGTGGCGTCCGTGCAGGATCAGGGTTGGGCAAGTGATCTCGGACAGCAAATGCAGGGCGGATGTGCTATTTCCGATGTCTCGATACAAAAGCTTTTGCTCACGCGAATAAAGCGCCTGCATCTCTTGCACCATGTGCCGGACATCATCGAGCGGACCATCGGGAAAGTAACTGAGCGTTGAGCCCATCGCGTATCCGCCGCCCGGCGTTTGCCAACCTTCTGCAATCAGTGTTCGGATCGAATCGGGTTGTTTCGTATCACCCCGGTGGTCTCGCCCTTCGGCCCAGCCGCCAGCGATCACCAGCTTATCAACGCGATCCGGATGCCGCGCTGCGAAATGCAGGGCTGGGAAGGTTCCCCCAAACTCGCCGATGATCGAGAAACGTTCGAACCCGGCGGCCTTGGTTACGGCCAGAATTTCCTGGATCCTGAGGTCAAAGACGGCTTGATGGTCCGAATTGGAGCTTACTCCGTGATCCTTGTTGTAGCGCAGCAGGCGGAATTGCTTGGCCATATCCATCAACCGGGTGCGTTCAGAAGACAGGCGCCATTCGGCTTCCAGATCGTGAATGACCGAGCCGATGCGAAGAACGGGGTGACCACTGCCAGAGAGCGCGTAGGGGATCGGTCGGCCATCGCTGCCTTGGGCATAACGCAGTTTCTGGGTCTGGCTGTTCTCGTCCGAGATTGAACCAGCGTCGCTTTTGACCTCGGCTGTCATCTGCAGTCCGCGCCGAACGATTGTTCGGATGATCCGTTGTGACTTGCCATCATCACCAACGGCGCGACGGGCTGCCGCAATGCGCGCACTGATCGTTGAATCCGAGACAAACCGGCCGTTCCAGACCCGATCGATGATCTCTTCTCGGACAACCAGTTTACCGGGGCTTTCAGCCAGCAATTCCAGCAGATCAAAGACCTGCGGTTCGACCCGCACGGTCTCGCCGCCCCGCAGCAATACGTGGCGGTCCACATCAAGAACACAGTCTGCAAACTCATATCGCATGGGCTGAATACACTCTGTTTCGGCGCAGGCCTCAAGTTTCAATGATTATCCCAAGGAATTCTCGGGGGTTTCTCAGGATCGCCTTCAAGCGGGCGCGCGGCATAGTGACCACATTGGAAGCAACAGACAGGAGATCAAGATGATGCTTCCCTTTGACACCGCGTTATTGCACCACCCGGCTGCTCGCCATCGGCCAAGCCTATCCCGCCCGCGCGCTGAACACTCGGGCAGTGCGATAACCATGCCCAATTGGCTGGTCATTCTGGTGCTTCGTTTGACCGCGCAGGGCGGGCGGGCTTAGCTGGCCCGTTTCATCCCCATAACCCGCGCCCGCGCCCGCGGATCGCTGTCGAACAGTGCCGCCAGTTGTTCGGTCATTGCACCGGCCAGTTGTTCCACATCGGTGATGGTCACGGCACGGTCGTAATACCGCGTCACGTCGTGGCCGATGCCGATGGCCAGTAGTTCTACCATCTTGCGTTTTTCGACCATGGCGATCACGTCGCGCAGGTGCTTTTCCAGATAGTTTGCCGGGTTCACGCTGAGCGTGGAATCATCGACCGGCGCGCCATCCGAGATGACCATCAGGATCTTGCGGGCCTCGCGCCGCGCCAGCATCCGGCGATGCGCCCATTCCAGAGCTTCACCGTCGATGTTTTCCTTCAGCAGGCCTTCTTTCATCATCAGCCCCAGATTGGGCCGCGCGCGACGCCATGGGGCGTCGGCACCTTTGTAGATGATGTGGCGCAGATCGTTCAGTCGCCCCGGTTGCTGCGGGCGGCCATCGTTCAGCCACGCCTCACGCGCCTGACCGCCTTTCCACGCGCGGGTGGTAAAGCCCAGAATCTCGACCTTGACGTTGCAGCGTTCCAACGTTCGCGCCAGAACATCCGCGCAGATCGCGGCGATCGAAATCGGACGCCCGCGCATCGAGCCCGAGTTGTCCAAAAGCAGCGTCACCACTGTGTCGCGGAATTCGGTGTCTTTCTCGACCTTGAAGCTTAGAGGCGTGGTCGGGTTGGCCACGACACGCGCCAGACGTCCGGCATCCAGAATGCCCTCTTCTCGGTCGAACTCCCAGCTGCGGTTCTGCTGCGCCTGAAGGCGGCGTTGCAGTTTGTTGGCGAGACGGCTGACCGCGCCTTTCAGCGGCTCAAGCTGCTGGTCCAGATAGGCGCGCAGGCGTTCCAGTTCAGCCGGTTCGGCCAGATCTTCGGCCGCGATCTCTTCGTCGTGGGTGTTCAGATAGACCTTGTAATCCGGGTCAGCCTCTGACGCGGGCGGCGGGGCAGGCGGCTCCAGCGGGGCCTCGCCTTCGGGCATTTCCGCCTCATCGCCCATCTCATCCTCGGCCATCTCGTCCATCGAGACCTGGGCCTGAGACTGGTCCTGCTGCTCTTCCTGAGTTTGCTCAGGGGTTGCGTCGGCGTCCTGTTCGTCCTGATCATCCTGACCGGTGCTGTCGGGATCGGGCTGTTCTTCGGCGTCTTCCTCGGCCTGATCCTCCTGTTCGTCGTCCAGCTCATCAGGGTCTTCGCCCAACTGGTCGCCATATCCCAGATCCTTGATCATCTGGCGGGCGAACTTGGCGAACTCGGCCTGATCCGAGAGGATTTCGTCAAGGTTCTCCAGCGTCCCGCCGGCTTGCTCTTCGATGAAGCCGCGCCATAGGTTCATGACATTCTCGGCCGCAGGCGGCATGTCACGGCCCGTGGCCAGATGCCGGATCAGATAGCCCGCCGCCACAGCCAATGGAGCATCCGCAGGCTGTTTGCACTGGTCATAACCGCGCCGGATCGCCTCATGCCCGATTTTGACGTCGATATTTGATGCGGTACCGGGCATATCGCGCGCGCCCATCGCTTCGCAGCGGGCGGTCTCCATCGCCTCATAGAGATCGCGTGCCATATCACCCGGCGGCGCATAGCGCGCGTGCGTCGCGTCGTCGTGGTACTTGCGCTGCAAGGCAAGAGCATCTGCCGTACCGCGCGCCAGCAACACTTCTTCGCGCGTCATCCGCCGACTGACCTGCGGCAATCGCATCGACTCGCCAGACACGCCCGACGGATCGACCGTGTAAGTCACCGACAATTCGGGATCGTCGGCCATGACTTTGGTGGCCTCGGCCAGAGCCTTCTTGAATGGATCAGCAGGATTGTCGTTTGGTTTGCTCATCTGTCCGCACCTGCTTCTTCAAGCGTCATTTCATCACTTGCCAGACGCGCCAGTACATCCACATGCACATCCAGCGCATCAACAACTCTATAGCCGGGATCTCGCCGGTCAAAGGCGAGGTTCAGATCTGTCCCGGCCAACACGATGGCATCGGCATTCAAATCATCCACCATACGGCGACCTGCGTCCAGAAACAGCGCGCGATCCTGATCGGAGCAAACCCCGGCGACCGCCATATCCTGATAGGTTTGTCCCAGCACTTCGATCTCATCTTCCAACGCAACCGCCCGGGTTTGCGCAAGCTGACCGTAAAGTTT
The DNA here is from genome assembly GCF_056539605.1 of Ruegeria sp. BA2. Classification (NCBI taxonomy): domain Bacteria; kingdom Pseudomonadati; phylum Pseudomonadota; class Alphaproteobacteria; order Rhodobacterales; family Roseobacteraceae; genus Ruegeria; species Ruegeria sp. BA2. The sequence goes on along the minus strand of NZ_JBQFVE010000011.1, from coordinate 106,262 downwards.
GGTCTGCATCACAATACGCGTTCCCAGCAACCCAACAGTGCCAAACCCCTGTGAGGCGAAATACGCATCCAGAGGTTTCACGGCCGAAACAAGGGGCAACGAAGACAATGGCACGGCCTTATCATAGCAGAAATGCCCACCCAGCGACGTGATTGCTGCACAATCCGCACCTGCCGCCTTCAGGCGATCAATGAGCCCTGCGTAGACCTGCGCCTGTGCATCGCGTTCGTCCGCCAGATTGTTGCGGATCAATTCCTGCACATCCGCATGCACGATGGTCAGTTCCATCGGCTTTCGACGCGCCGCCATCGCCGCACTCAGCCGCTGATAATAAACCACCGTTGCAGCAACACCGATCCCGCCAATCAATCCGATATGCATGGCGGCCCTCCTGTCACCCCAGGCTGGCGCTCGCCGCGCTTTCCGGCAGCTCCTCGTCAAAGCAGCGCTGATAGAACTCGGCAACCGTCTGGCGTTCCAGCTCGTCGCACTTGTTCAGGAAGGACAGGCGGAAAGCATAGCCGATATTGCGGAAAATCTCGGCGTTTTGGGCCCAGTTGATCACGGTCCGGGGACTCATGACGGTGGACAGATCGCCGTTCATGAAGGCGGTCCGGGTCAGGTCGGCGACGGTGACCATTTGGCTGACGGTCTTGCGGCCCTCGGCGGTGTTGTAATGCGGGGCTTTCGACAGCACGATCATCGTTTCCGCATCGTGGCTGAGATAGTTCAGCGTCGAGACCAGAGACCAGCGGTCCATCTGCGCCTGGTTGATCTGCTGTGTACCGTGATAGAGGCCAGTGGTGTCGCCCAGACCGACGGTGTTGGCGGTCGCAAACAGGCGGAAGTTCGGGTTCGGTGTGATGATCTCGTTCTGGTCCAGCAAGGTCAGTTTGCCGTCATGCTCCAGCACGCGCTGGATCACGAACATAACGTCTGCACGGCCCGCATCGTATTCGTCGAACACGATGGCAACCGGGTTGCGCAGAGCCCAGGGCAGGATGCCTTCGTGGAATTCGGTGACCTGCTTGCCGTCGCGCAGTTTGATCGCGTCCTTACCGATCAGGTCGATCCGGCTGATATGGCTGTCGAGGTTCACACGAACGGCGGGCCAGTTCAGACGCGCTGCGACCTGCTCGATATGGGTCGATTTCCCGGTGCCGTGATAGCCCTGAATCATCACCCGGCGGTTATGGGTAAAGCCTGCAAGAATCGCCAACGTGGTCTCGGGATCGAACTTGTAGGTCGGGTCGATTACCGGCACGCGGTCGCTGCGTTCGGCAAAGCCTTTGACTGCCATATCGCTGTCAATGCCAAACACCTCACGAACCGAAATGTCCTCGGTGGGTTTTGCGTTGATGTCGATCGATCCGTCAGCCATGCGCCTTGTCCTTATCCTTTGGCCCGTTCACCGGGTTTGAACCCGTGTGTGGTGCAACATATTGCGGGCAAGGGCAAGGGAAAGAGGTGACCGGATCACGTTAGCCGGATGTTTCTTTGAAACTGGCCTTATGATGATGCGTGTTCTAGTGAAAGTCCCGGCTTGGAAACAGCCGTTTGGCCTGTTCGCGCGGATGGCGGGCGCTTGGGCCGTTCTGGCGGGGGCGCGGGGTGTCATCCGCTTGCGGTTGGGTGATGCCGATAGCTTCGTCCAGCGGATGCCCAAGCTCGGACAGTTTGTGCGACATATCGGTGATTTCCTGCGCGATCAGGTGCACGACGATTCCCTCGCGTTGCAGATATCCACGGACCTGCAGCAACCGCCCGCCCATCACGATGCGGCGAAATCGTTCATAGACCTTGGGCCAGACAACCACATTGCTGACACCGGTTTCATCCTCGAGCGTCAGAAAGATCACGCCCGAGGCGGTTCCCGGCCGCTGACGTGTGATCACCAGCCCACACACGCTGTAGCGGCCCAGCGGGATGTCCTGCAGCGTGGCATGCGGCACAAGGCCGGGCAGGGACGGGCGCAACAGCTCCATCGGGTGCGAGCGCAGGGTCAGGCGGGTCGAGACATAATCCTCGACCACCTCCTCGCCCAGATGCATCACCGGCAGGTTGACCTGCGGCTCATTGATGCTCTCGCCATCGATGGGGTCATTGAACAGCGGCAGGGCGGTTCGGCTGCGGATGGCTTTGACATGCCACAGGGCGTCGCGCCGGGTCAGGTCCATGCCGGAGAACGCATCCGCCTCGGCCAGACGGGTCAGAACATCCGGGCGCAATCCGGCCCGCAGCCACAGCGTTTCGGGGTCCGGATACCCATTGCCCCGCGCGGCCACGATCCAGTCTGCGTCTTCCTGCTTGAATCCCTTGATCTGACGAAAACCCAGCCGCAGGGCCAGCGCCCCATCGGCACGGCGTTCCAGCAGATTGCCCCATTCCGAGGCGTTGACGCAGACCGGACGAATCTCGACCCCATGCTCGCGCGCGTCGCGCACGATCTGGGCAGGCGCGTAAAACCCCATGGGCTGCGAATTCAGCAGCGCGCAGGCAAAGATCGCCGGGTGGTGGCATTTCATCCAGGCCGAGACATAGGCCAGCATGGCAAAAGCCGCTGCGTGGCTTTCGGGAAAGCCGTAATCGGCAAAGCCTTCGATCTGGCCAAAGCACCGGTCGGCGACCTCGGGCGTATAGCCATTGTTCAGCATCCCTGCGATAAACTTGTCGCGATAAGTGCCAATCGTCCCCATGCGCCGGAACGAGGCCAGCGAGCGGCGCAGGTGATCCGCCTCTTCCGCCGAAAACCCAGCGCCTACCACGGCGATTTGCAGGGCCTGTTCCTGAAACAGAGGCACGCCCAGCGTGCGCCGCGTCACCTCTTCCAAAGCAGGGCCGAAGGGTTCGGATTTTTCCAGCCCGTTGCGCCGCCGGATATAGGGTTGCACCATATCGCCCTGAATGGGGCCGGGGCGGACGATGGCGACCTCGATCACCAGATCGTAGAATTCACGCGGCCTCATCCGGGGCAGGAAATTCATTTGTGCCCGGCTTTCGACCTGAAACACGCCCACCGCATCAGCGGCGCACAGCATGTCATAGGTCGCCGTGTCCTCTTGCGGGACGGTGGCGATGCTGAGGGTTTCGCTGTTGTGCTGTTGCATCAGGTCAAACGCCTTGCGGATACAACTGAGCATCCCCAGCCCCAGTATATCGACCTTCAGAATGCCAAGCGCGTCGATGTCATCCTTGTCCCACTCGATCACGGTGCGATCTTCCATCGCGGCGTTTTCGATCGGGCACAGCTCATCCAGCCGCCCTTTGGTGATGACGAACCCGCCCACATGCTGCGACAGGTGGCGCGGGAAGCCGATGATCTCGCCAATCAGGCGGACAGTTTGCATCAGCCGCCGGTCCTTGAGGTCGAGGCCCAGTTCCTGCAGCCGCTCGGCATCAACGCCGCCATTGCTCATCCCCCAGATCTGGCCGGACAGGCCCGCGGTCACGTCCTGAGACAGGCCCATCACCTTGCCCACCTCGCGGATTGCCGCGCGGGATCGGAAATGGATGACCGTGGCACAGAGGCCCGCGCGGTGGCGGCCATATTGCTCGTAAATCCATTGGATCACCTCTTCGCGCCGCTCGTGTTCGAAATCCACATCGATATCCGGCGGCTCACCCCGGTATTTCGAGACAAAACGCTCGAACACCATGGCGATCATGTCGGGGCTGACATCGGTGATGCCCAGCAGATAACACAGGATCGAATTGGCGGCCGAGCCGCGCCCCTGACACAGAATGCCTTGCGAGCGGGCGAATTGCACAATGTCATGCACGGTCAGGAAATAGGCCGGGAAATCCAGATCGGCGACCAGGGCCAGTTCCTTTTTCATTAGGCTGATGGCCTTCTCGGTCGGGCCATCGGGATAGCGCCGTTTCAGCCCCTCGCGCGCCAGACGTTCCAGCCGCGCCTGCGGGGTCTCGGTGCTGGCAATCTCGTCTGGGTATTCGTAAGACAGCTCGCTCAGGTCAAAGCTGCAGCGATCGGCGATTTCCAACGTGCGGCGCAGCGCGCCGGGGTGATCCTGAAACAGCCGAGCCATATCCGCGTAGCCTTTCAGCCGCCGCTCGGCATTGGGCAGGGCGCGGGTGCCGATCTGGTCAATCGTGATGTGTTCGCGCATGCAGGTCAGCACATCGGCCAGTTGGCGGCGGTTGCCACGGTGCATCAGCACATCGCCTACCGCCACCATGGGGGCCGAGGCCCGCAGCGCCGCCTGCGCACAGGCCGCCAGATAGGCCCGGTCACTGCCGTCATAACGCGGTACGGCCCCCAGAAAGACCGCGTTGGGAAACTGCCGCCGGACGGTCTGAATGTCGGGGATGGCCTGTTTCAACCCTGACTGAGGCAGCGCGATCAGGATCATCCCCTGACAGGCCGCCAGCATGTCTTTCAAATCCAGATGACAGTCGCCTTTCTCGGCCCGTCGCTTGCCCAGCGTCAGCAGCCGGGTCAGTCGCTGATAGGCGGCGCGGTCGCGGGGCAGGGCCAGCCAGTGCACCGCGCTGTCGCGCAGAACCAGACGGCAGCCAACGATCAGCTTGGGCAGGGCGGGTACGTCCGGTTTGTCGATCGGCTGCACATGCCCGACCTCTTGCCGGGATGAGGAATCGAGCCGGTGTTGCGAGCGGATTTGAACTGCGCCTTCCGCCTCGCGCCGCAGTTCTTTCAATGCGCTCCAGCCCCGGACCACCCCGGCCAGTGAGTTCCGGTCGGTGATCGCGATGGCCTTCAGGCCCAGCTCTGCCGCGCGGGTTACCAGCTCTTCTGGGTGCGAGGCTCCGGTCAGGAAGGTGAAATTGGTGGTCACGCACAACTCGGCATAGCCGGGGTCCTGCGCGTGTGAGCTGGGCGGGTTCGGTTTGCTCATGCGAATTCCCCATGCACGAACCATCCCGGATTTTGCGGGGTGTAATACAGCCACAATCGCCGCCCCTGCCGGGTTTCGACCTGCCAGTAATCGCGCAGGCCCGTGCGCCAGTTCTCATCCTCGAGCCACCATTCGGGGCAGATGCGTTCGGGGCCGGTTGAGCGGCCTGTGGTCAGCGACATGCGTCGCCAGCGAAAGCAGCGCGGCGGGTGTGGGCCTGATCCGGCGATGGGTTCCGGCGGAAACAGCTGCAGGGGGCGCGGGCGCAGGGCGGCCCACCCGCCTGCAGGGTCGGAATAGGCGGCGGGCGAGATGATGAAGCTGCGTTCGGGGATATGGCTTTGCGCGGGCAGCAGGCGGTGGACCTGTTCCAGCCCGATCCGGGTGCCGATGCGGGTGATCAGGTCATCCAGTTGATCTTTGCCCCGGCTTGCGGCGCGGCTGATCTGGCGCACCGGCAGGGGTTCCACCAGCGTAGCCTCCAGCCGCAGCTGATCGACGCCAAAGCCTGCATCCACCTCGGCCAGCCCGCGTTCGAACAGGGGCAGGATGCGATATGGATCACGCAAGGGGCGGGCCAGCCGCAGTTCGACCTGCTGATGGTCCTGATCCACCCGGCGTAAGGTGATGCACAGCTTGCGCGCGCCCATTTCCTGCGCTTTCAGCTTGTCGCAGAGCCGTTCCAGCAGCCGTTCCGCCCCGGCCATCATGTCGGACAGTAGCCCAATGGGCTCGGGCAGGGTCATGCGCACGCCGTAATGGGGCGGGTCGGCCAGCGGGGTAATCTGTTCAGGTTGATCCCCCAGCGCCTGATCCAGCCGCATCAGAACCTCGGGGCCAAACCGGCGCGTCAATGGCGCGCGCGGGGTTTGCGCCAGCTCACCAATCCGGCGCAGGCCCAGTCGTTGCAGCGCGACCGAGGTATCCTCATCCAGCCGCAGCGCTGCCACCGGCAGGGCGCGGATGGCCTTCAGCGTATCCTGGGTCGCAACCCCTTCGCCATAATGGGCCAAAGCCCAGGCCGCACCGCGTGTCGGGGCCAGACCGATCTGCACCGCCAGCCCGGCCCGGGTCAGACGCCTGCGCATATCGGTCAGCATCATCTCTTCCCCGCCCGCAAGATGAGCCGATCCGGTGATGTCCAGAACCAGCCCGTCCTCACCCTCGAGCCCGACCCAGGGGCAATAGCGCGTGGCCCAGCGGCGCAGGGCGTGCAGAAACCGCTGATCTCCTTGCGGGTCGGCAGGATGGCTTTGCAGATCGGGGCAAAAGGCGCGGGCATCGGAATAGGGCATGCCGCTGTGCAGGCCTTGCCGCTGGGCCTGCACATTCAGGCAATACACCCGGTTTGCATTATTCTGTTTCAGCGTCAGAACAAACGGCCCATCGACCGGGCGCAGGCGCAAAGCCCGGTCGCTTGCCAGCCGGGGAAACCAGAGTGAAACGATGCGGCGCTGCATCCCGCCGAACATATAAAACCCCCAAATGTTCTACATTTGTTCTTATATGTTCTTGACCCTCAAAGAGTCGAGTCCTTGAGGGCCAGATCGTCAGGGATTCAGAGTCCGGGCGCTTACTTCAGCGCCCGCGCCAGAAAGGCCTGCGTCGTCTGGTGCGAGGGGTGGTCAAACACCTCCTCGGGCGGGCCTTCTTCGATGATCCGTCCGCTGTCGAGGAAACAGATCTTGTCGGCGGCCTCGCGGGCAAAGCCCATTTCATGCGTGGCCATCATCATCGTCATGCCCTGTTTCTTCAGCATCAGCAGAACATCCAGCACCTCGCCCACAAGTTGGGGATCGAGGGCCGAGGTGATCTCATCAAACAGCATGACCTCAGGCTGCATGGCCAAGGCGCGTACGATGGCGACGCGCTGCTGCTGCCCGCCCGACAATTGGTCGGGATAGTTGTGCATCCGGTCGGCCAGTCCGAACCGGGCGAACAGCGCCTCGACCTCGGGCTGCAATTCGGCGCGTGTCAGCCCACGCACCCGGCGAGGGGCGAGCATGACATTCTCAAGCGCGGTCATATGCGGGAACAGGTTAAAGCTTTGGAACACGATCCCGATCCGGGCGCGCACCGATTGCGGGTTCAGACCGGGGATCGAGATATCCTCGCCATCCAGAAAGATCGCGCCGTCTTCGATGGGTTCCAGCAGGTTGATGCAGCGCAGCAGAGTGGATTTGCCCGACCCGGATGCGCCGATCAAGCAAACCATTTGGCCCTCATCAACGGTGAGATTAATCCCGTCACAGACCGTGCGGTCGCCAAAGCGTTTCACCACGCCCTGAAGTTCCAGTTTTGGCATCAGCGCCTCTCTCGCATTTGGCGGGCCATCAGGTGATCGGCGTAGCGTGTGGCGGGGATGGTGACGATCAGGAAGATGATCGCCGCGCCTACATATGGCGTGAAATTCGCCAACAGCGATTTGAATACCCCCGCCTGACGGAAGATTTCGACCGGGCCGATAAAGCTGAGCAGCGAGACATCCTTTTGCAGCGCGATCAGCATGTTCATCTGCGACGGCACCACATTGCGGATGGCCTGCGGCAACACCACGTCGCGCATGACCTGCCGTTCGGACAGACCCAGCGACAAGGCGGCGGCGCGCTGGCTGTGGTGGACGCTGTCGATGCCGGAACGGAAGATTTCAGCCACGTAGGCCGAATAGGTCAGGATCAGTGCCAGCGAGCCCCAGATGTAAGGCGAATTCCACGGGCGCGGCAGGCCCAGCCCCGGAATACCGAAGCCGATCAGATAGACCGTCAGGATCACAGGCACGCCGCGGAAAATGTCGGTGAACGCCGCGCCAAAGATGCGCAGCGGAAACAGGGCGGGCGATTTGGCATCCCGCGCCAAGGCAATCAACAGGCCAAGCACCGCGATTGCGGGTGCGGACCACAAAAAGATCATTACGTTGATCCGAAACGCCTCAAGCAGTTTCGGGAAGGTTTTGACCAGCGTCTCGCCGTTGAAAAAGCTCTGCTGAACCTTCGACCAGCCCGGCGCCAACGGCACCAGAAGGTAAATCGCGGCCACAACGGTGACCGTGCTAATCGTGGCGATCACCAACGCGCGTCGTCGTTGGTGCGCCTCGTACCGTTCGCGGCGGGTCATCCCCGCCGCCTTGTGATCTGCCATGTTACTTGATCAGAGGGACACCAGTGGTGTCCTGCAGCCATTTGGCCTCGATCTCGGCCAGTTTGCCGTTTGCCGCCAGGGCCGCCAGCGCCTCGTCCACGCAGGTTTTCAGCGGGTTGCCTTCTTCCATCAGCATGCCGAAATGATCGGGATTGTCATTTTCATCCGCCGGGAACTGACCGATGACTTTTGAGCCTTCGATCATCACCGCGCTGAGGAACAGGGCGGTGGGCAGATCGAACAGCGCCGCATCGATCTGGTTGGCCGTCATCGCGGCGTTCACATCCGCATTGTCGCCATACAGCAGCGGATCGCTGTCGGGCTGGATGATGCTGGCCAGTTTCGGAACCGCCGTGGTGGACCCAACGGCCCCCCATTGCAGGCCTTTCAACGCTTCCAGCGTTGGGGCCGTTTCGGTTGAGTTAGGGCTGACCAGAACCGCCATCGGAGCGGTGTAATAGGGGGCAGAGAAATCGACCACCTGATCGCGCTCGGGCGTGATCGAATATTGCTGCATGTTGACGTCAAATTCCTTGGCGCCGGGCTGGATCGCCTCGTCGAAGGACGACCGGACCCAGACCACATCCTCAGCCGCGAACCCCATCTCTTCGGCGACCGCGTAAGCCACGGCGGCCTCAAATCCTTCGCCGCTTTCAGGCGCGTCATCAATCACCCACGGGTAATAAGCAGGGTTGCCTGTTGCGATGGTGAACTTGCCATCTGTCAATGTTTTGCCAGCAGCGCATTGATCCTGCGCGTAAGCCGCTGTTGACAGAAACAGAACCGAACTTGCCGCGATGGTGAGTGTCCTGGACATCCGAGTGAATCCTTCTGTTGGAACATTTGCCGCTACGGTAGTTCTGCCGGTCAGGCCTGTCCAGCAGATGCGTGGTTGTTGGACGTCGCGCGGATTTGATTTCCACGTTTTTGAGATGAACGAATGATGGCCAATCTGGTAGCGAATAATGTCGGAAATGAGCCCAAAACCACAAATTCTGAGTGCGGCACGACTGTCCGGCACGCAACACATGCGAGTCTCTCTTGAGGCACCACTGGCGACGCCACAGATCCCGAAAAACCTTTGTGCTGCGAGGCGAGCCACCGTGGGAGCCGCTTGCAGTTTTCTCCAAATGTCTTACCGTTTCGTGACGGTACTTTTAGTTAGAGGTATCGCTGCATTTGTTCTTTCGTCGCGGGTATCAAGGGGCGCGCCATTTCGACCGATAACTTTTCAGAAACAAGCACTTGGAAGGTTCTGAACGACGCCGTGCGACACCGCCGGTTGGTCTTTTTTACTGGATTGCCTGCATCCGGAAAATCTTTCCTGCTACGCGAGGCGGTCTTGATTGCGAAGACAGCAAAGCGCCGCGTTAAGATGATGCGTTGGGACATTGCACTTGCGCCATTCCAAGAAGAATGGATTCTTGCGAAGTACCCGGATGTTGTGGATGGGAGCCATCCGATTGTTCGAAGAGCCGCCGGATATTGGGGGAGGCAATCCATTGCCCGTTGGCTTGTGGAGAACACTGACCCAACGGAAATTATCATTGGGGAAGTCCCGATTGTCGGGAACAGGTATTCTGAATTTGTTCAGACACTTCCGGACCAAGCAGAGCAAGTGCTGGCGTCCGATAGCGCTGCTTTCTTCTATCCTGTGCCAACGCCAGAGGTACGGGAGAGGTTAGAGGCGATCCGGAAAGCTACTTTTGCGAAACCACAACACCCACACGAAGCCAAAGATGCCCCGCCCGCAACCATGGACTTAGCTTGGCGCCAAACGCACGAAAAAGCCCTAAAACTTAGTTTGGTTGCGCCGGATGATGTCGATGCGCACGGCAAATACTCAGAGATAATCTACAGGCGTTTTTTCGACCACCTCCTACAACATCGGGTTTCTCGAGCGCTTGAAGTTGATGCAGTCTATTCCGGAGGCGGATCTGCGCACGATTTGGAGAGCGGCTTCAGCGAACTGATTGCAACGCGCACAGATGCCGCAAGCGCCATTGCTGAAATTGAGACGATGATGAGTGCTGAAGAAGCGGCTCAGGCCGTGCAAAACTGGTACAAGGTCTAACGTTTTCCCTTCAATTTAGAACCAGTCACGTAGCTGCCATCCGTGTTTTCGGGCTCCGCAAAGCTGCATGGCTGTCCCCAATGTTCTCCTGTTATCCGTAGTAGTCACACCGACATCAACCAGACGCTCTTACAGCCATTTATTTCCTACACAAATTCGAACGCGTGGACGTTCACTTTAAACACTGAGTCCACCTACGACTGGGAAAACGATCAATGGTCTGTGCCGATCAACGGTGTTGTCACCAAAGTTGCCCAACTCGGGGATCAACTTATCAGCGTAGGCGGAGGAGTACGCTACTGGGCCGGCGGACCAGATAGTGAACCTGACGGTTGGGGCGTAAGACTTGTAGCTACCTTGCTATTTCCCAAATAGTTGAGCCTTTCCTCAGAAAATATCTCTTACCGGATCCGGGCATTGCGCCGATGAAAGCCAACAGCAGTTTTGCCCCGCATTGCGGACAATCAGGCGAGTGGGTCTGGAGACAGTTTCAGTTGGGCACGAAGCGCTGAATCAATGCTTTCGGAAAACATATGAGCGACGTCGGGAAAAGTATCGACGCGCCGCGCGGACCAGAGCTGCCATAACTCACAGTCCTATCCGAAAAAGAAACCCGCCAAAAATTGGCGGGTTTCGGTACTCAGTTTGGCTGTGTTGTCGGATCAGCCGAAGACTCGACCCAGCGCGCCATCCACCGCGTCGGTGATCTGGTCGATATCATCTGCCGTTGCGATCAGCGCGGGCGAGAAGCACAGTGTGTTGTTGCGGCTGGGGATCGAGCGGTTGGTGACGCCTATGATGACGCCCTGCGCCATGCAGTCGGCTACAACCGCCTGGGCCATTTTCTCGTCCACAGGCTCTTTGGTGCCGCGATCTGCGACCAGTTCGGCTCCCAGGAACAGGCCCTTGCCGCGCACGTCGCCAATGACCTTGTGCTTTTCCATCAGCGCCTGAAGGTTGCCCGTCATGCGGTCGCCCATGTCGATGCAGTTTTGCAGCAAGTTCTCATCTTCGATGATCCGCATGTTTTCGATTGCCGCAGCCGGACCGGCGGTGCATCCACCAAAGGTCGAGATATCGCGGAAATAGTTCATCGGATCGTCGGCGTTGTCCTTGAACATGTCAAAGATCTCTTCGGTCGTGACCATGCAGGCGATGGCCGCATAGCCCGATGCCACGCCTTTGGCCATGGTGACGAAGTCAGGCTTGATGCCGTATTGCTGATAACCGAACCAGGTGCCGGTTCGGCCAACGCCGCAGACAACCTCGTCAATATGCAGAAGGATGTCGTACTTGTCGCAGATCTCCTGCACGCGCTGCCAGTAGCCTTCGGGTGCTTCGATCACGCCACCACCTGCGGTGACCGGCTCAAGGCACAGCGCGCCAACGGTATCGGGGCCTTCGCGCAGGATGACCTCTTCGATCTGATCCGCAGCCCATTCGCCAAAGTTCTCTTCCGGCGCGCCGTCCAGCTCGTGCTTGCGGTATTCCATGCAATGCGGCACGCGCACGAAATCCGGTGCGAAGGGGCCGTATTGCGCGGTGCGCTCGTCCTGACCGCCCGCCGACATGGTTGCCAGGGTCGAGCCATGATAGTCGCGGTCGCGATACAGGATCTTGGTTTTCTTGCCGCCGTATTTCTTATGCGCGATCTGGCGGACCATCTTGAAGGCTTTCTCGTTCGCCTCAGAGCCCGAGTTCATATAGTAGACGCGGCTCATGCCCGGCATCTTGCTGATCAGCTTCTCCGCAAAGATCGACCCCGGGATCGACCCGGCCGAGTTGGCGAAATAGCACAGCTTCATCAACTGGTCATAAACGGCCTTGCAGATTGATTCGCGGCCATAGCCTACGTTCACTGTCCAGACGCCACCCGAAACTGCATCCAGATGTTCCTTGCCCTTCTGGTCCCAGACACGCATCCCCTTGCCTTCGACAATGATGCGAGGGTCATTGGTTTCGAACGGCTTATGCTGGATCAGGTGATGCCAGATATGGGCGCGGTCGGCCTCGACCACGCGGGAAAGATCGTTTTCGTTGAACGTGCCGTCCATGACATGTCCTTTCAAAAATAGGGCGCGCAGGGAATCATTTAGCTCCCGGTGGGCGCATAGTGACGTGATGCTGCAGATCAACGCGAATGAGACGCGTGAAGTAGGGCCAGATTACTCCATAGAATATCTCCAGTGTAGCTCAAACGCGTATTAATACGGGTTTGTTATGTCGCAAACTTTGTGCTCAATACGACAATCTGACGAGTTTGGGAGGATCGCCGGATGTCAGCCACATCAATTTACCAGCAGCATCTGGGCAAAACCCCTGCGAATTTTACGCCCTTGTCCCCGCTCAGCTATCTTGAGCGGACGGCGGCGGTGTATCCGGATTATCCGTCGGTTGTTTACGGTGCGCGCCAGTATAGCTGGGCCGACACCTATGCGCGAAGCCGACGGCTGGCTAGCGCGCTGACGGCGCGTGGCGTGGGTGTTGGCGATACGGTGTCGATCATCGCGGCCAATATTCCCGAGCTCTACGAGGCGCATTTTGGTGTGCCGATGGCCGGCGCGGTGCTGAATGCGATCAACACTCGGCTGGATGCGCCGGTTATCGCCTTCATTCTAAACCATGCCGAAGCCAAGGTTCTGCTGGTTGATCCCGAATTCTCAGGCGTTGTGAAACTGGCGCTGGAGCAGGTGGATCATGACCTGCTGGTGATTGATATCGAAGATGACAGCTTTGACGGTGGCGAGCGGCTGGGCGATCTGACCTACGAAGCTCTGCTGGCCGAGGGTGATCCGGAGTTCGACTGGTCTTTGCCCGCAGATGAATGGGATGCGATCACGCTGAACTATACCTCGGGCACCACAGGCAACCCCAAGGGTGTGGTCTATCACCACCGCGGCGCCGCGCTGAACGCAACTTCGAACATCCTGACATGGGGGATGCCGCAGCATTCGGTCTATCTGTGGACGCTGCCGATGTTTCATTGCAATGGCTGGTGCTTCCCGTGGACCATGGCGGCAAATGCGGGCACATCGGTTTGCCTGCGCGCCGTGCGGGACGAGCCGATCTATCGTGCGTTCCGAGAAGAGGGTGTGACTCATTTCTGCGGCGCGCCGATTGTGCTGAACATGCTGGCCAACGCGCCGGATCACCTCAAGGATTTCACGCAGCAGATTAAGGCGATGACCGCTGGCGCGCCGCCACCTGCCAAGGTGATCGAAGCGATGGAGGGAATGGGTGTTGAGGTTACCCATGTGTATGGCCTGACCGAGACCTATGGCCCGTCCGTCGTCTGCGCGTGGAAGGACGAATGGAACGAGAAGGGTGCAGAAGATCGTGCTGCGCTGAAGGTGCGTCAGGGGGTGAAATACGTAGCGCTTTCGGGCCTGATGGTCGCGGACCCCGAAACGATGGAACCTGTGCCTTCGGATGGCGAAACCATGGGTGAGATCTTCATGCAGGGTAACATCGTGATGAAGGGTTATCTCAAGAACGCCGAGGCGACGGATAAGGCCTTCAAGGGCGGTTGGTTTGCTTCCGGCGATCTGGGTGTGATGCACCCGGATGGCTATGTCGCGCTGAAGGATCGGTCCAAGGACATCATCATTTCGGGGGGCGAGAATATCTCATCCGTTGAGGTCGAAGACACGCTTTATAAACACCCGGCCGTGATGGAGGCTGCGGTGGTGGCCCGCCCGGACGAGAAGTGGGGCGAAACGCCCTGCGCCTTTGTTGAATTGAAGCCGCAGGCAGATGCGAATGAGGCTGAGATCATCGCTTTCTGCCGCGATCACATGGCCCATTTCAAAGCACCGAAGACGGTTGTGTTCGGCGCGCTGCCCAAGACCTCGACCGGGAAGATACAGAAGTTCATCTTGCGCGACCGGGCGCGTGAATTGGGTTAATCGAAGATCGACAGATCAAGCGGCAGCATCTCGCCCATCCAGATGGCGCGATCCCGATGATCGGCCAAGTGATCGCCGGTTTCTGGATGGGTAAAGATGGTCAACCCTTGCCGGTTTAGGATCAGCCAGGGAAAGACCTGATCAAAGGCTTCGGCGGGAAAGCCCAGCTGGCAACTCCAACGCGGATGAGGGCCAACGTTGCGCGCATGCATGCGGCCCATCTGCACGGTGGGAAACAGATGCGCGGCCTCTTCACAGACCTGCTGCGCTGTGTCCTGCGTGTCGGCATCGAAATAGACATGGGCGTGGTAACCGGTAATCTCGGGCATGGGGGTCTCCGTCTGTCGTTGCGGAAAACCTAAGGGCGACCCGAGCGCTTGTGCACCCGCATCGCCACACAGACCCTGTGCGCCGGATCAGAGCGGAGCGTGAAGGTCGGGATGGGCTGCGGCAAAGGCAGAATGCTCGGCGCAGACCGCCTCGACTGCTGTCAGGCGTGGCATGTCGGAGAGATCAACTTCCCACCGGCGCGCATTATAAAGCTGCGGGATCAGGCAGATATCGGCCAGACCGGGGGTGTCACCGGTACAGAACGGGCTTTGATCAAAGCCACCCAACAGGGATTCGAACGCCAGCAAGCCCGGACGAATGAAGTGGCGCATCCAGTCACCGGGCATGTCGGCTGCACCTTGGCTGAGCGCGGTGGCGTTTTTTGCAACCGATAGATTGCAAACCGGATGGATATCCACGGCGATGCTCTGGGCCAATGCCCGCGCCGCGGCTCGCTTGGCCGGATCGGTTGGCAGCAGACCCAGTTCGCGGGTCTCATCCAGATAATCGATGATCGCCAGCGATTGGGTCAACCGAACACCATCGATATCCAGCACCGGAACCAGACCCTGCGGATTGCGTGCCAGATGATCAGTGGCGCGATGCCCCCCTTTCACCAGATCAACCACAACAGGGCGATAGGTGATGCCGGCCAGATTCAATGCGATCCGCACCCGGTAGCTGGCCGAGGATCGCCAGTAGTCAAACAGAACCACGTCGCTCATTCAGAATTTAGCCCTTGCTCAGTTCCTTGGCATGCAGCCAGTCGGCATGCTGGGGCGCTCGTTTGGTGCGCGACCATTCTTCGAGCATATCCCATTTCACCGAATCCAGCCGGGCCAACATGGCCTCTTCCTCGGGGTCGGGGCAAGCCAGTTCCACCCGGTGACCATTGGGGTCGAAGAAGTAGATCGAGTGGAAGATCGAATGATCGGTTACACCCAGAACCTCGACCCCGTTGGCTTCGAGATGGTCTTTGAACGCAATCAGTTCATCGCGGTCTTTCACCTTGAAGGCAATGTGCTGCACCCAGATCGGCGTGTTCGGATCGCGGCCCATCTCTGGCTTGGTGGGCAATTCAAAGAACGCCAGCACGTTGCCGTTCCCAGCATCCAGAAACAAGTGCATGTAGGGATCAGGTTCGTGGGTTGAAGGCACATGGTCTTCGGCGATCGCCAGAATGAAATCCATGTTCAGCATCTTGCCGTACCATTCCACTGTCTCTTTCGCGTCCTTGCAGCGATAGGCGACGTGGTGAATCTGTTCGATTTTCATGAGGCTTACTCCTGTTTCAGGGCTGCGGCATCCAGCGCCTGTTTCAGCACCGCGTTGTCGCCGATGTGGTTTGCCAGAACCAGCACAAGGCGCGCGTTGAACGCATCGCTTTCGGCTTTCTCAAGCCCTTCATGGGCGGCCACCAGATCGGCATAGAAATCGTCCGCCTGGGTCAGATTGGATGAGAGGATCAGATCAGCCATATCGCTTACTCCTTGCCTGTGGCGCGGCGTACTGCGTGCCGGAATGCGTTTTCTTCATAGGTGTCGCGGCGGGCGGCCACGTGTTGATCGGGTCGGATCAGATAGACCGCGCTTGTCGCATCGCCCAGATAGCGCCGCTTCAGCGTCAGGGTCGGGTCGTCCTTGACCGAAAGCGCCAGGCGTTTGGCGGTGATCCCGTCAACCTCGATCTCATCTGGTGCATCGGCGTCGATGGTCAGCAGCGTGAACTGTCCAGCCAGTTTAGGCAGCAGAAAGTCATCACCCAAAGGCGCATCGGGACAGGACGCACCGGGGCGCGTCTGCGTCGGCCCATTCAACGCATCCGCTGAATTCAGCGGCGAGCCGTCATAGACGCAAGGTACGCTGAGCCGACCTGAATTTACCATCGGGCGGGCAAAATCGTAATGCTCGCTCAGGTCCAACACCGCGTCGCGCAGGATGCGGGACATCTGCGACTTTGGCGTTATGAAATCGGTTGAACGGGTCGAGTTCAGGATGTTCTCGTCCGCGCCGTGAATGCGTTCCTGATCGTAGCTGTCGAGCAAAGATTCAGGCGCATTTCCGTCAATCACCAGTTTCAGCTTCCAACACAAGTTGTCGGTGTCCTGCACGCCCGAGTTTGCACCTCGCGCCCCGAATGGGCTGACCTGATGGGCACTATCGCCTGCAAAGATCACGCGGCCATGGCGGAACTGCTCCATCCGTCGGCATTGGAAGGTGTAGATGCTGACCCATTCCAGTTCGAAATTGACATTCTCACCCAGCATGGCCTTGAGGCGCGGGATCACGTTTTCGGGGCGTTTTTCACGCTCCTTATCGATGTCCCAGCCCAATTGCAGGTCGATACGCCAGACGCCATCGGGTTGTTTATGCAGCAGCGCCGATTGGCCCTTGTTGAAGGGCGGATCGAACCAGAACCAGCGTTCCGAAGGGAAATCGGCCTCCATGATCACATCGGCGATCAGGAAGTTGTCTTCGAACACCCGGCCCACAAAATCCTTACCCATCATCGCACGCATAGGTGAGCCCGCACCATCGCAGGCGATGACCCAATCGGCCTCGATCGTGTACGAACCCTCGGGCGTTTCGACCTCAAGCTTGACGTGATCGGGATGGGTGCCGACAGCTTCGACCTTGTTGCGGCCTCGGATTTCGATAGGCGCGCCCTGTTCCTGCAACTCGCGAATGCGGTCGACCAGAAACTGCTCGAAATAATATTGCTGAAGGTTGATGAAGGCCGGGCGTTGATCGCCGCTGTCGGGCTGTAGGTCGAATTCATAGACCTGACGTTCATCGAAGAACACCTTGCCCTTGTTCCAAAGAACACCCTTGTCCACCATCGGCTGCCCGCAGCCCAGACGGTCGAGGATTTCCAGCGGGCGTTTGGCAAAACAGATCGCACGGCTGCCAAAGCTGACCTTGTCATTGTCGTCCAGCACCAGCACCTCGACCCCTTGCTGGGCCAGATCGATGGCGGCGGCCAGACCAACCGGACCGGCCCCGACAACAATGACCTTGTGGCGCACGGGCGCGGGGGCGGATTGGTCCGGGCTGGCCTTGTAGGCGTAAAGTGGAACTTCGAAAATCTTGTTCACGGTCTCTCTCCCAGTTCTGGTGCAGCGGGCACACCTCATCTGTTCTCCGGCGGGACAGCGCCGGAGGGGTGGTCTTAGCGTTTCACTGTCAAATCCGGGCCGCCACGATCTGGATCAAATCCGGCTCGGAATTCTTAGCCCTGCAGGGCTTCCCACATCTCGAGATCGCGCTGGGCGGTCCAGATACGGGGTGTGTCGATGCCGCGCGCCTCGTCATAGGCGCGGGCGACGTTGAAGGGCAGGCAGTGTTCGTAGATCGCATAGTCGGCGAATTTGGGGTCGCATTCGGCGCGCACCGCGTCCCATGCTTCTTTCAGGCTGCCACCGCGCGCCGCGACCTTGGCCGCCGGTCGATAGGTGCTTTCTACGAAATCGCGGGTGTTTTCGATGGCCGCGTTGACCATGTCTTTACCGACCAGAGCGTCGCCGCGCCCCGGCGCGATGGCGTCCACATCGAACCACTTGATTTCGTCCAGCGTGTCGCCCCAATCTCCGAAATGCCCGTCGCCGCAATAGCAGGCCGAATGGTATTCGACGATGTCACCGGTGAACATGACATTCTGATCGGGCACGTGGATGACGATATCGCCAGCGGTATGCGCACGGCCCAGATGCATCAGGTCGATCCGGCGGTTGCCCAGATAAACCGTCATTGTGTCGCTGAAGGTGGTGGTGGGCCATGTGAGGCCGGGGATGCTTTCGTGTCCTTCAAAGAGACGCGGGAAGCGTTGGAATTCGCTGTCCCAGTCTTCCTGACCGCGTTCGACCACCATGGCGCGGGCCATGTCGGACATCAGGATCTGTTGTGCGCCAAAAGCGCTGGCGCCCAGCACGCGGACGGCGTGGTAATGGGTCAGCGCCACATGAGTGATCGGTTTGTCGGTCACCGACCGCACGCATTCAATCACCTTGTTGGCCAGACGCGGCGTCGCCTGCGCCTCGACAATCATGACGCTGTCATCGCCGATAATCACGCCCGAATTCGGATCGCCTTCGGCGGTGAAGGCATAGAGCCCTTCACCCACCTCGGTGAAGCTGATTTTCTTTTCCGACATGTCCCCCTGGGACGCGAATGCTTTGGCCATGTGATTGGTCCTTCTTTACGGTGCGCCGGTTGCTGGATTGGAATGCCTCCGGCGGGAGTATTTGGGTAAAGGTGACGTTAGGGCTTACCCTTCGTACGGATCGCTTAACGCGGGCAGGACGGTGCCGGTGCAGTCTCCGAACCCGATTGTGTAGCCATCTCCTTTGGCAGCGCCGCTCAGCGTCAGAGTGTCCCCGTCTTCGATGAAGCTGCGGGTTTCTCCGGTGTCGAGCGTCAGTGGTTCTTTCCCGCCCCAGCTGAGTTCCAGCAGTGATCCGCGTTCGGGCTTGTTTGGCCCCGAGATGGTGCCTGAGCCCAGCAGATCGCCGGTATTCATCGGACAGCCCGAGGTGGTGTGATGCGCCAGTTGTTGCGCCGCCGAATAGTACATCTCGCGGTAGTTGGTCCGGGCGATGGTGGTGGCGTCTTTGCCGTCGGGCGCCATGGTCACGGCCAGATCGATGTCATAGAGCATCGGCCCGCAATCTTTCAGGTGATCGAGCAGGGCAAATTCGCGATCCGGCGTATCGCAGCGGAACGGTTCCAGCGCGGCTTTGGTCACAATCCACGGGCTGATCGAGGTTGCGGTGGCCTTGGCCTGAAACGGGCCCAGCGGCTGGTATTCCCAGGCCTGAATAT
Source organism: Ruegeria sp. BA2 (assembly GCF_056539605.1). Classification (NCBI taxonomy): domain Bacteria; kingdom Pseudomonadati; phylum Pseudomonadota; class Alphaproteobacteria; order Rhodobacterales; family Roseobacteraceae; genus Ruegeria; species Ruegeria sp. BA2. The sequence goes on along the minus strand of NZ_JBQFVE010000011.1, from coordinate 87,124 downwards.
CGCGCGCGGACCAGTCGTTCAGCAGTACATAGCCGAAGATGTGGTCATCCGCTTCCCGTACCGAAATCGGACCGTCCGAGGGCGTGCCCACGACCGCGCCCATCTCAAGCTCGATGTCAAAGCGGCGGCAGGGCAGGAAGGCGGGCAGGTTATGATCGGGGGACTTCAACTGCCCCCAAGGGCGACGGATATCGGTGCCCGAAACGACCACGGACGAGGCGCGCCCGTTATAGCCGATTGGTATGTGCAACCAGTTGGGCGGCAGCGCATTTTCGGGGCCGCGAAACATGGTGCCGACGTTCTGGGCGTGGTTCCGACCCGCGTAGAAGTCTGTGTATTCACTGACGGCGAAAGGCATGTGCATCTCGGCCTCGTCCTGCGGGATCAGCAGGCCTTCGACCTTATGCTGTTCGTCCGAGCCTTCGGCCAAAAGCGCGATCAGGCGGTCGCGCAGCGCGGCCCAAACGGCGGGGCCTTCCTCCATCAACGGGTTCCAGAAGGGTAGATCGAACAGCGGCTCATCCGACAGGGCGATCAACCCGTCAGCCTCGGCGGCAGTCACGTCGAATATCATATCCCCGATGGCGACACCGCAGCGGGGCTCGGTACTTTCGGTCGAGAACACGCCATAGGGCAGGTTATTCAAGGGGAAGGGGTGTTCGGCGGAATTGGCCGATGCGACCCAGGAATTCATCAAAGGCATGTTGCGTCCTTATGTCTTTCGGTTACGAGGCGGCGCGCAGGGATTTGAATCCTAGCAGGACTGCCGCCAATATCATGAAGCTGCCACCGATCCGGTCGAGCCAAAGCCTTGCCGGCCCCTGCAGGCGCCGGGCAAGCCAACTGGCACTGGCGCCATAGGCGGTCAGAAACAACCCGTCTATAATCAGGTAGGTGGCAGAGAGGATGGCGAATTGCGGCCAGAACGGCAGCGCGCCATCGATAAACAGCGGAAACAGAGCGGCAAAGAACACCACAGCCTTCGGATTCGCGGCAGATGTGATGAAGCCTTGCATCCAGAGCGCTTTGCGGCTGGCGCGTGGCGCATCGCTGGCTTCGGCAACGCGTGCTTTCACGATTTGCTTGACGCCGAGATAGACTAGATAGGCCACACCCAGCCATTTGATCACGGCCAGCGCGGTCCCGGATGTGGCGATCAGGGCGGCCAAACCTAGCCCAGCGGCCAGCATTTGCAGGAAGTTTGCCGTCAGATCCCCGGCGGCAGTGAACACACCACGCCCCAATCCATTGGTCGCGGAGTTGGACAGCATCAGCAACTGGCTGGGCCCCGGTGTGCTCATTAGCAGCAACACCGTCGCGACATAGGTGATCCAGAGTTCAAAGCTCATCTTGTTTCCGCCGGTCCTTCAACTTGCTACTTGTCGAATAATAGTTGATTTTGTAACTAACAAGGATGACACAGCCAAATAATGACGAAAAAGATGAGTTTGATTTGCGAAATTTCCTGCCGTTTCTGTTGAATCAGGCGGCCGAGGAAAGCTCGCTTGAGTTTCAGCGCGTTTACAAAGATCGCTACGGGATTCTGCGCACCGAATGGCGGGTGCTGTTTCACCTCGGCAATCATGGTGAGATGACAGCGCGGGATATTGTGGTGCGCGCCAAGATACACAAGACCAAAGTGAGCCGCGCCGTGAGCCGATTGCAAGAACGCCGATACCTGCAGCGGTTGCGGGATGAAAATGATAGGCGAGTCGAAAGGCTGTCACTGACCAATGCTGGCCAGAAGGTTTATCGTGAACTAAGTGGCATCGCGCGCGATTATGACGCTAAGCTGGCGTCGCGCTTTACGACGGGCGAGGCGGCATTGCTGCGCATGATGCTGCGGCGTCTGGCCGGAATGGAATAAGCCACTGGAAATTCGCGACCCCCAACCCCAGATCAACCACGTAACGGACACAGGAAGATAATATGACAGCGCCGGTTTCCCCAACGGCAAAATCCCATGACCTAATCGATTGGTTGGTGACCCGAGGCCTGGAAGGGGCCGACAAACAAGAGTTGCTGGACGGGTATTGTAACCGTTTGGTTGATCTCGGTGTACCTTTGATGCGTTTCCACGCGGCGCAACCCGCATTGCATCCTGTCTATGGCGGAACGGGCTATAGCTGGTACCAAAACAAAGGCAGCAATCTGGAAACCTTTGAGTATTCCGAAGAGCCCAGCGAGGTTTGGACGCAAAGCCCGCTATATGCCATTTTGCACGAAGATATTGACTCGATCCGCGAACGGCTGGTCGACCAGAATGAACCCAGCCGCTTTCCTCTGCTGAATGATCTGCGGGAAAACGGGGCCACGGACTATTTCGCGACCGGTGTCAGCTTTGACGTACCGGCGCAGCGTAATCCATATGACGAAAAGCACGCCATCGACGGCGTTTTGATGTCATGGTCGAGCAACGCCCCCGAAGGATTTTGCGACGATGATCTTGGGATGATCAATACGGCGTTGCCGCATCTGGGTTTGGCGTTGAAATCAGCGTCGAACGCGCGGGTGTCGAAGGACTTGATGCGCGTCTATTTAGGGCGCGATGCCGGTCGGCGGGTCTTGTCCGGTGAGATCAGGCGCGGATCCTTGCAGCAAATCGATGCGGTGATCTGGAACTTTGACCTAGAAGGGTTCACCAGCCTTTCGGAAGAACTGCCGGGCATCGAGGTCATCGATATGCTGAACGATTACCTCGCGGTGGTTGTGGATGTGGTTCATCACTGCGACGGCAATATTCTCAAATTCATGGGCGATGGCGTCATGGCGATGTTTGATGTCGGTGAGATAGATGCCGACGCGCGCGCCGCGTTGGCCGCGGCGACCCTGCTGCAAACCCGCATGGCCGAGTTGAATGCCGAGCGCGCATCCAGAGGCCAACCCGTATCAAATTATACTCTGGCACTGCATTCGGGCGAAATTCTTTACGGCAATATCGGTTCAGACAGCCGTCTGGACTTTACCGTGATTGGTCCTGCCGTGAACCAGACGGCGCGGATTGCGGGAATGCATCGATCATTGGGCCAGCGTATTTTGATCTCGGATGATGTGGCCCGCGCGGCGCAGCCTTGTGAGCACGACCTGATCTCGGTCGGGCGCTATATGTTGCGGGGCGTGGTGGAGCCGAAAGAGTTGTTTACGGTTTATCAAGCTGTGAGCTGAGGCCACGACTGGCGCGGATTGCGCAGCGTGCTGTGACCCTGAGAATGCTCGTCAGTTGACGCTGCAGCAATAGGTTAACTATCATCGTTGCAGGCGGCTGCCTTTCTGCAGCCGCGGCTTGATCCGTGAAATTGCACGGTCACGAGTGGCTTTTGATATGTTTTTGAAAATTACCCAACCAGGATTTTGTAAGATTGATGGCACTGAAAGTTCCAAAATATTCGGTCAAATATGGCTCGAGCGACAAGGTTTTCGGAGGCAGGGCAGCGATTGCCACGCTGACCTCAACCTGTCTGGACCGGGGTCAAAGCGCCAGCAAGAGCGAATGCGTGATTGTTGATGAATTCAACACGAACTGGAATGTGCGCGACTTCGTCAATGTCTCGGACGTGGCTGCAGCGGTTTCCAGCCTTGATGTAAAAAAGATTGAACGCATGCGGTCTGTGGATTCGTTGCTTAAGGAACTCAAACTGACGGGTGTGCTTGAGCTGGCAGATTACGCCGAGTTGAATGCACAGCGCTGGGTGCGCGGCCATCTTCTGGCGCAAAAGCTGGGCGGGTCGGGGAAAGCCGAAAACCTTGTGCCGCTGGACCGCAACAAGAACGCTGTGATGGAGAGGTTTGAGACGGCCTTGTACAGTTTTTTTAAGGCGGCGAAAAACGCCGAGAAAATGCTGTCAAACAAGCACTTTGTCCGTGTCCAGCTGACGGTAAAAGCGGATGGAAGCATGTCGCCCTGGTTCAGCAACTGCACGGATCGGGTGAAACGGAAGCTGAAAAAGCTTCCCGAGAAAATCACCTATAAGATGAAGACGGAATATGTTGAGGCCAGCACCGGCAAGGCGCAGGCCGCCCCGCCGAACAAATCCTATCCGAAACCCTTGAAAGCGCCGTCCGCTCTGAGCCTTTAGAAATCGATCTCAACACCGGGCAGGTTCAACTCTTTCATCATGTCGCGCAGCTCCTGACGCGCGGCGATGTTTGAGATGTTGAGCTGCTTGACCCCGATATCCTTGAGGTCCAGCAAGGTCAGGCCACGCGGGAAGAGTTCGCGGAAGATCACTCGTTCCGAAAAGCCCGAAGCGACGCGGAAACCGATGCGCTGCGACAGCATCTCGATCGCGCGTTGCATTTTTTCCTTGTTGACCATGCGCTGGGTACCGACCCGGTTGCGTACCACCACCCAATCGATGGGTTTCAAACCGGCCTGCGCGCGCAGCTGGCGCGCATTCCAGACCATCTCGGAATAGACTGAAGGGCCAAGGATTTTCTCACCTTTTGAATCGATCCGTGCCAGCAGATCGAAATCGATGAAACTGTCATTCAGAGGCGTGATCAGCGTATCGGCCAGCGAATGGGCCACCTGGCTGAGGCGGGTATGCGAGCCGGGGCAGTCGATCAGGATGAAATCGCTGTCACTCTCCAACTCGGCCACAGCAGCCGACAAGCGGTGATCATAGATGTTTTCACCGGGTTTCAGCGCGCTGGCGTCGATCTCGGGCAGGTCATGGTGGCGAGGACTAGGCAGAGACAGGTCCGAGCCGTTGAGGAAATTCAACCGGTTTTCAAAATACCGGCCCAGGCTGCGCTGGCGCAGGTCCAGATCCAGCGTGCTGACCTTGTGCCCCAACCGAGCCAGAGCGGTGGCCACATGCATCGACACGGTCGATTTGCCTGCGCCGCCCTTTTCGTTCCCGACCACAATGATATGTGCCATGCCTGTATTCCCAAGTCCCGCCGTGTTTGCCTACACGTTGTTGGCAGCCACTATATGTTGTGTGAGCCGGGAAGGGAAGAACCTCGGGCCGTCTTGCGCGCTATTATCAGGCCTCAAATTGGAAAAGTGCGTGGTACTTGGGGGTTAGGGTAAATCCTTGCCAAACACACACCCCTGTTTCACTGTCCTTCCTATGGATTTGTGATCGAGGGCAGCCATTGGATCATCTGTTTCTGAATGTCCTGAACGTGGTTCTGCCCGTCTTGATCTGCGCTGGAATCGGCTATGTTCTGGCCGTAATCAAAGCCCCGTTTGACAATAAGGTCATCGGTGGAATTGTCTCGCGTGTGGGGTATCCGACGTTGATCATCTCACATTTGTCGACTACCCAGATCGCCGTGGGCGCCTTTCTTGACGTCATGACAGCGGCGGCATTGGCGATTGCGGGATTTGGTCTGTTGGGCTTTGTCGCGCTCAAGCTGATGCGGCTGCCGGTGCGGGCGTTTCTGACGCCCCTGATGCATGGCAATGTGGGCAATATCGGCTTGCCCATAACCCTTTTGGCGCTGGGCGATGCGGGCATGGCCTATACGATGGGGTTTGTGGTCGTTGTGCTGATCAGTATCTTCACGATCGGCATGTGGATTCCGGCCGGAGAGTTTTCGCCCAAGAAACTGGCAACATCGCCGATTATCTACGCGGTCGCACTGTCGCTGGTGTTGATGGCCACCGGAACCAGCCTGCCGCAACCGGTGGCCAAATCCTTTGACATTCTGGGCGGGCTCTCGATCCCGCTGATGTTGCTGACGCTGGGCCACACGCTGGCGACGCTTCGGATCAAGAGCCTTGGGCGTGCTGTCTTGCTGACCGTGCTGCATCTGGTGATGGCGGTGGTGATTGCCAGCGCTTTGGTCTGGGCCTTTGGTTTCACCGGGGCCGAGCGAGGCGCGGTGATCCTGTGCTGCTTGATGCCATCCTCGGTCGCGACCTATCTATTCATTGATCAGCATGTGCCGGAATATGGGCCGGATGTGGCCGGGTTTATTCTGGTCTCGACGCTGACCACGATCCTGGTGCTGCCAGTGGCGCTGTCTTACTGGGTCTGAAGGACGCAGGGTGCGCCATCCGGTAAAAATTATACCTATCGGCAAAAAATCGTTTAATAATAGGCACAACACGCTGCCCGAAGGGTCAGTGCGCTATTCCTGAATGGGGGACAGGCAGATGTTAAAAGACACAACCGAGGGCACATCCGGCGCGGCGGGGGCACGTCTGGTTCTGCTGATGACGGCGCTGTGCATGATGGTTGTTGGCTTCAATACCACGGCCGTTGCGACGATCCTGCCCAACCTGAAAGCCGAGTTTGATCTGTCACCCTCTAGCCTGCAATGGGTGATGGCGATCTATACCGTCGTCAGCGCCACGCTTGTCACCATCGTCAGCCGGCTTGGCGACATCACCGGCAAGATGGGCGTTTTCTTTGCCGGGATGATCGTGTTTGCCCTTGGCTCTGCCCTTGTGCTGTTTTCGCAGGACGCGGCCATGCTGCTGGCGGGCCGCGGGGCGCAAGGCGCAGGGGCGGCGGCGCTGTTTGGCACCTCGCTGTCGCTGCTGACTGCCGCCACGCCCGAGGAACAGCGCGCCAGCGTCACCGGTGCCTGGGGCGCAATCGTGGGGCTGGCAATCGGAGTTGGTCCGATCGTCGGCGGTGCCTTTGCGCATTACCTCAGCTGGCGGGGCGTGTTTGCCACCGATCTGGCGCTGCTGATCGTGGCCTTTGTGGTCGGGTTGCGGGTCAGTAAAGAGCATTACGTCCCCGACACCCGTCTTGCAGGCGCAAAATTCGATCTTTCGGGGGCATTCGCACTGGTCCTGCTGCTTGGCCCGTTGTCCTTTGCACTCAGCAATGGGGAAAGCCACGGATGGGTCACAAGATCGACCCTGATCCCGCTTGCCGTGTCGGCTGTGGCGGTGATTGCGCTGGTCATCACCTCGCGCCGCAGCGCAGACCCCCTGATCGAGCTGCGGTATTTCCGCCACCCCCGCTATTTCATGGCGGCGGCAGGGATGTTCATCACCGGCTTCGCGCTGTTCAGCTTTTTCGTCTATTTCAACGTCTTCGTGCAATCGCCGGATGCATTCGGTCTGTCTGCCGTCGGGGCCGGGGTGGCGATCCTGCCACTAAGCCTCAGCATGTTTGTCGTATCCGTGGTCGCCCCGCGCTTTCTGGCGCCTTACAGTTTTCGATGGCCGGTGATCCTGGGCATGGGGTTCATGGCTTGCGGGTTCCTGCTGTTGACCACAACGACGAACACAACCGGAATGGGCGCGATTTGGTGGAAGTTGGTGATCATCGGGATCGGGATGGGCATCGGATTCTCGCTGCTGCCGCGTCTGGGCCTGCGCTTGTTGCCGGAAGAGCATGTGGGGCAGGGCTCGGGCGTGGTGAATGCGTTTCTTTATTTTGGGGCCACGCTTGGTGCGGTGGTCGGCGGGTTGGCCGAAGCGGTCACCACCCGGCGTGGCCTGACCGAGGTGATCAATGCCTTGCCCACCGGATCCGAGCAACGGGCTGATCTGGCCCATGCGCTGACACATGGCACCGCAAGTCAGGTGCAACAGCTTATCGCCGGGCTTGATCCGACCACAGGCGAAACGCTGGCGCGTGCCCTGCGGGATTTGCAGGATGATGCCTTTAACAGCGCTATGTTTGTCGCTGCCATGGCGACGCTTTTGGGTATGATCCTAGCCGCCGCGCTGCTGCGGGGACCGGTGCCCCCACCACACAGCGCCGTTGATCTGACCAAGGACTGAATGCCCAATGGTCCACTTGTGACAATCGCCCAATCGGCCTAGGTTTTCGCCATGTGTGGAAAATTTGCAGCCGGTCACCTGACACAGCGGGAAATGCTGGCGATTACCGAGTATTTTCTCTACGGCAAGGTCTCGCCTGATCTGCCCGAACAGCTGCCTTCGGGCGGGTACAATGTGTCTCCGACCAATCGGGTTGGCATGGTCCGTTGGGACGGAGACCGGGCCGAGCTGGCGACGGCGCGCTGGCAGATCAAGGACCCGCGCAGCAAGAAGCCGATGATCAACTCGAAGATCGAAAATGTCAGCTTCTGGCAGGAGTACTGGAACAAGGGGCGCTGTCTTATTCCGGCGCTGGGCTATTACGAATGGCCCAAGGATCAGGGCCATGATTGTCCGGTCTACATCTCGGTTCAGCGCAATGCCCCGGTGATGTTCTTTGCGGGGTTTTACCGAACGGATGATGGCAGCCACAGCTGTACGATCCTGACCCGACCACCCAGCCCTCAGATCGCGCATATTCACAGCCGAATGCCGGTGATCCTGACCCCGGATGAGATCGAAAGCTGGCTATCGGGCGTCACAACTGCGCAAGAGGCGCAGCAGTCGTTGGGCACGCAGTACGAAGGCCGGTTCGAATATCACACCGTCAAACCCATCAAACGCGGGGCCGATGGCGAGGACATGATCGAGCCTTACACGCCGCCCGTCCAGACCGGGTTTGATTTCTGATCAAACAGTAAACGCGGCAGAAGAACAAAAAAAGCCGCCCAAACAGGACGGCCTTTCGCATCTTGAATAAAGTCCGGCTTAGAAGCCCAGACCTTCGTATTTCTTCTTGAACTTCGACACACGACCGCCAGCGTCCATCAGGCGCGACGAGCCACCGGTCCATGCGGGGTGCACGGAGGGGTCGATTTCCAGAGCCAGCTGGTCGCCTTCGGCGCCCCAGGTGGATTTCATCTGAACCACGGTGCCATCGGTCATTTTGACGTCGATGAGGTGATAATCGGGATGGATGTCTTTTTTCATCTTTCCGCTCCTTACGCCTCGGCGCCAGCCTTGGGCTTGTAGTTGGTGACTTCTGCGATACGTGCGGATTTACCGCGACGGGTACGCAGATAGTACAGTTTGGCGCGACGAACGCGGCCACGGCGGACAACGGTGATGCTGTCGATATTGGTCGAATGCAGGGGGAACACACGCTCCACGCCTTCGCCAAACGAAATCTTGCGAACGGTGAACGAACCGGCGATGCCGCTGCCACCTTTGCGCGCGATGCAGACGCCTTCGTAGTTCTGCACACGGGTACGCGACCCTTCGGTCACTTTAAAGCCGACACGGATGGTGTCACCGGCTTTGAAATCGGGGATGTCTTTCCCCAGGGCGGCAATCTGTTCCGCCTCAAGCTGTGCGATCAGGTCCATCGCATTTACTCCTATCTGCTCGTGGTTGGTCCACGAAGTTTGGGCACGGCCTGAGAGCTCTTGGTCTTCACCGGGTCCTGCGTACAGCCCGCCAGAGGTCAGATCGAATGTTCCTTTTGGTCCGGTCCGCCCTGTTGCGCCGTGGCCGAAGAAAGCCGGGCGTCACGTCAGGATGCAAACCAAAACACCGGAGTCGCGTTACGCCACACCGGATTGCGCTGCTTTACGGGCTTTGCGGGCGGGGATCAAGACTTATTCGTGGTGAAACAGGTGAGTTTTTGCCGCCCGTCAAATCCACCGTTGCCTTGTCTGCCAGATCAGGCATTCTGGGATCAATTATAAGAGCAGATATTTGATACAGGATCATAAGATGCGCAAAGCAATCCTGCTGGCCGTTCTGGCACTTGCACTCGTCTCATGTGGCCGCCGCGGCCCGCAGCCACAGGCGGTTGAGCCGCAGGCCTTTGCGGACACGACCCCGCCTTCGATCATCTACCCCGCCTTTGGCGACGCCGACCCGCACCCGTGGGAGGGGCGTCATCCCGGCCATTACCCGGTGCACGGGCTGGATGTGTCGCGCTGGCAGGGGCCGATTGACTGGCGGACCGCACAAAAGAACGGTGTCAGCTTTGCCTTCATCAAAGCCACCGAGGGCGGAGATTTTACCGATCCGATGTTTGATGAACACCGACGCGGCGCGCAGGCCGCCGGGGTGCCATGGGGGGCCTATCATTATTACTATTTCTGCCGTCCGGCGCATGAGCAGGCCCGCTGGTTCATCCGGAATGTACCCAAAGGGTCCGACCTGCCGCATGTGCTCGATATGGAATGGACGCCCCATTCCAAAACCTGCACCTTGCGCCCCGATGGCCGCACCGTCCGGGCCGAAGCGCAGCGCTTCCTCGACATCCTCGAACGCCACTATGGCCGACGTCCGATTGTCTACACGACGGTAGATTTCTACGGCGACACCGATATCGGACGACTTCCCAAAACCGAATTCTGGCTTCGTTCGGTCGCGGGCCATCCGCGCAACGTATATCCAGGCTCGGTCTGGCGGTTCTGGCAATACACCGGCACCGGGCTAGTGCCGGGGGTTCAGGGCAAGGTTGACATCAACACCTTCAACGGCACGCCCGAGACTTGGGCGTTGTGGAAGTCAGGAACGCCTCACGTTGCGGGCACACCATAGGTTTCTATGGTGCCGCCGCCGACAAGGTGATCCAACCGGCGCACCCGCTCTTCTCCGACCGAGTCACGCAGCCAGAAGCGTTCGCCGCCATTCAATTCGCGGCGTTCAAATCCGTGCTCGGTCATGCAGCGATCAACCTGATCGATTTCCCCTTGAGCACGCAGATCATGCCGCGTGACATAGGCCGTGACTGAACCGACTAAAATCGATGACATCAGAATAAAGGTAGGATACGCGCCAATCACAGCGGCGTCGCCCCCGATGTCAGCTTCGGTTGCGCAGTTTTGCACAGCGATGCGCGCAGAATGCAGATTGTGGCCAGCTTGCGTTGGGACTGACATTTCGATGGGTTTGGTTGTGCAAGCCGATACGGCAAGCACAGCTACGCAAAGGATTTTTTTCATGTGGCAGCCTGTAATGAAGTGAACGGAAATTGCTTCAAGCAACATCTATGGCACGAGTAAATCAGCGACTGTTCAGCTTCAAGATGCGAGCGATAAATACCGGATGTTGCGGCGTGCGCGCCACACTAGGCGACCTAGTCTGATGCTTCGTCCTGCGCTTTCCGATAGGCGTCCCACAGATCGGGCCGCCGTTCGCGGGTGATCTGTTCAGACATCTCATGACGCCAATCCGCAATGCGGCCGTGATGACCCGACATCAGAATATCGGGGATCGGGCGGCCTTTCCACTCGGCCGGGCGGGTGTATTGCGGATGTTCCAGCAGGCCCGAGGAAAAGCTTTCTTCCTCGGCTGAGGCCTGATTGCCCAGCACACCGGGGATCAACCGGACTGTGGCGTCGATCAGTGCTTGTGCGGCGATCTCACCACCGGTCATGACGAAATCGCCCAAGCTGACCTCTTGCACGCCGTAATGCTCAAGCACCCGCTCATCGACGCCTTCGAACCGCCCGCACAGCAGGGTCATGCCATCGCAGCGGGCCAGGTTTTGCATCATTCTCTGATCCATCCGACGTCCGCGCGGGCTGAGGTAGATTAACGGCCAGTTGCCCCGGATGCCCGCCATCGTATGTTCGATGGCTTCGCCCAGAACATCAGCGCGCAGCACCATGCCTGCACCGCCGCCCGCAGGGGTGTCATCCACATTGCGGTGCTTGCCGACCCCGAACTGGCGCAGATCGATGGTTTCCAGCTGCCACAACCCGTCCTGCAGGGCCTTGCCTGTCAGGCTTTCGCCCAGAACGCCGGGGAAGGCGGTCGGGAACAACGTGATGATCTTGGCCTTCCACACCCCGTGCAGGTCTGGCGTGGGCGTCATCAACTCGCGCGGTTTCAGCGTCGGGCGGATGGCTTTGCGGCCATGGGACTTTCCGGGTTTTTCTGTCATTTCGAGCCGATCAGATCATTTTGGACGCTTTGCACCAGAGCCGCCTTTTGATCGATCAAGGCCGCATCGTCCAGAGCCGAGCGGTTCATCTCTAACATCTGCTGCAGGATATCTTCAGGCAGGCGTGGGTTGGATCGGGTCGGGCCGACCAATTCGGCGGCCTTGTCCTTGGGTAGGTCCAGGAATTCGGCAAAGGTATGTCCAAGTCCGTGGCGCAGACCCTGCAGGTCCTCCAACCATTCCGTCCGGACCGAGACCGAGGGCAGGCGGTCGCGCACCGCCTCTGCCGCGATCTGTGGCGAGGAAACCGGTTCAAGTCTGGCGCGAAAGGTCTCAAAATCCTGAATCAGGCGTGATCGTTGCAGATCATGCGCCCACAGGCTGCGCAGCCAGCTTCCGCGTTGGCGCAACGAGTAGTAGATCGTGATATGCACCTCTTCCCCGGCAAATCGGTCGCGGATCAGGCCGACAAGGCACGAGGCGAGCTGGGGCGCGGCCTCATATCCCACCGCGACATTGCGGCTGGGGCGCAGGCCCGAGAAATTCTCTTCGCTCAGAACCAGCCCGCGCTTCTGGCCGAACTCCAGTGAATTCAGGAAGTGCCGCATCTGATCCTTGAAATCGCTCATCGCGCCAGGGGTGCCGTAGACGGAATAGCGTGTGGCTGCTTCGGACAGGCCGGTTTTGCGGGTCCGATAGGGCAGGACCAACGCATGGTGCGGCCAGATCAATGAGCGATTTTCGAACAGAAAGGACTGCGCCGCCGTCGTCCCGGTCTTATGCAGACCCAGATGCAGCAACACACGGCGCATTACAGCAGGCCCTCGGGCGGATCAGCGATGATGCGGCCTTTGTCCAGATCAACGGTCGGTACCGACTCCAGCGTGAAGGGCAGCAGCGCGGTGGCTTTCAGCCCCGGACCATGCAGTTCCAGAAGATCCGCCGCGCCGTGGTTCTGAACCGCCTTCACCCGGCCCAGCAGAGTGCCGCCGGTGTCATAAACCTCAAGCCCGATAAGGTCGGTGTGGTAAAACTCATCATCCGGCAGCGACGGCAATTGATCGCGCCGCGCGTAAAGGCGCAGGCCATTCAGCGCATCCGCCGCTTCCTTGGTTTCAACCCCACCCAACCGGGCGGCAAAACCGTTCTTGATCGCGCGGGTCAGAACCACCGGATAGCGATCCTTGCCGGTCTCATCGGTCAGCGGCGAATAGCCTTCGATATCCTCAGGGACGGCGCAAAAGCTTTTCAGCCGCACCTCGCCGCGCACCCCATATGAGCCCGCGATGCTGCCCACACAGATCAGATCACTCATTTCGACCATCCGTTACACATAGCCCGTCCCGCCATTGCCCGATCACCTCGCACGCTTCGCGCTGGTTCGAGCGTTCGAAGAATACGCCCACAATAAAGGCGATCGCCAGCAGGATGGGAAGCCGTAACAATCCGAACATGTCTAGCGCACCTCGATGGGCAAAGTGTCATTGCGGTCTTCCCAACCGACCTGCTCCAGTTCAGGCGTATCCGAATAGCTTTCGGGCAGGCCTACACAGAAATAACCGATCAGACGCCAGTCCGCGGGCACCTCCAGATCGCGCGCCATCTGGTCCGGGTCGAGGATCGAGACCCAACCCAGCCCCAGCCCTTCTGCCCGTAAGGCAAGCCAGAACAGGGTGATGGCAGAGACCACAGAATAGCGCCGCATCTCGGGCATAGTACCTGCGCCCAGACCTTGGCCTTTGTCGGTGGCATCGTCGCAAAACACGGCCAGCTGCACCGGGGCTTCTTTCATCCCGGACAGTTTCAACTGGCTATACAGCTGCGCCTTTTCGCCGGAATATCCGGTCAGCGCCTGTTCGTTTGCGGCTTGGAAATTCTTCAGCGCCGCGTCACGCGCAGCCTGAGTTTCGACGCGGATCACGCGCCAGGGTTCGCTCAGCCCCACCGAAGGGGCCAGTCGAAACGCGTCGAGGCAGCGCATAAGCACTGCCTCGTCTACCGCGTCCATGCGGAACCGGCGCACATCGCGCCGGAGCCGCATCAACAGATCGAACTGCGCGCGAAAATCGTCGGTAAAAGCCTGATCCTGCACGCGCCCGACTGCTTATTCTTCTGCAGCTGCTTCTTCAGCCGGTGCAGCAGCGGCTTCGGCAGCTTCAGCCGCCTTGGCCGCTTTCTCTTCCGCGCGCTCCTGAGCTTTCTTGCCCGGAGTACCTTTGTTGGGGTTGTTGCGCTCGGCCTTGTCGCGTGCGCCAGCAGCTTCCAGCATGCGTGCGATACGGTCGGTGGGCTGTGCGCCCTGATCCAGCCAGTACTGGATGCGCTCCAGGTTCATTTTCACGCGCTCTTCGCTGTCTTTCGGCAGCAGCGGGTTGTAGGTGCCCAGCTTTTCGATGAAACGGCCATCGCGCGGCATGCGGCTGTCAGCCGCAACAATGCGATAGAAAGGACGCTTTTTCGAGCCGCCGCGGGCGAGACGAATTTTCATTGCCATGGTGGTATCTCCTTTGAATGGCGTATCCGGTGCTAGACCGGCTTAGTTCTGGTGTTTCTTGTGGTGTCGGATGACTTCCTGAATGATGAAGTTCAGGAAAGCCTTGGCGAAATCGGGGTCCAGATCGGCCTCTTTCGCCAGGTCTTCTAACCGTGCGATCTGCGCAGCCTCGCGCGAGGGATCGGACGGGGGAAGGTCGTGTGCGGCCTTGAGCTTGCCAACAGCCTGCGTGTGCTTGAACCGCTCGCCCAGCGTATAGACAAGGATCGCATCCAGCCGGTCGATGCTTTCGCGATGCTCTTTCAACAGCGTGGCAGCCTGTGTCACGGGGTTGGTCATTGGCCGGTCCTTTCGGTGGTCAAGTCAATTTGCGGATGGCGCCAGATCTGAGCGTGCTTGCCCAATAGCTCGGCGCGCTCAATCTCAAGCGTTGCGCCCAACCGTTTGGCCAACACGCGCGAGCGATCGTTGGCATGGGCGATATAGGAAATCACCCCGTTCAGGCCCTGATGCCGGGCAGCATAGTCGCGCGCAGCCGCTGCGGCCTCAAATCCCAAGCCTTTGCCTTCGGCCTCAGCCATCAGAGTCCAGCCCAGTTCGGGTTCTGCCCAGCCGGGGACGTCGATGATTCCAGCCCAACCCACGAATGCGCCGCTGGCCTTTTCGGTCAGATGCCACAGGCCATAACCGCGCAGCGCCCAATGACCCAGCCGGTTGGACAACGAATTCCAGCACTCAAACGGATCCTTTGGCCCGCCGACCATATGGCTGCGCTTGGTCGCGAAGAATTCGGTCATTCCGGGCAAATCATCCAGATGTGGCGCACGCAGGATCAGGCGATCTGTTTCGACAGAGGGGATGGTGAACGTGGTCATGCGATCCCCTCCAAAATCTGGTCAGGACCGGGGTGGCGATAAACCAGTTCGGTACCGTGCGAGACATTCTCAAAACTGCGTTCGTAACGCGCACCCATGCGTTCGGCCAAAGCAACCGAGCGATCATTGCCCGGAAAGATATTCGAACTCAAAGTCTCAAAGCCTAGCACGTCATATGCATAGCGACGCGCTTCTTCGGCGGCTTCCCGGGCAAATCCCTTGCCTTCGCTCCCGGCAAACATGACCCAGCCGAGTTCCGGTTCGGGCCAGCCTTCCGGATACCACAACCCGACAAAGCCTACTGGTTTGTCATCATGTGTTTCGACGGTCCAGAAACCATAACCATGCAGGACCCAATGGCCGATCATGCTGGCAAACCAACGCCAGGCCTGATTGCGGTCCAGCGGGCCGCCAAAGCCCCAGCTGCGTTCCTTGTCGGCAAAGAATTCTGCAACATTATCGAAATCGAGTGCCTCGGGGCCGCGCAGTATCAGGCGCTTGGTTTTCAGAGTGGGGATTTGGAGATCGATCATGCGTAGGCCTCCATCCCGCCATTCACCAGATCGGCAGGCGCAGGATGCCGCCAGATTTCCGAGGTGCCATATTTTGGGTGCTCATAGTTATATTCAAACTGCGCTCCCATCCGCTTGGCCACGGCCTTGCTGGCGGTATTGTCCAGATCGATCAGCGAGATCGCAGTCTCCCAGCCCAGCGCGTCATAGGCATACGAACGTGCAGCCAGTGCCGCCTCGGTCGCGTAACCTTTGCCGGTGGCGTGCGTCATCAGCGTCCAACCGACCTCTGGCTCGGGCCAGCCTTCGGGGAACCACAGCCCTATCCGACCGACATAAGCACCGGTGTCTTTCTCATCAACGCTCCAATAGCCGTAGCCGCGTACGGCCCAGTGGCCCAGAAGCGAGGCAAACACCCGCCACACCTCATCCCGGCGCAGAGGGCCACCGACGAACTTCGCCGCATCGCTGGCAAAGAACGCAGTGTCCGCGTCCAGGTCAGCCTCGGACGGCGCGCGCAGGATCAGGCGCTCGGTCTCTAACCGTGGGATATGATCGGCAATCAGGTTCACTTTTTCTTTCCGAACCCGCTAAGACCAGGAGGCAGACCCATGCCACCACCCAGACCGGGCATTCCGCCGGGCATCTTGCCACCCATCGCCTTGGCTGCCTGTTCCAGCGCTTTGGGGTCCATGCCTGCTGCCATGTCCTCGGGCGAGGGGCCGCCTTTGCCGAACATGCCCTTCATGGCTTGTTTCAGCATCTTGCCTTTGCCCATCTTGCCCATTTTCTTCATCATGTCCGACATCTGCCGGTGCATCTTGAGCAGTTTGTTGAGGTCGCTGACCTCCATCCCCGAACCGGCTGCAATCCGTTTCTTACGGCTGGCTTGCAACAGTTGCGGGTTAGCGCGTTCGCGTTTGGTCATCGACTGGATCAGCGCGATTTGCTGGCGCAGGATTTTATCGTCCAGACCGGCCTGATCCATCTGCTTGGCCATCTTGTTCATGCCCGGCATCATGCCCATCATGCCCTGCATACCGCCCATCTGGATCATCTGCTCCAGCTGCATTTTCAGGTCGTTCATGTTGAACTGACCTTTGACCATGCGCTTCATCATGCGCTCGGTCTGTTCCATCTCCATCGTTTCCTGGGCTTTTTCGACCAGAGCAACGATGTCGCCCATGCCCAGAATACGACCGGCGATCCGATCCGGCTCGAAGGTCTCCAGCGCGTCCATCTTCTCGCCCAGGCCAACAAAGCGGATCGGCTTGCCGGTAACAGCGCGCATCGACAGCGCCGCGCCGCCACGCCCATCACCGTCCATCCGGGTCAGAACCACGCCCGAGATACCGACCTTGGTGTCAAACTCTTCGGCCACTTCCACGGCGACCTGACCGGTCAGACCGTCGACCACCAGCAGGGTCTCGCGCGGGTCGACGACGTTGCGGACTTGTTCCACCTCGTCCATCAGGACTTCGTCGATGTGCAGACGGCCCGCGGTGTCGAGCATATAGACGTCATAGCCGCCCAGCGTTGCCTGTTGCTTGGCGCGCTTGGCGATATCGACCGGCGTCTGGCCGGGAACGATTGGCAGCGTATCTACACCAACCTGCGTGCCCAGGACCGCAAGCTGATCCATCGCCGCCGGACGATAGACGTCGAGCGAGGCCATCAGGACCTTCTTGCCCTCTTTCTCTTTCAGGCGTTTCGCCAGCTTACCGGTGGTGGTCGTCTTGCCCGAGCCTTGCAGGCCGACCATCAGGATCGGCGCGGGCGGGTTGTCGATCTTCAGCGCGCCGGGGTCTTCCTCACCACGCAGTGTATCTACCAACGCGTCGTGCACGATCTTGACGACCTGCTGGCCGGGCGTGATCGATTTGGTGACAGCTTGACCGGTCGCCTGTTCCTGTACTTTCTTGACGAACTCGCGCGCCACCGGCAGCGAGACGTCGGCCTCAAGCAGGGCAACGCGGACTTCGCGCAGGGCGGTTTTCACGTCTTCTTCAGACAGGGCACCCTGTTTGGTCAGCCGGTCAAAGACGCCGGAAAGGCGTTCGGATAGATTTTCAAACATGCCTTCGGCCTCCTTAGCCGGTTATCTGGTGGCGTGCCCTAGATAGGACGCGTCGGTTAAATGCACAAACGCCCCCACGGGCGAAACTCGCTGGTGAGGGGCGATCCCTGAACGACTCAAGGGACCGGAAGATCAGACGCTTCCGGATGTTTGGGCGTCCTCTACGCTGATGGGCCACCTGAGTCAAGGCGAGCGCTTTGAGCAAAAGACCGGATGGTGTAGCGTCCTGAGGTCGGGGGCAGGTTTGGAGATTATCCATGGGTCAATCATTGCCGCAGCGCACCAAGGACTATGTCGGCGAAGTTACGAATACCGACATCTGGTCCAGTTTCGAAATCCGCCCGGACGATATCTTTGTCTGCACGCCGCCCAAGTGTGGCACCACATGGACGCAGTCGCTGGTCCGGATGCTGATCACCAAAACCGCCGACCCTGCAACCTACAACAACCGGGTTTCCCCTTGGGTGGATTGCGGGTTCAGAGACCGCGACGAGCAGGACGCTTTGCTGAAGGCGCAAACCCACAGACGCTGTATCAAGACACATACGCCGCTGGATGGGATCACCTATTCCCCAGAGGCGACCTATCTGGTGGTGCATCGTCACCCGGTCGACGTGCATTTTTCGCTGCGCAGTCATGTGGAGAATATGAAAGACGACTGGCTGGATTACCTGTTTCCCGAAGATATGTCCGAAGCTTTCGCGATGTTCCTTGAGCGGCCCGCATTATCCAAGGGCACGGATGATCTGACTCTGGCTTCATTCATCCATCATTATCGGTCATTTTCGACCTTCCGGCATCTGCCGAACATCCATTTCCTGCATTACGCGGAACTTAGCCGCGATCTGTCGGGGCAGGTGGCACGGCTTGCCCGGATCATGAGGACCGAGGTCGAACCAGCGATGATTGACGATATCGCGCAAGCTGGAAGCTTTGGCTCGATGAAGGAAAACGCGCGGCGGATGTCACAAAAGCCAGGGTTCAAAAGCGGGTTTCAGGATTATGCGAAATTCTTCGCCTCTGGCACCAGCAACAAGTGGGACGGCAGGCTGACCGCAGACGACATGGCCCGCTATGATGCGCGTTTGTCCGAGATGGTCAGCGCATCCGAACGCGCCTGGCTGGAGCACGGGCAAACTTTGTAAGCGTCAGGCTTTTATCCGGGCCTCCTCCTGTCGCGCAGGAAGCCATTCATTGACCGCATCCGCCATTTCACGCGCGCCACGACCGCTCGAGAACGCCTCGACAATCGGATGCCGTCCGGCGCTCATGCCTTCATCCAGGATCAAGACAGGGCGATACAGGGTGGATGAGCTGCTGTCTCGGCGTGACACCGTTTGTTCGGTTTCGGCATGGGACAGGTTTGACAGCTTGTGTTCAACCGCCTCATAGCCAAAGACCGATTGCCTGCGGATCATGATACTATCCTTGTCCCGGTCCAGTATGACCTGAACACGGCGTACAAAGGTGCAGAAGGCTCCGACCCCCATTCCGCCACCAAAGAGAGCGAAGAAGATACCAAACCAGATACCCTCGCCCCCTTGCGTAACCATGAACAGGCCCGCGCCGACAAAGGCGAGGATGAAGAACATCAATGAGATGCCAATGAACCATGGCGTATCAGACAGGATCAGTTGGTTCGGGGAATTGCGTGTGACTTTCATGGCGGCACGCTAGCATCGAATGCGGCGCCTGTCGTGGCTTGAATTTACCCCACGGTTGCGCGATGAGCGCGGTGTACGAGGAGGTTCCCATGGACGCATCATCCGCATTTCAGGATACACTGCCGCTCAGCTCGGATGCGCTGTTGGCGCAGCTGGACGATTGGGGACTGCCGTATCGCCTGCACACCCATGTGCCGCTGCGAACGGTCGAGGACGCCAAAGGGGTCGAAGATCAGTTCATGGTGCCGGGTGAAAACGCCCTGCGGCTCAAGAACCTGTACCTGCGCGACAAGAAAAAGCGGAACTACCTGGTCACGCTGGAACAAAGCCGCGAGATTGACCTCAAGGCGCTGGCTTCTGAATTGGGGATTGGCAATCTGTCCTTCGGTTCGGCCGATCGGCTGATGCAGAATCTGGGCATTCGTCCCGGTGCGGTCAGCCCGTTGGCCATGATCAACGGGGTTCAGAATGACGTGCGGTTTTTCATGGATGCCGCGGCGCAGAGGGCAGACGTGATCTACATGCACCCGCTGGTGAATGACCGCACCGTCGCGTTCGCGCGCGATGATTTGATGACATTCTTTTCCAGGACCGGATGCGAAGTGACCTGGCTGCCCTGATCACCCCTCAAGCGCTACGTTCAACGCCGCAGCGACATGGGCGGCAGAAGGGTTGATGAACAAGTGGCCATCCGCCTCGAACACCGGGTCGTCAAGATGGTTGGGGAAGGCCAGCGGCAACTCGGTACAGGCCAGCAGAATGGCCGTACCAGGCGCGGCATGTTTGTTGCAGAAGGCCAGCAGACGCGCATGTGCGGTGTTAGATGCGCCGCCGTAGAAATCGCCGTCGATCATCGCCTGCATCTCGGCAATCTCAGGATCGGGCAGGCGGGTGTTTGCTGTGATCCCATCGGCAGCCAATCGATCAGCGTAATTGCTGGCCTGCATGGTCACTGCGGTGCCGAGAACCAACGCTTTGGTCGCGCCGGTCGTGGCAGTCGCTTCGGCGGTTGCATCGAATATGCTGAGAATGGGCATCGAGACCCCGTCGCGGATTGCATGAAGGCGCGCATGGGGGGTGTTCGAGGCGATGATGCCAAAATCACAGCCTGCGTTTTGCAATGTCAGCAGGGCCTCTCGGAACACCGCGTCGAAGGCGGCCCAGCTTTCCTCATCACCGGCCACGCCGCGCAAGGCGCGGGTTCTGGCTTGGGTGACGGATTCGATGGTCATGGGTGGAATGGGCAGTGGCGATCCATGGCCGCGCTTTGCGAAATACCGGCCCGCGCCTTCGGCAATCGCGCGGTAATAGTCGACGGTCGAAGCCCAGCCTACACCGCCCAGAATCCCGATCTTCTTCATGTGAAACGCCCAGTCTACTGAATTGCCTTGGCGTAGACTGGACGGTTCAGGGGGTGCAGGTCAATCAGGCCGCCAACTCAGTGACCGCTTTCTGTGCCTTGGACAAAGTGGTCTCGGGGTCCAGTGCCATGCGGTCTGCGGCAATAACCTCGACATCATGGATGCCGATAAAGCCCAGAACATGGCGGGCATAGGTGGTGGCAAAGTCGATCTCGGAGCCAACAGCGGTACCGCCCGAAGCAACGGCGAGGATGGCGCGTTTGCCCTCCAGCAGGCCTTTGGGACCTTCCTCGGAATAGGCAAATGTCAGACCCGCACGGGCGACCAGATCGATCCAGGCCTTGAACGCGGCGGGAACCGAAAAGTTGTAGATCGGCAGCCCGATGACAATGGTATCGGCCCTTTGCAGCTCGGCCACCAATTCGTCGGACAGGGCCAGCAGCTCGTGCTGTTTTGCGTCGCGCTGATCTGCGGGGGTGAAGTTGGCACCGATCCAGTCTTCGGTCAGCAGGGGCAGGGGGCTGGCTAGATCACGGCGGATGATCCGGCTGGCGTTCAGGTGGCGCACCACCCGGTCAGACAGATCACGCGTCGCAGATCCGTTGCGGCGGGCGGAGGCGTCGATATGCAGGATGGTATTAGTCATTTCGGGGTGTCCTTTGTTGCGGATTTACCTTCTGTTGCCTCAATATGACTATTGCGAATGTGAACAAAACTCGGATATATCAACAAGCATTGTTAGAATTTGCACATTGGATCAGATGCAATGGACAATTGGGATGAAGTGAGAACCGCCTATCAGGTGGCGCGCATGGGAACGGTCAGCGGGGCAGCGGACGTGCTGGGTGTGCACCATGCCACGGTGATCCGCCATATCGATGCAATCGAGGCACGGTTGGGCGTGAAACTGTTCCAGCGTCACGCGCGCGGCTATACCCCAACCGAAGCGGGCGAAGATCTGCTGCGCGTGGCGCAGGCGACCGAGGATCAGTTCAACCAACTGGTCGGCCGCATGAAAGGGCGCGGCGATGATGTCTCGGGCGAGCTGGTGGTGACCTCACTGGCCTCTCTGGCCCCGTTGATTGTACCGACGCTGACCGAGTTCCAGCAGACACATCCGGGGTTGATCGTGCGCTATCTGACGGGCGACCGCCTGTTCCGGCTGGAATATGGCGAGGCGCATGTGGCCATCCGGGCCGGGGCCGCGCCGGATCAGCCCGACAATGTTGTTCAACCCTTCATTCCGCAGGAGGTCGGGCTGTTCGCCAGCAAAAGCTATATCGCGCGCCACGGCAAACCCGCGCGGGTCGAGGATTTCGCCAACCACTTCTTTGTTGGCAATGATGATGAAAACAGCCGCGCGCCGTTTTCCCGTTGGCTGCGCGCCAACGCACCGGAACAGGCGATCACCTTCCGCTGCACAAACAACTTCTGCATGCGCGAGGCCGTATTGGCCGGGGCCGGCATCGGTTTCATGGCCCGGTGGGAGGCCGCGCGCGACCCCGAACTGGTCGAGGTGATGGCGCCTCTGCCCGAATGGTCAGGCAAACTGTGGCTGGTGACCCACGTGGATCTGCATCGGACAACCAAAGTGCAGGCGTTCCTTAGCTTCCTGAAAGATCAGTCCAAAGGCTGGCTGCCGTGACCCCACAAGCGCGCGGCCATCTGGCCATGCTGACATTCTCGGCCCTGGTGGCGGGCAGCTTTTCGCTGGGTTCAATGGCGGCGAATGAAATTGCACCTTCGGCGATCACAGCGGCGCGCTTTGCGATTGCGGCAGTGGTGATCGGTATCGCAGCGCTTGCCACCACAGGCATATCGCGCAGCGCAGCACAGGCGCCATGGCGCTATCTGGTGCTGGGCGGATTGTTCGGGACGTATTTTGTTCTGATGTTTTACGGGTTGCAAACTGCACCCCCGGTCAGTGCGGCTGCGGTCTTTACGCTGACCCCGGTCATGTCAGCGCTGGCCGGGTGGGTGCTGCTGCGCCAGATAACAACGCCGCGCATGGCCTTTGCGCTGAGCGTCGGTGCTGTTGGGGCGCTTTGGGTGATCTTCCGGGCAGATTGGCAGGCGTTTCAGGCGTTCGAGATCGGTGGTGGAGAGATTATCTATTTCTGGGGCTGCGCTGCCCATGCCGTCTATACGCCCATGGTGCGGCGGCTGAACCGGGGGGAGCCTGCGGTTGTGTTCACCTTCGGCACGCTGGTGGCCGGGTGTTTGATCCTGACGGCCTGGGGCTGGTCGGACATTCGTGCAGTCGATTGGGGTAATCTTCCCGGGATCGTTTGGGTGACGCTGCTTTACATCTCGCTTTTTGCGACTGCGGCCAGTTTTGTTCTGGTCCAGTTTGCAGCGTTGCGTTTGCCTGCAGCCAAGGTCATGGCCTACACCTACCTGACACCCAGTTGGGTGATCCTGTGGGAAATCGCGTTGGGTCGCCCTGCGCCGACCGCGTTGGTGCTGGTGGGTGCTGCGCTCACTGCTGTTGCGCTGTTGTTGCTGCTGAAAGGTGAAGACGCGCCTGCAAACACTCCGGTGCGCTCGAATTGAAGCTTGTGATTTCTGCCTGATGTGGCAGCCTGCCTGCCACCACCAAGGAGCTGGGCCATGAAAACACTGTCACTTATTCCCGCTTTGCTGACGCTGTCCGCCTGCGCCCCGGGCGGCGCAAACGACTCGGCCGAAGCCGACCTGCAAGCCAGTTGCGAGGCTTTGGTGGGGGCCGAAACCGGCACCGGGCCTGATGGCGTCAAAGCGATGTCGACCCAGTCCAGCCCGACGGGCTCGGTCACCAGCGTATTCGTAGCCGGGGCGGAAGCACCGTGGCTCTGTCGCGCCGACGCGACGGGGGTTGTGACCGGGGTGGAATACAGCCGCGAGGGCTGAGCCCGCTGCCCAAGTCGTAGCGGTGGGTCAGACTGGCGAATTGCGCGGGCTGACATATCTCAGGTTCAGGAGGACGCCACTATGTTCAAACACATCATGGTCCCGATCGATCTGCACATGCCACCTGAGGTCAAGAAGGCCACCGAGGTTGCTGCGCAATTGGCCAAATGGCAGGATGCCAAGGTTACCATCGTCACGGTCACTGGCCCGCAGCCTGGGGATAGCAAGCTGACAACAGACGCGATCGCCAAAGAATTGCAGACCTTCGCAAGCGAAATTGCGATGCAAAGCGGCACACAAGTGGACACGCGCAACATTCACTCGGTTGATGTCGCGGTCGAGGTTGACCGGGATCTCACCCGCACAGCCGAAGAGATCGGGGCCGATCTGATCGTCGTCGGCACCCACGCGCCCCGGATCACAGACTACATCCTGTCCAGCCACGCGGGATATCTGGCCAAACACGCCAGCATGTCGGTCTTTGTGGTGCGCTAGGCCTCGTCCGAGGGCAATTCAACCTCAAGAAACCGTTCGAACGCGTCCAGATTGACCGGCTCGAATTGTCCGAACCCCTGCATCCACACCGACGCGGCGCGCAGGGCGTCAGGTTCCAGCTTGCACCATTTCACTCGGCCGCGTTTTTCCTGAGAAATCAGCCCTGCCTTGGTCAGAATCACCAGATGTTTCGAAATCGCGGCCAGCGACATCTCGAACGGTTCCGCCACGTCCGTGACGGCCATGTCATCCTCAAGCAACATTGCAAGGATGGTGCGTCGAGTGGGGTCGGCGAGGGCCGCAAACACAGTATCGAGGTCGTTGGACATATTCCTAACTCACCGCATAACCCCGGCGGGTCAAGAGCCAGCTTTGAAGAACGGAGTTTCCGGGCGCTCTCCGATTGTGGCCCGCTTCCAGTAGAAGCCGGGATCAAACTTGATCTCCATCCCATAGCCGCCCCAATGTGTGAGCATGGCGTGGATCACCAGTCGATATGAGGCCTGGCTGGACTGTTCAGCCAATTGCCACCCGGTCGTATCGCGGCGGAACAACCGGCTGCGGTGAAGGTTCTCAATCCAGCGTGTTCCGGCGGGGTGTCGGATGCGTCCATTCCAGATGGCGATGTCCATTTCATCCAAGATGGCGGGTCTTGCCTGATAACACTCATCCCGATCAAACCGGGATACCATTACGCCCGAATGGGCGCGCCGAAGCTCATCAAGAACGGGATCGCACTGTCCTTGCGCGCGCATGAAAAATGACAAGCCCCCGACGTTGCCGGACAGTTGATCAAGTTGCCAGTAGTCCTCTCTTTGGTCGGGTATGAATACCTCCTCAGCCCCTGCAGCCAGTAATTCACGGCAGCGAGTGCTGCATTCGCCGATGCGGCGGGTGCCCAACAGTGCAATACGCCTTTCCCCGAAGGCGCCATCCCAGCCCGTGTCTTGCGCCAGCATCGCTTCGGCTTCAGCTTTGGCAGCGGGCCGCAGGACATATTCGGGCAAATGATAAAACCCGATGCAAATCGCAGCACCAAATATCCATCCAAATGAAATCCCGGCCAAACGACCCGTGGCCTGGGTTATCAGCAAGATTGCGATCGCGGCGGCAATTGTGGGCAAGGCAAACAGAACCAACGTGATTGGCAACCCGATCATGCTGATCGCGGCGATCAATGCGATGGTTTCGCCAAGCTTGGTGTAGCTGAGAATCGACAGGCACAAGAGAATGCCCAGAAGAATGGCCTGTTTTTTGATAGGGGTCGTCACAATCGGTACCTGAAATCTCATTCTGAACATCTGTCTGCAAAACTGGGCGACAGTTTGGCGCTAGGAGAGCAAAGCTAAACTCAACCAAAAGGTTGAATATGCAGATTCAGGCCCATTTGCTCAATCCACAGTTCTTGCGCTACGAGGCTACCAAGCGAGGTTGAGATTTTTAGTATAAAAATCTTACACTTACCAGCATACATCCTGCGCGCTTAACGCCGTTGACTCTGCGCCCTCAGCCCCTTAGCACCCTACCCAAGACTGTACGAGGGAAACGCCCGTGACCGATGATGACCAAAAGCAGCGTATGGCGCAGCTGGAGGCCAAGATCGAAGCGGCGAAAAAGGCCAAAGCGCCCAAGCCCCGCGCAGATGCTGACGTATCCGGGGGCGAGCTTGCCTGGAGGATGGTCATCGAAATGGTATCCGGTCTGGGGATCGGGTTTGGCATCGGATACGGGCTGGACAGCCTGTTCGGGACGATCCCGATCTTTCTGGTGCTGTTCACATTGCTGGGCCTTGTCGCGGGCGTGAAGGTTATGCTCCGCAGCGCGAAAGAGGTTCAAGAGAAACAAGCGGCAGCGACAGCTGCCGAGAAGGACGAGAGGGACTGAACGTGGCAACTGAGACCACCGCAGCAGAAGGCAGCAGCCTGGTTTTCCACCCGATGGACCAGTTCATCGTTAAGCCGCTCTTTGGCGACGGTGCGATTGCCTGGTACACGCCCACCAACGTGACCCTGTGGCTGTTCCTGGCGATTGCGGCGATCTTTGCCCTGCTGGTGCTCAGCACCTCAAAGCGTGCGATTGTTCCGAGCCGGATGCAGTCGGTGGCCGAACTGGCCTATGGCTTCATCTACAAAATGCTGGAAGACATCTGCGGCAAGGAAGGCGTCAAGTACTTCCCCTATGTCATGACGCTGTTCATGTTCATCGTCTGCGCCAACTTCCTGGGCATGATCCCCATGTCCTTTACCACAACATCGCATTTCGCCGTGACCATCCCTTTGGCTCTGTCGGTCTTCCTGACCGTGACCGTGCTCGGCTTTGTCAAAAACGGTGCCGCGTTCCTGGGCCTGTTCTGGGTTTCCAGCGCACCGCTGGCGCTTCGCCCGGTTCTGGCGATTATCGAGCTGATCTCGTACTTCGTACGCCCGGTCAGCCACTCCATTCGTCTTGCTGGTAACGTCATGGCAGGCCACGCCGTGATCAAAGTGTTCGCAGGCTTTGCCGCGATTGCCGCGATCTCGCCCGTGTCCGTTCTGGCGATCACCGCAATGTACGGCCTTGAGGTCCTCGTGTCCTTCATTCAGGCCTACGTATTCACCATTCTGACCTGTGTATATCTGAAGGATGCGCTGCATCCGTCGCACTAAGGTCCGAACACCCAACATCGAAACTTCCAATTCGTAAGGAGATACATCATGGAAGGCGATCTCGCACACATCGGCGCAGGCCTGGCAGCAATCGGTTCCGGCGCAGCCGCAATCGGGGTGGGCAACGTTGCAGGCAACTTCCTGGCCGGCGCCCTGCGCAACCCTTCGGCGGCTGCTTCGCAGACCGCAACCCTCTTCATCGGTATCGCTTTCGCAGAAGCCCTGGGGATCTTCGCATTCCTGGTCTCGCTGCTGCTGATGTTCGCCGTATAATCTGCGGAACCTGATCCTTACGCGCAGGTGGGTCCAAGCCATAGCGGCCCACCTGTTGTAAAGACAAGTTTCCGACGGAGGATATCATGGCGACTGAACCCATTACAGAAGAAGTAGCCGGCTCGTGCGTCGACTCCTATGGTTCTGCCATCGGGATGCCGCAGCTCTGCTTCGATTGGTTCCCCAACCAGATTTTCTGGCTGGTCATCACGCTGGTCGTCATCTTTCTGGTCCTGTCCCGCGTGGCTCTGCCCCGCATCGCGGCAATCCTGGCTGAACGTCAGGGGACCATTACAAATGACCTGGCTGCGGCCGAAGATCTGAAGGCCAAAGCGGTCGAGGCCGAAGAGGCCTATAACAAAGCGCTGGCCGATGCCCGTTCAGAGGCACAGCGTATCGCAGCGGAAGCCCGCGCCGAAATCCAGTCTGGTCTGGATGACGCGATTGCCAAGGCGGATGCGGAAATCGCTGCAAAGGCGGCTGAATCGGAAAAGGCAATTGCCGACATCCGTGCCGGTGCGCTGGAAAGCATTCAAGTGGTTGCCAAGGATACGGCGGCTGAACTGGTCACTGCACTGGGCGGCGAGGCGGATGCCAAAGCGATCAACAGTGCCGTAGACGCGCAGACGAAAGGATAAGTGACATGCGGAACACTCTTGCCCTTATCCTAAGCGTTGGCGCCGCCAGCCCCGCGCTGGCCGCAAGCGGCCCGTTCTTTTCGCTTGGCAACACCGACTTTGTTGTCACTCTGGGCTTCATCGTCTTCATCGCGGTTTTGTTCTATTTCAAAGTCCCCGGCATGATCGGCGGCGCTTTGGACAAGCGGGCCGATGGCATTCAGTCCGAGCTGGACGAAGCCCGCGCCCTGCACGAAGAAGCCCGCAGCCTGCTGGCCTCGTATGAGCGCAAGCAGCGTGAAGTGCAGACACAGGCAGATGCCATTGTGGCTGCTGCGAAGGACGACGCCGCTTTGGCTGCTGAGCAGGCCAAAGCCGATCTGGAGAAATCCATCGCACGCCGTCTGGCCGCTGCGCAGGATCAGATCGCATCGGCGGAAGCCTCGGCTGTGAAAGAGGTTCGTGATCAGGCCATCACCGTTGCTGTTTCGGCAGCCAACGCTGTGCTGGCCAAGCAGATGACCGCCACTCAGGCGAACAAGCTGATCGACGCCGCCATCGCGGATGTGGGCGAAAAACTGCACTGATCGTCCGGATCACATGATCTGAAAAAACCCGAGGGCTGCGAGGCGCTCGGGTTTTTTGTGTCCGGAATTATGATTTTCTCAGTGACCTGCGCCAAGTCGCCACAAGCACGATCAGAGCGACCATGGTGATCAGGATCTCAACCTTGAACGTCCAATGATTGAGAAAAGACAGTATCCAAAGAGAATGTGTCGCCTGTACCGTTACCAATGGGTAAGTGGCGTTCGAAAACGGCCACAACCAGGCAACTTCACCCGTGATTGAATTCAGCAGCAGGTGAACCAGACCGCCAGCGCCGAGGAAGGTCAGAAATGTCCCGACCCGATAAAGCCATTGTCGGACCAGCAGACCCACCAGCAGCAAGCCAGCCCAGATGATCGGGCGGTGGGTCAGATAGGAATGATGATGGTGCCCGCGATCGTCGACAAGATAGAACCATAGGATATCGATATCGGGCGCAACGGCCCCGATCATTGCGGCTGCAAAAGCAAGTTTACCAAGGATTGGCGCAGTAGCCCGGAAGATTAGATAAGCCCCCGGCAGATGCCCGATGAACATCAAGCCTCTCCAGTCTCATGCTTCAACCTTTGCTGGGCGATCTCTTCGTTGCGCAGGGCCTTCTGCTGATCGGCCATGCAGCTTTTGACAAAGCTCAGATGATCCTCGACCGCCTGGCGTGCGCCCTTGGGGTCACGGTCCTGCAAGGCGGCGTTGATGGCGCGGTGTTGATCCAGAATGGCATCGCGTGTGGTGCGCTGTTGGAACATGATCTGACGGTTGTAGAACACGCCCCGCCGCAACAGATCGAACATCGACCGCATCATGTGCAGCATCACCACATTGTGGCTGGCCTCGATGATCGCCATGTGAAACTGGGCGTCCAAATGCGCCTCTTCCTCGGCAGCATTGCGGGCATGGGCGTCTTCCATCTTGTCCAGAATGGTCTGCACCACCTTCAGATCACTGCCCGAGCCCATGCGCGCGGCACGCTCGGCCGCAAGCCCCTCCATATCGCGCCGGAATGAGAGATAGTCGAACACCGCCTCGTCATGATTGCCGAACAAACGGATCAACGCGGGTGAAAAGGCTGAACCCAGAACCTCGGCCACGTATATGCCCGATCCGGCCTTGGCGGTCAGCAAGCCCTGATCCTGCAGGGCCGCGATTGCTTCACGTAACGACGGGCGTGAGACGCCCATGCGCTCGGCCAATTCCCGTTCCGAGGGCAGGCGCTCGCCGGGGCGCAGTATGCCACGTAGGATCAGCAACTCGATCTGGCGCACGACGGCCAAAGACAGTTTTTCGGTCTGGACTTTTTGAAAGGGCATGAGGCTAACACTAGAAATTGGTCAACTCACCTGACCACGATTGCGGGGGAGGATCAAGCCGCTCACGCAGATTGAAATATAAGGTCAGCATTATTGACATAAGTTGCGCTTTGCCTAATCTGCGACGCAAGGGCAGAGGAGGCCCGCTGAGATGGATCAACTCTACGCCACCCGTACCTCCCGGATGAAAGCATCCGAAATCCGCGAATTGCTCAAGCTTTTGGGTGAGCCAGGTATTATATCCTTTGCAGGCGGCATTCCCGACCCAGACTTGTTTCCGGCTGACGCGTTCGCCGACGCGTTCCAAAACGCGCTTGGCCCGGATCAACAGGCGCAGGCGCTGCAATATTCCGTAAGCGAAGGCTATGCACCGCTGCGCGAATGGCTGGTCGGTTACATGCGCGGGATCGGAGTGGCGTGTGATATCGACAACATCCTGATCACTTCAGGCTCGCAGCAGGCGCTGGATTATCTGGGCAAGTTATTCCTGTCTCCAGGCGATACGGCGCTGGTCGGTTGGCCCACCTATCTGGGCGCGCTCAACGCCTTTGACGCCTATGAGCCGCGCTTTGACCAACTGAGTGTCAACGGCAATCGCGGCGCGGCTGAGTATCGCGACGCGGCAGGCGGTAGCCCGATCAAGTTCGCCTACCTCTCCGCCGATTTTGCCAATCCGACGGGTGAGACCGTCGACCTGCGGGGCAGGGAGGCTCTGTTGGATCTGGCCGACGATCTGGACTGCGCCGTGATCGAAGACGGCGCTTATCAGGCGCTGCGCTATGACGGCGACCCGATCCCGCCAATTCTGGCGTTGGAACAGGCCCGCAAGGGATCGATTGAAAACTGCCGCACAATCTATTGCGGAAGCTTCTCGAAAACCCTGTCGCCCGGTCTGCGTGTTGGTTGGGTGGTGGCTGCCAAGCCAGTGATCTCGCAACTGGTGCTGCTGAAACAGGCCGCTGATCTGCATTCATCCACGATCAACCAAATGGCCGTTCATCAAGTGGCGCGGGACCATTTCGATGCTCACGTCCCGAAGCTGCGCCGCGCCTATGCCGCACGCCGTGACACGATGCTTGGGGCCTTGGCCCAACACATGCCCGACGGCGTCGACTGGACCCGGCCTGAGGGCGGTATGTTCGTCTGGCTAACCCTGCCCAAAGGCACCAATGGGGCCGATCTGTTGGCCCGGGCTCTGGAAACGGTCAAGCTTGCCTTTGTCCCCGGCGGGGCGTTCTATCCGGACGGCACCGGGGCCAATACAATCCGGCTGAGTTTTTCCAACTCGGATGAGGACACAATCCGTGAAGGCATTCGGCGACTAGGCGAAGTGCTGCGCACCTGATCGGCGAAAGGTTTCGTTAACCATATTGCCGCAAGAACGGCGGTATGATCCGTCTGCTCGCCTTCCTGCTGCTGGCCGCCTGTTCGGGTGGCACTCCCTATTTCCGCGACTTGCCCGCGACGCGGGTCTCAGTGAATGGCAGCGTGTTTGACGTCCGCGTCCGCAACGAACTGGCCGAGGCCGTCCGCGTGAACGCTCAATACGCCCCGCGCCTTGGTCCGATCCGGGACAGGGCCGCATTGGCGATGGCGCAGGTCTCGGGCTGCCCGCTTCTGGATGTTTTGGGCGATGCGGCGATCACTGTGGGTGTGCTCGGCTGCGACCAGGAACTGGGGGAAAAGCTGATTTTTGGTGCACTCCTTCGCCGTCCTTATGAATGCATCGACTATGGATACTACGAAGATTACGGGTATCAGGTCTTTGAATGCGCGTCGTACTGAGATACGCGAAACCTCACGTAGTTTTGCCAAGATATTGTGGATAACTTGACCAATCATCCCATATCCTGCGCAATCACGTTGACACCTTGCCCATCCCTTGCGCAGACTTTGTAGTCAGAGGAATCATAACACGAGCAGCCATTGCGCTTTAGCAAACTCAAACTGACCGGCTTCAAAAGCTTCGTTGACCCGACCGATCTGATCATCGCGGACGGGCTGACCGGAGTTGTGGGTCCCAATGGCTGCGGCAAATCCAACCTTCTGGAAGCCTTGCGCTGGGTGATGGGCGAAAACCGCCCCAAATCCATGCGCGGCGGCGCGATGGAGGATGTGATCTTTGCGGGTGCCGCCACCCGGCCCGCACGCAACTTTGCCGAGGTTGTCCTGACCATGGACAACTCGGAACGCCTTGCGCCCTCAGGCTTCAACGAAAGCGACCAACTTGAAATCGTCCGCCGCATCACCCGCGACGTGGGTAGCGCCTACAAGACCAACGGCAAAGACGTCCGCGCCCGCGATGTGCAGATGCTGTTCGCCGATGCCTCGACCGGGGCGCATTCGCCCGCGCTGGTGGGGCAGAACCGCATTGCCGAGCTGATCAACGCCAAGCCCCGCGCGCGCCGCCGCATTCTGGAAGAGGCTGCCGGGATTTCAGGCCTCTATCAGCGCCGTCACGAGGCCGAGCTGAAGCTGAAAGGAACTGAGGCCAACCTGACCCGCGTCGATGACGTGCTGGAACAGTTGGGCGGCCAGTTGGCGCAACTCGCCCGTCAGGCCCGTCAGGCCGCGCGCTATCGCGAAATCGGCGAGCAACTGCGCCAAGCCGAGGGCATGTTGCTCTATCGTCGCTGGAAAGAGGCCGACATGGCCCGCCAAGCGGCAGAAGAAAAGCTGCGCGACCGGATCACCGAAGCCTCCCGCGCCGAAGCTGCCGCCCGCGAAGCCGCCGCCAAACGCGCTGAGATCGAGGAAACCCTGCCACCCCTGCGCGAGGAAGAGGCCATCGCCGCCGCCGTCCTGCAACGCCAGCAAGTGCAGCGCGATCAGCTGTCGGATCAGGAAACCCGCGCGCGCCAGACGATTGAAACGCTGACCAACCGAATCCAGCAGTTGGGCAACGACATCGAACGCGAATCCGGCCTGAACCGCGATGCCGGCGAGATGATCGAACGGCTGGAATGGGAGGCCCGCGAGCTTGCCAAAGCCGCCGAGGGCTATGACGAGAAGGTCGCCGAGGCTGCTGAGATTGCCCGTGAGGCTGCCTCGGTTCTTCAAGATCGCGAAGATCACCTCTCGCAAGAAACCGAAGACATGGCCCGTCTGGTCGCTCGCCATCAATCGGCGCAGCGCTTGGTAGAAGACAGCCGAAAAACTCTGGCCCGGTCCGAGGGCGAAGAGGAGAAGGCCCGCGCCGCCGTGGATGACGCACGCAATGCGCTGACCCGCGCAAGCGAGGCCTTTGAGACCGCGCAAGAGGGC
Organism: Ruegeria sp. BA2; assembly: GCF_056539605.1. Taxonomy (NCBI): domain Bacteria; kingdom Pseudomonadati; phylum Pseudomonadota; class Alphaproteobacteria; order Rhodobacterales; family Roseobacteraceae; genus Ruegeria; species Ruegeria sp. BA2. Next base: position 54,385 of record NZ_JBQFVE010000011.1, on the reverse strand, counting down.
GAAGAAGAGGCCCGCGAAGCCGCTGAAGCAGCCGAAGAAGCACTCGCCGCTGCCGATGAGCTGCGCAATGAAACGCAAGCACGCGAGGCCGAAGCCCGCGCGAAACGCTCCGAAGCCGAGGGTGAACTGGGCGCAATAAGGGCCGAGACCACCGCGCTGGCCAAGCTGGTCGAACGCGACACGGCTGAGGGCGGGCAAGTGCTCGACATGCTGCGCGTGGCATCGGGCTATGAAAAGGCACTGGGGGCTGCGCTGGCAGACGACCTGCGCGCCCCGCTGGTCGAAGGTGATGGCCCCTCGGGCTGGGTGCAGGTTGCAGGATATGACAGCGATCAACCGTTGCCGGAAGGCGCTGAGCCTCTGGCGCTGCATGTCTCTGGCCCGGATCGCCTGAGCCGCCGCATTGCGCAGATCGGTCTGGTTGATGGGGATCAGGGTGCACGGCTACAAGCATCGCTGAAACCCGGTCAGCGGCTGGTCTCGCGCTCGGGCGATCTGTGGCGCTGGGACGGGTTCCGCGCTTGGGCCGAAGATGCGCCAAGTGCTGCGGCCCTGCGTCTGGAACAGCTCAACAAATTGGAAGCGCTGAAACAGGAACTCGCCCGCACCGAGGCGCAAGCCGACGGGGCCCGCGCCGCGCATGAGGCACTTTCGCAGCAACTGGCCGACGTGACTGAAGCCGACCGCCGTGCGCGCGAAGCCCGCCGAGCTGCCGATCAGCGCATGGCCGAAACCGCTCGGATGCTGAGCCGCGCCGAGGCAGATCGCAATCTGGCGCAAGGCAAGCTGGAGACGCTAACCCTCGCCGTCGACCGGCACAAGGAAGACGCCATGTCCGCCCGCGCTCAGTTGCGCGAGGCCGAAGCGGCGCTGACCGGGCTTGGTGACCTCGACAGCGCCCGTGCGCAGGTCGAAGATATCAAACAAACAGTCGAGGCGGCGCGGATCACCATGCTGACGCACCGTTCGACCCATGACGAGCTGCGCCGTGAAGGTGAGGCCCGCACCCGCCGCAGCCAAGAGGTCACCAAAGATCTTAGCGGATGGCGGCACCGGCTGGAGACCGCCGAAAAACGTATCTCTGAACTGGCTGAACGTAAGGAAAGTTCCGAGGAAGAACTATCTGAGGCCATGGCGGCCCCTGGTGAAATCGCCGAAGCGCGGGAAGAACTGAACGAGCTGATCGAAACCGCCGAGGCCCGCCGGGCCGAAGCAGCCGATAAGCTGGCCGAGGCCGAAACCCAGCAGCGCGAGGTTGTGCTGGCGGAACGCGAAGCAGAACGTCTGGCCTCGGAAGCTCGCGAAAGCCGGGCGGCGGCTGAGGCGCGTTGTGACGCGGCCAAGGAAAGCGTTGTGGCTGCGGCGGAACGGATTGCCGAGGATCAGCAACTGACGCCAAACCAGTTGCTGAACCAGCTCGACACCAACCCCGATCAGATGCCTGCCGCTGACGCTCTGGAGGCAGAGGTTAATCGCCACAAACGTCAGCGCGATGCGATGGGCGCGGTGAACTTGCGCGCCGAAGAGGACAGCAAGGAAGTACAGGAAGAATTCGACACGCTGAGCGGAGAAAAGGGTGATCTGGAAGAGGCGATCAAGGCCTTGCGCAGCGGCATCGCCAGCCTCAACCGCGAAGGGCGCGAGCGTCTGCTGACCGCGTTTGAACAGGTGAATTCGAACTTCGCGATGTTATTCAAGCATCTCTTCGGCGGCGGTGAAGCCAATCTGGTCATGGTCGAAAGCGACGATCCGCTGGATGCGGGGCTGGAAATCATGTGCCAACCGCCGGGCAAAAAGCTCTCGACCCTCAGCCTGCTGTCGGGTGGGGAGCAGACCCTGACCGCAACCGCGCTGATCTTTGGCGTCTTCCTCGCCAACCCGGCCCCGATCTGCGTGCTCGACGAGGTCGACGCGCCGCTGGACGACGCCAACGTCACCCGGTTCTGCGACCTGCTTGACGAAATGTGTCGCCAAACCGATACGCGGTTCCTGATCATCACCCACCACGCGGTGACGATGGCGCGGATGGACCGGCTGTTCGGCGTGACCATGCAGGAGCAGGGCGTCAGCCAACTGGTTTCGGTCGACCTCAAGAAGGCCGAACAGATGGTCGCCTAAGCGATCACTGCAACGTTATGACCCATTCGAAGACAGCCGGGTTAGGGTGGCGCATGACCCGATTTCTGATCCCATTGCTGCTCTGTGCCACACCGATTTCCGCCGCCGAATGGGCCACCAAACCCGGAGACAAGCCGCTCAACCCGCAAGAGCTTGAGGCTTTGGCGGGCCAGACGCTGACATTCTACGATGACGGGCAGTCCAAATACTCGGCCGGAGGGGCCTATTCCTATACCTATGCAAGCGGCGAATCTGCCTTTGGCACCTATTCGATCGCCGAAGACGGCAGCATCTGCATCGCCTATCGCAACGGGTTCAGCCGGTGCGATCTGTTTGTGCGCAGTGGTGAAAGGTTGATCCTGATTGATGAGAAGGGCGATCGGTATCCGGTGCGACCTGATTAAGAGGGATAAGCGACTGCGAGCTTCTTGCTGCCATGGCGGCTGGGCGGGCTGTGCTGCCATTTTAGCCGAGTATGGCGATATCTTTTGAAAAAATTTGATGAATAGGCGATACAATACCTTCGAGCCTTGTCGGGCTAATGCCCATCAATCTTTATCATCACCTCCATCGACTTCCAGACAGACTGGTACAGCTTCTTGGACATGGCGATTTTCTGACTGATCGCCTTTGGATTAGCGCTCTTGGCCTTGCTCAGTCTTTCGATCTCCAGTTGAAGTTGTAGCAGTTTCTTCAAGGTTGTCGCGTTTTTCTTCGCCTCCATTCCAAGAACAAACTTCGTCGATCTAGCAGGCACAGCCAATTCCTTTCAGCTAAACGAATGTGATGATTAACCTTTGTGGGCTATAGAGCTCATGCTCAGGGCCCTGTCTAAACGCTAATTCCGACAAGTCGTCATGGAGTAAGGTCCATTGCCGCCACGACCTTTTCATAAGGGAGCCCAGCGGTATCGTTCAATCGGCGAACTTGATCGGCGCTGTCACCATCAAACAAGCACATGCAGCGCCCGTCTTCGGGAGCGAACGTTGAACGGATGTACCTAATCATGTCTCCATCTGCCGTCATTTTCCGCGCAGTTGCTATCGCGGCTTCTTGAGCAGCACCCAGGTCATCCATGCTGATACCCTTAAGGTTTCTTTCGACCAAAAATACTGACATCTCGCTTCCTTTCCGAATGGTCAAATCCAGTGGATCTATTGCACCACGGAGCGGTGGCTCAGTGAACTATCGTTACTTTATTGCTTAATAACTCCAGGTTTGGACAAAACGGTGTATTCTGCGTCATGATTGTCTTTCGTTATCAGTGACGAGGTACCCTAATATGGAGATGTCTCAGATTAGATATGTCTTATCTGCTGCAAAGCATCTGAATTTCACCAAAGCTGCTGCAGAATGCAATGTGAGCCAACCAGCGCTTACCAAGGGCGTAAAGTCACTAGAGACCGAACTGGGCGCACAGGTTTTTCATCGGGAAGGTCGGAAAATACTGGTCAGCGACTTTGGGAAATCAATGCTGCCGCATCTACAGCACATCGTCGACGAAGCAGCAGCTACACAAGCGCTGGCTCAGAATTTTCGCCTGCTAGAAAAGGTGCCGCTGCGCTTGGGTGTCCTATCAACAATTGGGCACGTTCGCCTTGCTCGCTTTTTAGCCCAATTCGAGAACAAACACAGCGGATTGGAGTTGTCCGTCAACGAAGCAAGCGCATTAGAGCTAAAGAAAAAACTCTCCGATGGCGATATTGATGTCGCTTTAATGACGCTAACTGAAGAGCTGGAAGAAGAATTCAGGGCTAGCCCACTCTACGTCGAGAGATATGTGGTTGTTTTCCCGCCGGAACACCGCATTGGACAACTCAACTCTGTTTCGCTCCAAGACTTATCACAAGAAGACTACGTTGATCGCTTGGCCTGTGAGATGCGAGAGATGGTAATGTCGGTTTGTCAATCACAAGGCGTAGAGCTTTACGCTCGCTTCCGGTCAGAGCGTGAAGATTGGGTGCAAGCAATGGTTGCTGCAGGCATTGGTTTTGCCTTCATGCCTGAGTACTCGGTTACTCTGCCGGGCTTGCTACAGCGCCCGCTTGTTGAACCAGAAGTTTCAAGAACTATCGCGGCCTTTACAGTCCCCGGTCGAAAATATTCACCTGCACTTGACGCGCTGATGAGGTGTTCGCAGTCTTTTGCCTGGCCGGGATAAGCAACGTCTGGATTGGGCTTTCAGCCGACCTTAATAGCGGCCTTTAACCACTACGGCCCCATTCCCAGACTCTGCCAATGTCGCGTCAGCTCTCCCGCACGTATTGCCCCAACCACTCATCCGGCACAGCGATCTCGGGTCGCTTCGAATGATGCGCCAAGTCCAGAGGGTGCGGAAAGCTCAAAGCTCGATTGCTGGGATACGCCCGGTGAAAAGCAGGCTTTGATCCCTTGCAGATCGCTGGGCACAAGATAGCCGCCATCGCTGAAGGCTCCGATCCGGATCAGCGGGTGCCCCACGTCAAATGGGCGCAGAACATCGGCAAGCAGTTTACGGCGATCATCGATTGTCATGGAATGAACTCAGGGGGTTTCGGGCGCTGCGGCCAGCCTAGTGAAATGTCCAGTTGGCCGCAAATGGTAGATAGCGATGAGGGGGACTTTACAGCCGACCAAGCAGGTCAGCCGTTGGCCATGCATCCGCTGGCAAGCCTAACCGTGCCTGTTCGGCCTGTACCGCGGCGCGTGTGCCGGCCCCGAGGATGCCGTCAATCTTACCCACGTCGTATCCGCGCGCCCGCAGCTTTGTCTGCAGTTGTTTCATCTGCGCACCGTTCAGCCCGGAGGCCGGGCTGCCTGCGTTGTAGATCTGCGCGCCCTCCAGCCGTGTGCCGAAATACGCGGCGGTCAGGACATAGACAAAGCTTTGGTTCCACTCGAAATAGACGTCGAAATTCGGATAGGCGAGGAAGGCTGGCCCCTTGTGGCCTTGCGGCAGGATCAACGAGGCGGGCAGGTTGGCCAGCGATCCGCTGCGTGGCTGCACACCCATCGCCTGCCACTCTGAGATCGGGCGCGGTTTTCCGGGGCCAGAGAGCGACCAGTCCATCTGCGCGGGCACGGTGACCTCCTGCAGCCAGGGTTGACCCGGTTGCCACCCCAGATGCGACAGCATCTTGGCCCCCGACATCAACGCATCAGGTGCGGAGGTTTTTAGAGAGACCTTGCCGTTGCCGTCCCCATCCACGCCGTTTTCCAAGATATCACGCGGCAGCATTTGCACCATGCCGATCTCACCCGCCCAGGCACCGGTGGTGCGGGCCGGGTCGAAATTGCCTTGTTGGTACAGCTCGATCGCGGCAAAGATCTGTGGCCGGAACAGTTCGGGTCGGCGGCAATCATGGGCCAGCGTCACCAGCGCATTGCGGGTGTTGAAATCGCCCTGAAACGAGCCGTAGTCGGTCTCGAACGCCCAGAAGGCCAGCAACACGCCACGCGAGATGCCGTATTCCCGCTCGATCCGGTCAAACACCGCATCGTATTTCCCCGACATGGCCTGCCCGCGGTCAATCCGGTTTTGCGAGATCAGGCGACGCGAAAAATCGATGAACGGTTTCTGGAACACACCCTGCGCCCGGTCGGCCTTCAGTACAGCACCGTCCTGCTGAACACCTTGGAAAAAGCTGTTGACGGTGGATTTGTCGAACCCTTGTTGAACGGCCTCAGCCTTCAACCCATCGACGAAGGCATTGAACCCGCCGCCGCATTGGGCAAAGGCGGGTGCGGCGAACAGGGTGGCGGCGACAATGCCAGAAAGAAAACGCATGGGTTTGATCCGTCAGAAAATGAAGTTAAGCCCAACCCACACCGACACGAGCCCAAGCGCAAGCCCCCAGACCTGCCAGAGTATGTCTGATGCGCGAAAAACCTCTGCCGCGTCGATATTTTGCCGCGCATTTCCGTTCACCCAGGCAAGATCCCGCATCTCTCCATCATAGCTGCGCGGCCCGGCCAGCGCGATATCCAGCGCCCGGGCCATCGCGGCCTCGGGCCAGCCTGCATTGGGTGAGATGTGGCGGCGGGCGTCCGCGATCATCTCGGCCCAGCGGGACCATTGCCCGGACAGCGCCACGATCATCACAAAGGTTAAACGCGCCGGGATCAGGTTCAACGCGTCATCCAGCCGAGCCGCAGCCCAGCCAAAGGCGCGGTATTTCTCGTTGCGATAACCGATCATGCTGTCAGCGGTGTTGACCGCCTTGTAGACCAGCAACCCCGGCAGACCTGCGATCAAAAACCAGAAGGCGGGGGCGATCACCCCGTCGCTCAGGTTCTCGGCGGCGCTTTCGATGGCGGATCGCGCCACCTGCGCCTCGGTCATGTCCTGCGTATCGCGCGAGACAATCATGGCGACTTGCGCGCGCCCTTCAGCAAGCGAGCTCAGCAGTCCTTCGCCCACCGCGCGAACATGGGTGACAAGGGACTTTTGCGCCAGAAGGATGGCGCAGATCACGATCTCGGCGATCGGGCCCAGCAAGGCCAGCACGCGGCCCAGTACGAATGCGGCCAGTACCAGGACAATCACCGCCAAAACGCCTTTGAGGCGACGATGCGCCCCATGGTTCAGTCGATTGTCCAGCCAACCAATCGCATTACCCATCAGGACTGCAGGGTGGCGGACGCGCGACCACAGCCAATCCGGCTCACCCAATGCTGCGTCCAGACACAGGGCGCAGACCAACAGGAACGCCGTGCTCACAGCGCGGCCTCCAGTCGTGTCCAGCCTTCAGCAGGCGGTAATCCAAGGCGCAGGTAGGTTTTGGAATAGGGGAATATGCGGCTCCAGATATGAGCCTGTGCCAACCGGTCCTGCCACGTGGCGGCATCGTCTACATCAAAGAGGCGGAACAGGCTGGTCCCACCGATCAACCGCGCACCTTTAGCCGTTACAAGCTGATCCAGCCGTGACGCTTCATCGGCCAGGCGCATCCGAGTCTCTTCGGCCCAACCCGTGTCGCGTAAGGCCCGTGCGCCGATCCGCAAAGCAGGGCCCGAGACCGCCCAGGGGCCGGTCAGATCATTCAGCCTTGCGATCAGGTTCGGATGGCCGATTGCAAAGCCCAGCCGAAGCCCGGCCAGCCCCCAAAACTTGCCAAAGCTTTTCAGGACGATCACTCCGGGCCGCTCCGCCAGATGGATCAATGAAGCATCGGGGATCACGTCGCAAAAGCTCTCGTCAATCACGGTCAGCGGGGCATTGGCATCCGCTTCGTGCCAGTAGCGCCCATCGGGATTGTTGGGGTGTACGATCACCCGCGCCTCAGTGGGTCCAGCGTCCTGCACCGTCCAGCCCTGCGCGGTGAAAGCGGCGGCATGTTCGTTATAGGTGGGCATCGTGATTTGCACTCGGCCCGTCGGCGCTAGCGCCGGAATGCGCGCGATCACGGCTGATGCGCCGGGGGCGGGTAGAATCTCGGCCCCGTCCGGCACGTTCCAAAACGCGCGCGCTGCCTCCGACAGTCGCTCGAACGCGCCATGATCGGGCAGTTCCATCCAGTCCGAGGGCTGCAGGCCAGAGACGTCATACGGGTGCGGGTTGATCCCGGTCGACAGGTCGATCCAATCCCTGCGCGCACCGCCGAACTGCGCCATCGCGCCATCCAGCCCGCCGCCATGATCGCGCGCTGCCCGTGGGTTCAATCTGTCATCTTGTCCAACCATCAGTCCCAGCCAGAATCGTTCATTTCAGCTGCTTCAAGCGGATTTTTGCCGTTCACACAAGCGAATCCGGGTGTTCACGGCCCTGTGCGGGCGCTGTTAACACTTTGTTAAGGAAATCGCGTGATCACGGACAACAGGGGTCGGCACCACTCACCCATATCACGTGCCGAGGTTGTTGCAAATGAAAGTACTGATTGTTGAGAGTAACCCCGATCTTGGTCGGGTCTGGCAACGGCATCTGCAAAGGCAGGACGCCGAAGTCACATTGGTCGAAACGCAAGAGGCCGCGATCCTCGCGCTCTACGGGACGGCCTTCGATATCATTGTGTTGGATCTGGTGCTGGAAACCGGCAGCGCGCTCGCCGTCGCCGATTTCGCCAGCTACCGCAGGCCGGATACGCGGGTGATCTTTGTCACCAACACCACCTTCTTCTCGGACGGGTCCATCTTTGCCCACAGCGCCAATGCCTGCGCCTATGTTCAAAGCTCGACCCCGCCCGAGGATCTGGCGGCGATGGTTGAACACTACGCCGCCGGGCGCTGATCCCGCCCATGGGGTTCTGAATAATCCAGCACCGGGTTCACCGGTACGATCCGGTGCGGATTGATGCTTTCGTGGCTGTAATGATAGTGGCGCACGATGTGGTTCATGTTCACCGTCTCGGCGACACCCGGCCATTGGTACAGCTCGCGCGTGTACGCCCATAGATTCGGGTAATCCACCAACCGGCGCTTATTGCACTTGAAATGCAGATGATAGACCGGGTCAAACCGGATCAGCGTGGTGAACAGCCGCCAATCGGCTTCGGTGATGCGGTCGCCCATCAGGTAACGGCTGTGGGACAGACGATCCTCCAGCCAATCCAATGTGTCGAACAGCGGGCCAACGGCGGCGTCATACGCCTCTTGCGAGGTGGCGAAGCCGGATTTGTAGACCCCGTTATTTATGTCGGAATAGATGCGCGCGTTGACCTCTTCAATGTCATCCCGCATCGCCTCGGGCCAGTAATCGTCGGTATTGCCGGTGATCCCGTTGAAGGCCGAATTGAACATGCGGATGATCTCCGAGCTTTCATTCGACACGATGGTCTTTTCCACCTTGTCCCACAGGATCGGCACCGTCACGCGGCCCGAGTAATTGGGATCGGCGCGGGTATAGATCTGGTGGGCAAAGTCATGCCCGAACAACTTGTCGCCCGTCGAGCCATAGTCGTCGGTTTCAAAGGTCCAACCCTTGTCGAGCATGTCTGGATGCACGACCGAGACCGAGATGTGGTCGCGCAGCCCTTTCAACTCACGAAAGATCAGCGTGCGATGCGCCCACGGGCAGGCATGAGAGACATAGAGGTGATAGCGCCCCGATTCAGCCTCGAACCCGCCGCGCCCCGAGGGGCCGGGCGCGCCGTCGGCGGTGATCCAGTTGCGAAACTGCGCGGCCGAGCGTTTGAACGCCCCGCCGGTGGATTTGGTGTCATACCAGGTGTCATGCCATTCGCCGTCGACAAGCAGGCCCATCATTGTTCCTTTCGCATTGCGATTGGGTCAAAGATAGGCCGCTTTGCCTTGGGTGCCTATTTCATCGCGCGCGCATCTGGCCTGCATGCGCGCACAGGTCTGGCGGGATGTCTGCGCAACAAATCAGATTTCCGGCAATCCAAGTGACGCAGTTCACTGGATTTTTACAAAAACCGGTCCAGAATAGAGTCAGTTAAGGGGGAAAGTTTATTATGAGTACTTATGTTTCAAAGGAAATTCGCGCCGAATTGGATGCGGCCCGAATCGCCACCCTCAAAAAATCCAGCCGTTTGCGGGTCGAATTTGGCGACAATAGCTTCAAAATTCTGACATTGTGGAAGGATGGCTTCACCGTCGAGGCCGAGACCACACCGCGTTTGCGTGGGTTGGTCGATATCTATGACGGGGCCAATCACCTGTACCAATGTCTGATCATTGCCGATGAAGAAGCGGTGGGTGAGATGCGTTATGAATTCAAGCGCAGCACTGTGGCAGCTGACAAGGCTCCACTGGATTTCTACCGCGCCCCGGATGCGCCGATTGCATTGCTTGAAGCCCGCGATTGACGCGCACAGCTCTTGATCCCTGACCCTATTGCCCTACCGCGCCACCGGCGATCAAAGGGCATTGGTGCCACATGATTGCCGGGTGTTAGCAGCGCCGTTTTATTCGGGGTCTGTCAGGGTCAGGTGCACCGGCGCCAGACCATCGATGCCACCTTCGATGCGATCTCCGGCGACGACAGGGCCGACCCCGGCGGGCGTTCCGGTCAGAATCAGATCGCCCGGGCGTAAATGATAGAAACCCGAAAGATGGCAGATCAGCTCATCAATCTTCCAGACCAATTCTGACAATGTGGCATCCTGCGCCACCCGCCCATTGACGCTCAGAAAGATGCGCTTGTCATCCGATGGGCTCCACTGATCGGCGCGGGTCAGCTGGGCAAAAACCGCGCCGTTTTCCACGTCTTTGCCCAGATCCCAGGGGCGCTGTTTATTGCGCTCGCGGATCTGCAAGTCACGGCGCGTCATGTCCAGCGCACACCCGTAGCCAAAGATCGCGGCCCGGGCCTGATCCGCCGTTGCCTTGAAAACCGGCTTGCCGATGGCGACGGCCAGTTCCATTTCGTGATGATAATCCTCAGTACCCGCCGGATAAGGCACTTGTGCACCGGTCAAAACCGCGTTGGGTGCGGATTTCGTGAAATAGAACGGTGCCTGACGATCCACCTCATGCCCCATTTCGGCGGCGTGGGCGGCATAGTTGCGGCCTACGCAGAAAATCCGCCCGATCGGATAGGTTGCCTGTTCCCCTTGGACCGGGATGCCAGGAGTGTCCGGAATCGTAAAAAGGGGGGTGGGCATGATGTGCCTCCGTTTGTTTTAGACCGAGTTTATTGCAGATCGCCAAAGGCTGCCTTTAGCCGTGCGCAGGCCTCTTCTACCCGCGCGCGTTGGGTGGCCAGATTGAACCGCTCAAACGTTTCACCGCCAGTGCCAAAACCGGGGCCCGAAGAGGTCGCGATTCGCGCATCCTCGCGCAGGCGACGGACAAACTCTTCGTGCGACATGCCAGTGCCCGAGAAGTCGACCCATGCCAGATAGGTCGCCTGCAAGGGCATCGACCACAGGCCCGGTATCTCGGCAATGGCCGCATCGAACAGCTTCCGGTTGGCGTCCAGATGGGCGATCTGCTCATCAACCCATGTCGCGCCTTCCGGGGAGTAGGCGGCGGTGATCATCGCCACACCCAACGCGCTGGGGTCATAATCCAATGTGACAATCCGGTGTTTCATTTCGGCCCGCAGCTTGGCATCGGGGATGATCATGTTTCCCGTGCGCTGGCCTGCGATGTTGAAGGTCTTTGATGCAGCGGTCAGGATCACGGTCCACGGGCGCGCCTCTGGCGCCGCCACATCCATCGGCACGAAGGTATTGCCCGGATAAACCAGATCGTGGTGAATCTCATCCGAGACCAGTATCAGCCCGTTGCGTTCCGCAAATGCCGCCACCGCGCGCAGCTCCTCCGGTGTCCAGACCCGGCCCGACGGGTTCTGAGGTGAACACCAAAGCAGCAGCTTTTCCGACCCGTCCAGCCGCGACTGTGCATCGTCGAGATCCAGCGCATAACTGTCGCCATCGCGCACCAGCGGGCATTCGACCACGCTGCGGCCCGATTTGTTCACCTTATGGGCAAACTCATGGTAAACGGGCGAAAAGATGACCACCCCATCTCCGGGCTCGCTCCAGACATCCAGACACAGGGCGATCGCATTGCCCAGACCCTGCGAGGTCAGCACCCAATCGGTGTCGATCTCCCAGTTGTGGCGGGTCTTCATCCACCACTGGACCGCGTTCAGATAATCTGGGTGCATCCAAGAATACCCAAATGCACCATGATCGGCGGCCTTGCGCACGGCCTCAATCACGCAAGGGGCAGTGGCATAGTCAGAATCGGCGGTCCACATGGCCAGCCCATCCTCGGGCGAGACGCCATAGAGCTGCTCCATCTTGTCCCATTTTGAAGAGTTGGTGCCCCGGCGGTCGATCAGGTCGTTGAAAGTCATGTCATCTCCATCTGTCGAGGCGAAGCTAACCTCAAATCCGCCATGTGCAAGGGGGCCGTTGCGGTGGCGGGCGCGATGGCCTAAATCAGCCTCATGAAACGCAATATCCTGATCCATCCCGATCCCCGCCTGAAAAAGGTCTGCGCGCCGGTGGCCGACATCACCGACGATCTGCGCAAACTGGCTGATGACATGCTGGAGACGATGTATGACGCGCCCGGTATTGGCCTTGCGGCACCGCAGATCGGCGTGCTGGATCGGCTCATCGTGATCGACTGCGTCAAGGAAGAAGGCGAGGCCCCACGCCCGCTGGTGATGTTCAACCCCGAGGTTATCGCCTCGTCGGATGAGACAAACGTCTATGAAGAAGGCTGCCTGTCGATCCCCGAGCAATATGCCGAAGTGACCCGTCCTAAGACTGTGGATGTCACCTGGCTGGACCGCGACGGCAATCTGCAGCAGGAAACCTTTGATGATCTCTGGGCGACTTGTGTGCAGCACGAGATCGACCATCTGAACGGTAAGCTGTTTATTGACTACCTCAAACCGCTCAAACGCCAGATGATCACGCGCAAGATGCAGAAGCTGAAACGCGAAAAGGCCCGCACATGACGGTGCGGACCTGCCTGCCATGGCCCGACAAACGCCTGCGCACCAAGGCCGAGGACGTCCCCGAGATCACCGATGATATCCGTGCAATCTGGGACGACATGATCGACACGATGGAGGCGATGCCGGGTGTCGGTCTCGCCGCGCCTCAGATCGGGGTGATGCTGCGTCTGGCTGTCGTGGACGGCTCGACCGAGCGGGGCCGCGCCGTGCGTCTGGCCAATCCGGAAATCCTGCACAGTTCGATCGAGCTGCGCGAACATGACGAGGCCAGCCCAAACCTGCCCGGCGTGTCGGCCAAGGTAAAACGCCCGCGCGCGGTAACGGTGAAATTCCTCAACGAACAAGGCCAGATCGACCGCCGCGATTTCGTCGGCATCGAGGCCACCAGTGTGCAGCACCAGATCGACCACTTGAACGGGCGGATGTATTTTGACCGTCTCAGCAAGGTCAAGCGTGACATGCTGTTGCGCAAGGCAAAGAAGATGGGGTGAAACCCCATCCTACGGAGGGACGGATGCGCATAATCTTCATGGGAACCCCTGATTTCTCGGTCCCGGTGCTGGATGCGCTGGTCGATGCGGGTCACGACATCGCAGCCGTATACTGCCAACCCCCGCGCCCCGCTGGTCGAGGTAAAAAGGACCGTCCAACGCCGGTCCACGCCCGCGCCGAGGCGCTGGGTCTGGAGGTCCGCCATCCCATCTCGCTGAAATCGCCCGAGGAACAGGCCAGTTTTGCCGCGCTGAACGCTGATGTCGCTGTGGTCGTGGCCTATGGCCTGATCCTGCCACAACCCGTTCTGGACGCGCCGATCCATGGCTGCCTGAACATCCACGCCAGCCTGCTGCCGCGCTGGCGGGGCGCCGCCCCGATCCACCGCGCGATCATGTCAGGTGACGCGCAAACCGGCATCTGCATCATGCAGATGGAGGCCGGGCTCGACACCGGGCCTGTACTGCTGCGCGAGGCTACCGACATAGGTCCCGATGAAACCACCGCGCAACTCCATGATCGCCTGTCGGACATGGGCGCAGCGCTGATCGTTGAAGCACTGAACAAGCTGCCCAGCCTGACCCCTGAACCACAGCCCGAAGAGGGCGTCACCTACGCCACCAAGATCGATAAATCCGAGGCGCGGATCGATTGGTCCGCCCCCGCCACCGAGGTTGACCGTAAAATCCGCGGCCTTTCGCCGTTCCCCGGCGCATGGACCGAGATTGAGGGCGACCGGATCAAACTGCTGGCCTCGCGTCTGGCCGAAGGGCAGGGCACACCGGGCAAGGTGCTCGATAGCGACCTGACCGTGGCCTGTGGCGAAGGCGCGATCGAACTGCTGCGCTTGCAAAGGGCGGGCAAAGGCGCGCAGGATAGGGGAACCTTTCTGCGGGGCTGGCCCATCCCGGTCGGCACCAACCTGTCATCGGAGTAGACCATGTTCATGATCCTGATGGGCACCGTCGTGATCGCCGGGATCGTGGGCTATTTGTCTGAAAAGACCGGCTTTACCCACAACGGCTATCTGCAATCGATCATCATCTGCGTGGGCGGGGCCTTTCTGTTCTATTTCGTCCGTATAATGTTCGGCATCAGCTTTGGACCGCCGGGGCTGGACGCGGTGCTGTCCTCCATCGGGGCGCTGATCATCGTGCCCACACATTGGAGGAAATGAGATGCCCATCGTCGCCCTGATCATCATAGGTGCCGCCGCAGGGTTCCTCGCCACCCGCCTTATGCGGATCGAGGCCGACATTCCAACCACCATGTTGATCGGCATCGTCGGCGCGTTGGTGGGCGGCTTGGTCCTACGCACGCTCATCACCGTGATGGGATGGCTCTCAGGGTTCATTGGGGCTGTTCTTGGGGCGCTTCTGGTGATCTGGATCTGGCAGACATATATCCGCCGCTGACCACTTGACCCACACCCATATCTTCGACCAGTGTCCGGCTACACTTTGTCGAAAGGTTCCTCATGTCCCATGATCTGACCACCGGTGACGTTGCCCTTATGGGGGTGCCGCTGGACCTGCATTCCTCGTTCCTGCAAGGCCCCGCCTTTGCCCCGGGCCGCATCCGCGAGGCGCTGCATTCCGGAGCGGCGAACCTGACCGCAGAAGATGGCACCGATCTGGGCGCAACCAACCGTTTCAAGGATACCGGCGATCTGGATGTGTTTGAGATGATGGGGCAAGAGCCCATCGACCGGATCGAAGCAGGCGCGGCCGCCCGGATCGAAACCGGCGCGCGATTGCTGTCGCTGGGCGGTGATCACTCGGTGGCCTATCCGCTGATCAAGGCCCACGCGGACCGGTATGAGGGGCTGAATGTCCTGCATATCGACTCGCACCCCGACCTCTATGACAGCCAGCAGATCGGCCCACTGGGCCATGGCTGCCCGTTTGCCCGGGTGATGGAGACCGGCAAGATCAACCGTTTGGTGCAGGTTGGCATCCGCACAATGAACGCGCATCAGCAGGAACAGGCCGACAAATTCGGGGTCGAGGTGATCGACATGCGCAACTGGCGCGCAGATCTGGAGATCAGCTTTGACGGACCGGTTTACCTGTCACTGGACCTAGATGCGCTGGACCCGGCCTTTGCCCCCGGTGTTTCGCATCACGAACCCGGTGGGCTGAGCACGCGTGAGGTGATCGACTTGATCCATCGCTTCAAAGGGCAGTTGATTGGCGCGGATATCGTTGAGTTGAACCCGCATCGCGATCCATACGGCATGACTGCCATGGTGGCGGCGAAATTCGTCAAGGAAATCGGCGCGCGGCTGCTTACGCGCTAGCGTTCATCGCAGATCGCAGCAGTGCCAAGGCGGGGGGCGGAACGTGTCGTCATGTCATACCGGTTGGCCTCGGATGCCGTCATCCAGTGCATCTCGTCCTCGGACGCGGCATCCAGCGTGAACCAGTAGAAATCGGGATCGACACCGATATCGTCGAAATAGTCGAGGTATCGGTCATGTTCCGGGTGCCCTTCGGGCAACTCTGCCGCGATGTATCCTCCGCCGCCCCAACTGTGGACGCCCACACAGGCGCCGGGTTCCAAAACGCGCCGATTGCCGGCGAGAAATAGATCAGTCCCACCTGACGCAACCAGCCCGTTTGACGGCACCACCGTATCAAACCCTTCCTCGCGCACCACGCGGCTGAACACCACATTGGCATCATCATCGACTGAGCCACCGATATTCTGCAGCACCAGCGTCTTAATCCCGGGGTTCTCGTCTATCACCTCTTCGAACGCACTGAGCGTTGTGTGGTCGATCGTGCCAGAGGCCACGATCTGATCCCCTTCGGCCCAGAAGCTGACCGGGGTGTAATCATCTGCACAGCCTACCAGCAGCAGCATTGCAGCAAGATATGAAAGCCTAAGGGTCATCGCGATCTCGTGTCCGTTTATACCCTATTGCCGGGGCGGTCGGGCCTTGTAAACCGGCAACTGCCAGCCAAACAGCAGCGATCCCGCCCGCAGCGCCCAGCAGACCAAGGCGCATAGCCCCAGCGCAAGCAAGCCGTCCAGCCCAAGGCGGGTGGCAAAGACCGCAGTTATAGCCCCGGCAAAGGCGCAAGAGACATAGAGCTCGCCTTGTTTCAGCACCAGAGGCACCTCATTGCAGACCACATCGCGCATCAACCCGCCCAGACAGCCCGTGGTCACACCCATCAGCACCACGATGATGCCGGATTGGCCGAGCGACAGCGCCGCGCCAGTGCCTGCTGCCACCGCGATGGACAAGGCGAAACTGTCCAGCCAGACCAGCAGATTGTAGCGGCTCTCTACCAGATGCGCGGTGAAGAAGATCAGAACTGCAGCCCCGCAGGCGATCAGGATGTAGTCGGGTTGCCCAACCCAGAACACCGGATGCCGATCCAGCAGCACGTCGCGCACCGTGCCACCGCCCACGGCCGTCAAGCAGGCGATAAAGGCAAACCCCACCAGATCCAGCTGCGCCCGGCTGGCCACCAGCGCTCCGGTCAGTGCAAAAACCAGAACCGAGGCGTAATCCAGCAGGGCAAGACCGCTCACGCCTGCTCTTTCTTGGGCTTGAAGGGGGCCATGCCCGCGCGGGCTAATTCGTCGGCGCGTTCGTTCTCGGGATGGCCCGCATGGCCCTTGACCCATTCCCAGGTCACGTCATGGCGCTGCGCGGCCTCGTCCAGCCGCTGCCACAGATCGACATTCTTGACCGGCTTCTTGTTCGAGGTCTTCCAGCCATTCCGCTTCCACCCGAAAATCCAGCCCGTCACGCCGTTCTTCACATAGGCGCTGTCGGTGACGATGGTGATCGTTGAAGCCCGCTCCAACGTCTCCAACGCGCTGATCGCAGCCAGCAATTCCATACGGTTGTTGGTGGTCTCGGCCTCACCGCCATTCAACTCGCGTTCCTTCAGGACCGTCTCGCCCTCCATTGCGCGCAGCAGCACGCCCCAGCCGCCGGGGCCGGGATTTCCGGAACAGGCGCCATCGGTATAGGCAAACAGATCAGGCATGAGCAAACACCAGAATGAACCCGTCGTAAGACCCGGCCAACCCCTTGCCCATCCCCCGCACAGCGCGATCAATGGTGAAGCCAGCGGTGGTCAGGGCGTCATCAATCTCGGGCTGAGTGTAATAGGTGTAATAACGATCAAGATCATCGCGATGTTCACCCGTACCCAGTTTCATTCCCAGAAATAACTGGCCACCGGGTTTCAGTGCGGTATGGATCGCGCTCAGGTGACGCGGGAAATCAGCGCGCGGGGCATGCAGCAGCGAGAAACTGGCATAAACCCCGTTATAGGCGGCCACTTCGGTGACATCATCGAACGTGCCCAGATGGGCATCGACACCATTACTGCGCGCGTGTTCGACAAAAGCAGGCGTGGCATCCAGTGCCCGGACCTTCAGCCCTTGTCGCATCAGAAACGCACTGTCCGATCCGGGGCCCGAGCCCAGATCCAACACATAGCCACCCTTACCAACCGCATCCGCAAAGGCCTGCCGCGCTTCAAGCTGTTCGGCGGGCAGGGGGATGCTCAGATAGTCTGAGACCCGAGTGGTATAGGCGTCGATTGTCCGTTTATCAGTCACAGGTAAACTCCCACTGCAAGACAGGCCAGCACGACCGCCGTCAAAAGCATGCGCAGCCGCATCCACCAGACCGGGGTCAGCCGCCAGTAGGCGAAGATTGCATCCAGCACAAGCAAGCCTGCAAAACCCCACATCAGGTTCGTGCCAGCAGTCACCGGGCCGCCGCCGGTTTTAAAGAAGGCCCACAGTGCGGGCAGCACGGATAATGTGTAACACGTCGCCGCCTTGCTGCCCGAGGTCTTGGTGGCAAAACCCCAAAGAACACCAGACATAAAGCTCAGGATCACCGAGCCATAGAACAACTGTACATAGGGTCCCACGAACCGCGATCCCAGCGCCTGTCGGCCCCAGTCGTTCAGATCGCCGTTCAGATAGGTCAGCGCGCCCCAGATAAACGGGATCAGCCCCGCCAGCCCAAGAACCAGCGGCGCGCGGGGGATACCGCTCATGCCGGTTCCCGCAACACGCGGGGCACCTTGAATTCGACGTTTTCAACGGCGGTTTCAACCATCTCGACGGTGACGTCATAGTGTCTGCGGAACGCGTCGATCACCTCATTCACCAGCACCTCGGGGGCCGAGGCCCCGGCGGTAATGGCGACGGTTGAAATGCCTTCCAATGCGCGCCAGTCGATCTCGGTCGCGCGCTGCACCAATTGCGCATAGTCGCAGCCCGCGCGCGAGGCGACTTCAACCAGACGCCGTGAATTCGATGAATTTGGCGCACCCACTACCAGCAAAGCATCCGCTTTCGGGGCCACAGCCTTCACCGCCTCTTGCCGGTTGGTGGTGGCATAGCAGATGTCTTCTTTGTGCGGCCCGACAATAGCGGGGAACCGCGCCTCAAGCGCAGCAATGATATCCTTGGTGTCATCCACCGACAGCGTGGTTTGCGTGACAAAGGCCAGCTTTTCGGGATTGCGCACGGCGACCTCGGCGACATCATCAACCGTTTCCACGAGCAGCACTTCGCCCTCGGGCAGTTGCCCCATGGTGCCGACGGTTTCGGGGTGGCCCTTGTGGCCGATCATGATCATCTGCAGCCCCGCATCCGCATGGCGCTGCGCCTCCACATGCACCTTGGACACCAACGGGCAGGTGGCGTCGACATAGATCATCTCACGCCGGGCAGCGGTGGCGGGTACGGATTTGGGAACGCCATGGGCGGAAAAGATCACCGGGCGGTCATCGGGGCATTCGTCCAGTTCCTCGACAAACACCGCACCTTTGGCTCGCAAACCGTCGACCACGAACTTGTTGTGCACGATTTCATGGCGCACATAGACCGGCGCACCCCATTTCTGCAGGGCCATCTCAACGATCTTGATGGCCCGGTCCACTCCGGCGCAAAATCCGCGCGGTGCGGCGAGATATAATGTCAGTGGCGGCTTGGTCATTGGGCGGTCTCCTTGCCCACGACAACTAGGTCTTTTCATTGCCATGGTCCAGACAGCACAGCGTCATTTACCTGACATGAATCGCTGTTAGCCAAGGGGTGTTTTTAGCACCTATCCCTTTAAAAGACGTGCGGCCAGGGCTTCTGGCCCTGGCCGCACTTAATTTCAAGAAACCCCGTTGGTGAGTGAGTGGTGGGGTTTGATGTGGGTCAGTGACCGCCCGCTGCCGCGACACTGCGCGGCTCGGCTGGCATTTCACGCGGAGGGCGGCCGATCACGTCGCGCAGGTCCTCCAGCTCGATAAAGTTGTCGGCCTGGCGGCGCAGTTCGTCCGAGATCATCGGTGGCTGGCTGCGGATGGTCGACACGACCGATACGCGCACGCCTTGACGCTGCAGGCTGGCAATCAGCGGGCGGAAATCCCCATCGCCCGAAAACAGCACTATATGGTCAACGCGTGGTGCCAGTTCCATGGCATCGACAGTCAGTTCGATATCCATGTTTCCTTTGACCTTCCGACGCCCCATGCTGTCGGTGTATTCCTTCGCCGGTTTGGTGACCATGGTGAAGCCGTTGTAATGCAGCCAGTCCACCAGAGGTCGGATCGGAGAATACTCGTCATTTTCCAGTAGCGCTGTGTAGTAGAAAGCTCTAAGCAGTTTGCCTCTGCGCATGAATTCCTGACGCAGCAACTTGTAGTCGATGTCAAACCCTAGTGCTTTGGCGGCTGCATAAAGATTCGAGCCGTCGATGAACAGCGCTAGCCGTTCGTCTTTGTAAAACATAAAAATGGTCCTTCCGGTATAAGCCACCGCACCGTGAGTCCTGTGAGTGATAAAGTAATTGGTCAGCGCAATGGTGACCTTAAAATAGGCGTTTTAGCTTACTTCGCAAGCATTCTCTGATCGGAATATGGGGTTAATAGTGGACAAATCTTTGTCAAAAGCGGTCATCGCGCTGGGTGCAAATCTCAGTCTGAGAGGGAATGGACCCAAGGTGACACTTGAGCACTCGCTCGCGGCCATGGCCGATGCAGGTCTGGTGATTCGCGCCACAAGCCGGTTTTTTGCCACCCCGTGCTTTCCCGCAGGTGCCGGGCCAGACTATGTGAATGCCGCAGTTTTGATCGAAACGGACCTGACCCCGCATGAGGTTCTGAGCCTGCTCCACCGCATCGAACACGATTTTGAGCGTGCCCGCGAACAGCGTTGGGGGATGCGGACGCTCGATCTTGATCTGATCTGTTGGGACGATCTGGTGCTGCCGGATGACGCTGAATATCACCGTTGGCTGACCCTTCCGCCCAAGGACCAGGTCAAATCCGCGCCCGAACAATTGATTCTACCCCATCCGCGCCTGCAAGACCGTGCCTTTGTGCTGGTTCCGATGGCCGATGTCGCGCCCAATTGGCACCATCCTGTGTTGGGGCAGACGGTGACGCAGATGGTTGCCGCGCTGCCGCCCGGCGATGTGGCCGAAGTCACGCCGCTGTGATCCTCGCATTTGCGGCATTTCCTGCTTGTCAAGGCGGGGATTCGCGCTTAGATAAACCCCTTCTTGCCACGGATTCATTTACGGAGAGCGCCCAATGGCCCGCGTTACGGTCGAAGATTGTGTAGACAAGGTCCCGAACCGGTTCGAACTGGTGATGCTTGCAGCCCACCGGGCGCGCGAGATTTCTGCCGGTGGTCCGATCACCGTTGACCGCGACAACGACAAGAACCCCGTTGTATCGCTGCGCGAAATCGCCGACGAAACCCAAAGCGCCGATGAGCTGCGCGAGCGTTTGATCGAGGCCAACCAGACCCAGATCGAGGTTGATGAGCCCGAAGAAGATCAGATGGCCCTGTTGATGGGCGCAGAGTCCGACAAACCTGCGGATGACGACATGTCCGAGGAAAAACTCCTGCGCGCTCTGATGGAGGCCCAGGGCCAGGGGTAAACCCCAGCGACAAAGGTGCGGACCGGATGATTTCAGAAGAAGACCTGATTGCGCTGGTCCGCAATTACAATCCCAAGACAAATGCCGACCGCATCTCGCGGGCCTATGAATTTGGCCAGCAGATGCATGACGGGCAGTTCCGCCATTCCGGCGAGCCCTATTTCTCGCACCCCGTTGCCGTTGCCGCGATCCTGACCGAACAGCGTCTGGATGATGCGACCATCATAACGGCCCTGCTGCACGACACGATCGAAGACACCAAAGCCAGCTATGGCAAGGTGGCCGAACTGTTCGGGGACGAAGTTGCCAAACTGGTCGATGGCGTCACCAAGCTGACCAACCTGCAACTTTCGAGTCGTGAGACCAAACAAGCCGAGAACTTCCGCAAGCTGTTCATGGCCATGTCCAAGGACCTGCGGGTCATTCTGGTCAAGCTTGCCGATCGTCTGCACAATATGCGCACGATCAAGGCGATGCGCCCCGAAAAGCAGGTGCAAAAAGCGCGCGAGACGATGGATATCTATGCGCCGCTTGCAGGCCGTATGGGGATGCAATGGATGCGCGAGGAGCTCGAAGACCTCGCTTTCCGTGTTCTGAACCCCGAAGGCCGCCAATCGATTATTCGGCGCTTTATCACTTTGCAGCGCGAAACCGGTGATGTGATCCACCGGATCACTGGCGACATGCGGCATGAGCTGGAAAAGGCCGGCATCGAGGCCGAGGTGTTTGGCCGCGCCAAGAAACCCTATTCGATCTGGCGCAAGATGCAGGAGAAGGATCAGGGTTTCTCGCGCCTGTCCGACATCTACGGCTTCCGAATCATCACCGGGTCCGAGGAAGACTGCTATCGCACCCTTGGCGCGATCCACCAGCGCTGGCGCGCGGTGCCGGGGCGGTTCAAGGACTATATCAGCCAGCCGAAATCCAACGGATACCGCTCAATCCACACCACAGTGTCAGGGCGCGATGGCAAACGGGTCGAGGTGCAGATCCGCACCCGCCAGATGCATGACGTGGCTGAAACTGGCGTGGCGGCGCACTGGTCCTATCGCGATGGTGTGCGTACCGAAAACCCCTTTGCGGTTGATCCGGCCAAGTGGATTTCGAACCTGACTGAGCAGTTCGACAACGAAGAGGATCACGAGGACTTCCTCGAAGCCGTCAAGCTTGAGATGTATTCGGATCAGGTGTTCTGCTTCACACCCAAGGGCGACGTGGTGAAACTGCCGCGCGGGGCGACGCCGATCGATTTCGCCTATGCGATCCACACCCGTATCGGCCATGCTTGCGTAGGGGCCAAGGTTGACGGCATTCGCGTTCCGCTTTGGACGCGGCTCAAGAACGGGCAATCGGTGGATATCATCACCGCTGATGGCCAGATGCCGCAGGTCACATGGCTTGAGATTGCGGTAACCGGCAAAGCCCGCACCTCAATCCGTCGTGCGCTGCGCGAGGTTGACCGCGAGCGTTTCATCAAGCTGGGCAAGGAACTGGCCCGTGCAGGCTTTGAAAACGTCGGACGCAAGGCCACTGACAAGGCGCTCGACACCGCCGCCAAGCACCTGCGCCTGAAAGATCGCCAAGAATTGCTGGCCCGTCTGGGCAGTGCCGAACTGACCGCCCATGAGGTGGTCGAGGCCGTGTATCCCGAGCTGACCAAGGATGATGGCGATGCCATCTCGCCCCGCCGCGCGGTGATCGGGCTTGAACCTGGCCAGAAGTTTGACCGTGCGCCCTGCTGTCAGCCGCTGCCGGGCGAACGCATCGTTGGCATCACCTATCGCGGCAAGGGCGTTGAGGTGCACGCCATCGACTGCGACCGCCTGTCCGAGTTTGAAGACGAACCCGAACGCTGGGTCGATCTGCACTGGCATGCAGGCACGCACCCTGCCGTCTATGGCGCGACGCTTGATCTGACCATCGGCAATGATGCCGGGGTACTGGGGCGTATTTGCACATTGATTGGCGAGAAAAAGGCCAATATCTCGAACCTCGAATTCATTGACCGCAAACCGGATTTTTACCGCCTGATGATCAATGTCGAGCTGCGCGATCTTGAACAGCTGCATTCGCTGATGCTGATGCTTGAGGCCGAAAGCGATGTGGCCGCGGTCGAACGGTACCGGGAAAGCAAGAAACCCGCCGTCGCGGTTGGCTGAGAAGGGGTGATCACGAGTGGTTTTCAAGCGCCGAGATCGCCGCTCAGCTGTCCAAGTCGCGTCCGAATTCGTTTATCCGCGCGGCGGCTGGACCCGCGCCTTTCATTACGTCAAGCACCGGGTCCGTCGCCTGCCTGACAGCCCCGAACGGATCGCGCGGGGCATCGGGGCAGGGGTGTTCGCAGCCTTCACCCCGTTTTATGGCCTGCATTTCGTGGTTGCCGCCGTGCTGGCCCGCCTGATCAACGGCAATATCCTGGCCGCGCTCAGCGGCACTTTCTTTGGCAACCCATTGACCTATGTGCCGATTGGCGTGGTCAGCCTGCAAACCGGGCATTTCCTGCTGGGCAGCAAGTACCGCAAGCATGACACCGACGGGCTGATGGGGAAATTTGCCGATGCTATGGGCGATCTCAAGGACAATTGCATTGCAATCTTTACGGATCGCACGGCCGACTGGCACGGGCTCAGCCGGTTCTATGATGATGTGTTCTTTCCTTACATGGTGGGCGGGATCATTCCCGGTATCGTGGCCGGAGCGATATGCGGCTATCTCAGCCTGCCGCTTATTCGCACCTATCAACAGCGCCGCCGTGCCCGGATCAAAGCGAAATTTGAACAAATCAAACGCCTTGCGCAGGCAGAGGCTGACGTTCCCCCAACAAAACCACTAGGCTCGGCCTCAGGGACAATGAAGGATTCGAAAGATGTCTGACAACCATTTGCGTCTGGGTGTGAATATCGATCACGTGGCCACCATCCGCAACGCGCGCGGTGGGGCCTATCCTGACCCGATCCGCGCCGCGAAACTGGCCGAAGAGGCCGGGGCCGATGGCATCACCGCCCATCTGCGCGAAGATCGTCGCCATATCCTGGACGCCGATATCGAAGGGTTGATGGAGGCGCTGACCGTACCGCTGAACTTTGAGATGGCCGCGACGGACGAGATGCAGAAAATAGCCCTGCGTCATAAACCGCACGCCGTCTGTATCGTCCCCGAAAAGCGCGAGGAACGCACCACCGAAGGCGGGCTCGAAGTCGCGCGCGAAGAAAACAAGCTGGCCCATTATATCGCGCCCCTGCGCGAGGCGGGCTGCCGTGTGTCGATCTTCATCGCTGCTGACCAGCGCCAGATCGATGCCGCCCACCGCATTGGGGCCGAGGTGATCGAGCTGCACACCGGCGCCTATTGCGACTTCCACGCCGAGGGCAAACTGGACGAGGCCGCGCGCGAGCTGGCCGCTCTGCGCGAGATGTCCGCCTATGCCCATTCGCTGGGCCTTGAGGTCCATGCAGGCCACGGCCTGACCTACGACACTGTGCGGCCTGTCGCCGCTTTCCCAGAAGTGCGAGAGCTGAATATCGGCCATTTCCTAATCGGAGAATCCATCTTTCGCGGCCTCACCCCAGCCGTCCATGAAATGCGCCGCCTGATGGATGAGGCACGGGGATGATTGACCTTACTTCGCTTGCTGTCACGGCGCTGGCTTTCTTTGTGGTCGCGGTCTCGCCCGGTCCTGCGAATATCTCCAACGCCGCCATTGCAATGAGCTTCGGGCGCAAAACCAGCCTCATCTACGGAGTGGGTTTGTCCTGCGGTCTGGTCTTCTGGGGTCTGATCGCCGCCAGCGGCATGGGCGCGGTGCTGCAAAGCTCGCTCTATGTCCTGATGGTACTCAAGGTGCTGGGTGGGCTCTACCTGCTGTGGCTGGCATGGCAATCGGGCCGGTCCGCCATGCAAGCCGATGCGGCCAATGTGGCAATGCCTGCAAAAGGGAAATGGTTCTGGCGCGGGCTGGTCCTTAACCTCTCGAACCCGAAATCGGTGATCGCATGGATGGCGGCCCTGTCGGTTGGCCTTGGCCCGGATGACGGGTTGCTGTCGGTCGCCGCCGCCACCCTGATCTGCATCGCTGCAGGATTTCTCAACAATTTCCTCTATTCGATGCTGTTCTCGGTCAGCGGCATGATGGCAGGATACCGCCGCTTCCGACGCTGGATCGACGGGGTTGTCGCTGGGTTGTTTGCAGTTGCAGGCCTCGGCCTTATCAGATCGGCCCTCTCGCGATGATCACCACCGGTTTCATAGCAATCTGGATCGCCTGGCTCATGGCAGGGGGCTCTCCGGGACCCGCTACAATGGGTATCGCAGGCACTGCCATGAACGAGGGTCGCACCGCTGGTCTCGCGTTTGCGCTGGGCATCTGCGCGGGTTCTGCTGCGTGGGGCATCGCTGCTGCGCTGGGGCTGTCGGCGATCATGCTCGCCAATGTCTGGGTGTTCGAGGTGATCCGATATATCGGTGTTGCATATCTGGGCTGGCTGGCGTTCAAGGCCCTGTGCCGGGCGCTGTCCTCGGATGAGGTCGCGCTGGGCAATCCGGTCACCGGCTCGCTTGGGACCATCTTTGCCAAGGGTGCGGCGATCCACCTGACCAACCCAAAGGCGATCCTCAGCTGGGGCTCGATCTACGCCATCGTCGCCCCCAATGACGCCAGCCTTGCCATGCTGCTGGGCTATTTCGCCATGCTCTACGCGGGTTCGCTGCTGATCTTCATCGGATACGCTTTCCTGTTTTCGTCCGCCCGCATGGTCAACGCCTATCGCCGCGCCCGCCGCTGGTTTGATTTCGCCTTCGCCGGGTTCTTTGGCGTGGCCAGCTACAAAATCCTCACGGTAAGGTTGTCATGAAAGCTATATCATATCGCAGCTTCGGCCCCGCCAAGGACGTACTTGAACTCATTGACATACCCACGCCCAACCCCGCTGCGGGCGAGGTGCTGGTGCGGGTCCATGCCAGTGGTATCAATCCTTCGGACGTCAAGCTGCGTGGCGGCGCGCGGCCTGGCGCGGTGATGCAATATCCAATGGTCATTCCCCATTCAGACGGCGCCGGTGTGATCGAGGCGGTTGGTGAGGGTGTTGACGCCGCGCGTATCGGCCAGCGCGTGTGGATCTGGAATGGCCAATGGCAACGCGCCTTTGGCACCGGGGCGGAATACATCGCGCTGCCCGCTAATCAGGCGGTACACCTGCCCGACACGACCAGCTTTGCCGAAGGGGCCTGTTTCGGTATCCCTGCCATGACGGCGTGGTATGCGCTCTATGCCGATGGCCCGATCTCTGACCAGACCGTTCTGGTCACTGGCGGTGCGGGTACGGTCGGACGGTATGCCTGTCAGATGGCCGCTCTGGGCGGCGCGCGCGTGATAACCACCGTCAGTTCCGAGGAGAAAGCCGCCCATTCCGGCGCTTCCGATTGTATTAACTATCGCACCCAAGACGTGACCGACGCCGTGATGGATATGACAGATGGCGCAGGCGTCGACCGCATTGTCGAGGTCGATTTTGCCGCCAATCAAGCCGCTTCGCTTGCACTGATCCGCCCCGGCGGCACCATCGCCAGCTACGCCTCGGCCTCACAAATGACGCCCTCGCTGGATTTCTATGGTTTCATGTTCAAGAACATCCGCTTGCACATGCTGATCGTCTACCAGCTCGACGCCGCCGCCCGCCGTCGTGGCGAGGCGCAGTTGGGTGAGTGGCTGGAACAAGGTGCACTGTCTCACGCCGTTGTCCCCGGCGGAAACCTCAGCGATGCGGCCACTGCCCACCAGATGGTCGAGGCCGGACAAAAGCTCGGCACCGTGGTGTTGGAGGTCTGACATGATCCTCGGCATCGGCACCGACCTCGCCAATATCGAACGCATTCAAGGCACGCTCGACCGGTTCGGCGACCGGTTCCGCAACCGCGTCTTTACCGAGACCGAGCAAAGCAAGGCCGAACGCCGCCACGATACCGCAGGCACCTACGCCAAACGCTGGGCCGCGAAAGAGGCTTGTTCAAAAGCCCTGGGCACCGGTCTGCGCATGGGCATCGCGTGGAAGGACATGGCGGTGACCAACTTGCGCACGGGCCAGCCCGTCATGCATGTCACCGGCTGGGCCGCCGAGCGTCTGAAGGAAATGACCCCCGAAGGACACGAGGCGATCATCCATGTCACCCTGACCGATGATCACCCCTGGGCGCAGGCCTTTGTGGTGATCGAGGCCCGCCCGCTTCAAGAAGCGCCCTCACAGCCTTGACTTGCCCCCAACTGACCCGCATGTAGCACCCCAACCACGCAGAGACTGGAGAGAGCAGTATGGCCGAGGAAGCCAAATCCGGAAACGCCATTTGGGAGACGATCAAAACCATCGTCTATGCCCTGCTGATCGCGGGCATTTTCCGCACCCTGTTCTTTCAGCCGTTCTGGATTCCTTCCGGGTCGATGAAGCAAACCCTGCTGATCGGGGATTTCCTCTTCGTCAACAAGATGGCCTATGGCTATTCCTATGCGTCCTGCCCCAGCCTCATTATCCCCAGCGTTGGCCTCAACATCGATGCCGAAGACATCTGCGGCTGGATGCAGAGCGATGACAACTCGCGTCTGATCGGCGGCGACCCTGATCGCGGCGATGTCATCGTCTTCCGCCATCCGGTCACAGGCCGCGACTATATCAAGCGCCTGATCGGCCTGCCGGGTGATCGTATCCAGATCCGCGCAGGCCAAATCATCCTGAACGACACACCTGTGCCGCAGCAACCTGACGGTGTGTTCACCGAAGTTGCCGAACCGCAGGGCCCGCAAGGCCTGCGCCCGCGCTGTTCCAACGGTCCCGTCGGGATCGGCGGTGTTTGCGAAAAGAACCGGCTGATCGAAACTCTGCCGAATGGCGTGTCCTACGACGTGCTGAACATCGGCAATCAGGGATCGGACAATACCGGGGTCTATACCGTACCCGAGGGCCACTATTTCTTCATGGGCGACAACCGCGACAACTCGGCCGACAGCCGTTTGCCGCAATCCGCCGGTGGCGTGGGCTATGTACCCTACGAAAACCTGATCGGTCGCGCCGACAGGATCATGTTCTCGTCCGCTGGCCGCTCGATGCTGTTCTTCTGGACTTGGCGCAGTGATCGCTTCTTCAAGGCGGTCAATTGAAGCTATCGGCTGAGATAAAAGCGTTCCAGCAACGTCTGGGATATGAATTCTCGGACCTTGAGTTGCTGGTGCGTGCGCTGACCCATGGGTCCGTCTCTTCCGCCACACGCCCCGACAACCAGCGCCTCGAATTTCTGGGCGACCGGGTGCTGGGCCTTGTCATGGCCACCGCACTGCTGGAGGCTGACAAAAAAGCCTCCGAAGGGCAACTAGCCCCCCGGTTCAACGCGCTGGTCCGCAAAGAGGCCTGCGCCGACGTCGCCCGCCAGATCGATCTGGGCGCGGTGCTGAAATTGGGCCGGTCCGAGATGCTGTCCGGAGGTCGTCGCAAGCAGGCCTTGCTGGGCGACGCGATGGAGGCGGTCATCGCGGCCATCTACCGCGACGCAGGATTCGAGGCTGCCCGAGACGTGATCCTCGCCCTCTGGGGCGATCGCATCCACAAGGTCGAGGCCGACGCCCGCGATGCAAAAACCGCCCTGCAGGAATGGGCACAGGCCCGCGGCCAGAAACCACCCAGCTATGTCGAGGTCAAACGCACCGGCCCTGACCATGCCCCGATCTTCACGATCGCCGCTCGTCTGCAGAATGGTACCGAAGCTCAGGCCACCGCAGGCTCCAAGCGACAGGCCGAACAGGCAGCGGCAAAGGCGTTGTTGGAACAGTTGTCTTGATCCTCTGCGCAGCCAGATCATGAAAATCAGACCCGCCCAAAAAACCGACGCCGCCAGCCTTGCGGCCCTGTCAATTGAGGTCTGGATCGGAACCTATCTAAAGCGAGGTGTGAATTCCTTCTTTGCCGAATTCGCACTGTCCGAATTCACAACCGCCCGGTTCGAAGCCATATTGGACGACGGCCAAGATCTCTTGATGGTTTCTGAAAACGAAGACGGGATCGACGGCTATATTCGGCTTGCGGAAAGTCGCGCCGCACCCGTGGACGGGCTTTCTGATCTGGAGATCGTAACGTTCTACGTCCAGCCCCGCCATCATGATAAAGGCATCGGCTCTGCGCTGCTGGACGTCGCGGTCGACTACATGCATGAAAAAGGGCGCCCTTCGATTTGGCTGACAACCAATTCTGAAAACACGCCCGCAATCGACTTCTATCTAGCCAAAGGGTTCCGGCAGGTTGGTGTCACGGATTTTCGCATCGGAGATCAAGCCTACCCGAACCATATACTTGCACTGCACCCTTCGACTTAGCCTCGCAATCAAACCTGGCCGTTGCTCGCGCTGGCTGAGCGGGCAGCTACGCCCTAATGCTCACGGACTGGCCTTTTCCCACCGGCATCTGCTATGCGACAAATCCCTCTGGCCCGTCCGGACATTCTGCTATAGGGGTGCGCACTTGCAAACAGGATCGCAGGACACATGAGCACACGCGCCGGATTTATCGCCCTGATCGGAGAGCCCAACGCAGGCAAATCCACCCTTTTGAACCGCATGGTCGGGGCCAAGGTCTCGATCGTGACGCACAAGGTGCAGACCACCCGTGCCCGCATCCGCGGCGTCGCGATGGAGGGTGATGCGCAACTGGTGTTTGTGGACACCCCCGGCCTGTTCAAACCCCGCCGCCGCCTGGACCGCGCCATGGTCGCCGCCGCTTGGGGCGGGGCTGCGGATGCGGATGTGGTCGTGCTGATGATCGAGGCGCATCGCGGTATCACCGAAGGTGTCGAACGCATCCTCGAAGGCCTGGAAGAGATCGGGCAGGGCCGCACCATTGCACTTGCGATCAACAAGATCGACAAGGTGCCCTCGGAAAAGCTGCTGGCGCTGACCAGTGACCTGAATGCGCGTTATCCCTTTGCCGAGACCTTCATGATCTCGGCCGAAAAAGGCCACGGTGTCGACGACCTGCGCAAATGGCTGGCCTCGGAACTGCCCGAGGGCCCGTGGCTCTATCCAGAAGACCAGATTGCGGATCTGCCTCTGCGCATGATCGCGGCTGAGATGACGCGCGAGAAACTGACCCTGCGCCTGCATCAGGAACTGCCCTACCAGCTGACCGTCGAGACCGAGAACTGGGAAGAGCGCAAAGACGGCTCGGCCAAGATCGATCAGGTCATCTATGTCATGCGCGATGGCCACAAAGGCATCGTGCTGGGCAAACGCGGAGAAACCATCAAAGCCGTCAGCCAGGCCGCGCGGGCGGAGCTGGAAGACTTCCTTGACCGCAAGATCCACCTGTTCCTGCAGGTGAAAGTTCGGCCCAACTGGCTGGAGGAATCCGAGCGCTACTCGGAAATGGGCCTGGATTTCAAAGACGGCAACGCATGACCCGGGCCAAGAATTTTCGTCGAAAATTCTCAACCCCTGCGGAGAGGTCAGTGCCATGACCCGGCTGACTGCAGAATTCTGGGTGCATGCCTATCTTGCGCGGCTCCGGTTTCAGGAAATACCTGCCTTTGTGGTGGCGCATGGTGATGATACTGCAGGCGCGGTGTTGATCAAACTCAACACGCTCGACGGGCAGGCCATGGCCTTTCAGCGCAGCTTTGATCTGATGAGTGGTGAACGTAAGTGGGTTGAACTTTCCAGCGGACCCGAGCCCGATGTCGATGCCGCCATCCAACGCCAGTGCAGCTTTGACCCTGATCTCTGGGTGATCGAGGTGGAAGACAGGCAGGGCCGGCATCTTCTGGGCGAAGAGGGGCTCGAATAGCAGAGAGGTCTTGGACCCTCGGGCCAAAGCGACTATTTTGTCGGCGATCCGGCCAGTAAGAACCGGCCATTCTACCAAGACCCTAAGACCCAGAGGTGATGTCGTGGCTGAAACGCTTGCTGAGAAACTGGAAAAGTCGGAACTTGGCCACTGGATGCAGCGCTTCGAAGGCTTCATGGTCTTCATCGGCGTTGTCGGCCCCTTCGCAACGCTGCCACAACTGATCAAGCTCTACTTCACCCATTCCGAACATGCGACCGGCCAGTCGCTGTTGTCCTGGTCGCTTTACGCGGCACTGTCGCTTCTGTGGTTCGCATATGGGCTGGTGGTCGGCAAGTTGCCCATCTATGTGGGCAACGGTATCTCGATGGTGCTGAACCTACTGATGGTTATCGGCATTCTGATCCACGCCGGGGTCACATTCTGAAAAGTGCGATTATTCCGCCTCGCCGAAATAGACAAAACTCATCTTGTTTCCATCAGGGTCGCGCGCATAAGCGCCATAGAAGTTCGGACCATATTGCGGTCGCTCACCCGGATCGCCCTCATTGGTGCCACCATTGGCAAGCGCAGCCGCATGTACATCGCGCACTTCCGCTTCGCTTTCACATAGCAGACCGACCATATTGCCGTTTCCGACCGTCGCTGTTTCCTTGTCAAAAGGCGTTGCAACCCACATGGTGCCGCCCCCGCGCAGCTCATAGCAGACAGCATGGGGCATGTATTCGGCGATGACCTTGCCGCCGATTTGGGGCACAACCGCGTCGTAATAGCTGCGCGCTTTGGTGACGTCATTCGAGCCGATCATGACATAGTTAAGAGACATATCTGAAATCCCAACAATAAGAACATAAAGAGAACATTAATCGCTGAATACGTTTCGCGCAACAGGATTCTTCCCAGTGCCCATCCGGTCCAAATTGTAGCTTGAACCCGCAACAGCCATAAGATTTGCTGCATGTATATCTGATGACTAACGGGGCCAAACTTGGACTGGCGCGATCACGGCATACTTCTGACCTCTCGCCGCCATGGGGAAACGGCAGCGATTATCGAGGTCTTTACCGAAGCCCATGGCCGTCATGCCGGCATCGTGCGCGGGGGGACCAGCCGCAAGATTGCCCCGATCCTGCAACCGGGCGCACAACTCGATGTGCTCTGGCGCGCGCGGCTTGAGGAACATCTGGGCAGTTTTCAGGTCGAACCCCTGCGATCCCGCGCGGCGGCTGCGTTTTCCGGACGGCTGGCGCTGGCCGGGCTGAACGCTGTTGTGGCCCTGCTGTCCTTCTGCTTGCCCGAACGCGAACCGCATCCTTCGATCTATAAGCAGACTGAACAGTTGATGGATCTGTTGGGGCAGGATGAGGTCTGGCCACTTGCCTATTTGCGCTGGGAACTGGCGCTGCTAGAGGAATTGGGTTTCGGCCTCGATCTCTCGGCCTGCGCCGTAACGGGCGCGAACGAGGGATTGGTCTATGTCTCCCCCAAAACAGGCCGCGCGGTCAGTGCAACCGGGGCAGGAGAGTGGGCCGACAAGCTGCTGCCCCTGCCGCCTTGCCTGCGTGGCGAAGGCGCAGCCCCGGATGCCGAAATCGCCGATGCCCTGCGGACAACCGGATATTTTCTGGAAAACCATCTGGCCCCTTCGCTGGGCCACACACCGCTGCCCGATGCGCGGGCGCGGTTTGTAGCGCAGTTTATTCGACGGCTTTGAACACCATCTCGTGCCCGTCCTCATTGCGGAGGATCAGCACATCGCCCGAAACCTCCGACTGGGTCATCGCCATCAGCGCGGCGAAATAGAACCCCTCGGCTTCAAGCCCGGCGCAGGCAGCGCGGGTTGCGGCAAGGTCGGCAATCTCGAACCACGGATAGGGCGCGTTCAGTTTGCCAGAATAGGTGTTGCAGGGCGCATTGCCTTCGATCCGACCCTCCCCGGGAAAGCGTAGCAGGGCACTGGCTTCAAAGGGTTGCCCGTCAATTTCCTGCAGCGCCCATGTCTGATCCGCGGCGCCATAGGCGGCGACGGTTTCATCCTTGTCACACTGGAACAGCGCCACAAGGGGCAGGATCAGGGCCAGACGTAACATTGCAATATCCTGTCAGTAAGGGTTCACGCCGGTGATCAGTTCTTCACGCACCTCAAGGCGCGGTCGCCAGTTGTATTTTGTATCTTCGCGAACGGGTGCCCAAAACAACATCCCGCTGTTGCGCCACGGGTCAAGGATGATGCCGTCATACATCGACGCCCCTTTGGCGCTGATCAGGGCTGAATGATGGATGATCCGAAACGCTGTTGGCGGCGAGGTGACCCAATGCAGGTCCAGCGTGCGAAAGTTTTCCTGCTTCAGTCGCGTGGTCATCGCTTGCGCCCAGTCATTGCACAGGCCTTTTTCGCGAAAACCGTTGATGACCTTTGCGTTGTGAATGATCGCCGGGTCGGTGACGTTCCACTCCTGCTTGAGCTGGCTGGAATAGGCATATGAAATCTCGGCCGCTCGCCGTGCCTCGGCCGGATCGACCTTGGGGTCAAGCTGTTGGATCGCCTGCGCCAGCTGGTCCACATCGTCAGGGCCTGTGACCGGGGCCATGGCACATCCGGCAAGGACCAGACAGGTTGCCAGGATTGAGAAAATGATCTTCACGCGATTCTCCTTTGACCAGCACGAGGGGCTGGTTTCGGTTGAGGCCGTTTAACCGATTTCCTCCCCCGATCCGAGGGGGAAGTTTCGCCCATTGCACCGCAAAAAATGTTGTACAACTCGGAAGATCCGGGCCCATAGGTCAGTACAACACGGAAGAAAAAGAAAACCCGGCGCGAGGCCGGGTTCAGTTGGGGAAACTGCGTCGGTCCGGGCGTCAGCCCAGCAAGCGACGCGCGATGACTTGCGCTTGAATTTCAGCGGCACCTTCAAAGATGTTCAGAATGCGTGCATCACACAGTACGCGGCTGATCTTGTATTCCAGGGCAAACCCGTTGCCGCCATGGATCTGCAGCCCGTTATCCGCAGCGGCCCAAGCGACCCGCGCACCCAACAGTTTGGCCATTCCGGCCTCAAGGTCACAGCGCTGGCCATGGTCTTTTTCCCATGCAGAATAATAGGTTAGCTGCCGCGCGATCATAATTTCGACCGCCATCATCGCCAGTTTGCCTGACACGCGTGGGAAGTTGATAATCGCTTTGCCAAACTGCTTACGGTCCTGCGCATATTGCATGGCGATGTCCAAAGCGCTCTGTGCCACTCCGATGGCGCGGGCCGCCGTCTGGATGCGCGCAGACTCGAAGGTTTCCATTAACTGCTTGAAACCTTTACCTTCTTCGCCGCCCAGCAGGTTTTCACCCTTCACCTCAAAACCGTCAAACCCCAGCTCATATTCCTTCATCCCGCGATAGCCCAACACCTCAATCTCACCCCCGGTCATGCCCGGAGTAGGAAAGGGGTTCTCATCGGTGCCGGGTGTCTTCTCGGCCAGGAACATCGACAATCCACGGTGATCGGTACTGTCGGGATTGGTGCGCGCCAACAGGGTCATGACATGGGTTCGTGCGGCATGCGTAATCCATGTTTTATTGCCTGTTATCTTATAGTTACCGTCCTCATCCTTGACGGCCCGTGTGCGCAGGCTGCCCAGATCAGAGCCCGTGTTTGGTTCGGTGAAAACTGCGGTGGGCAGAATTTCTCCTGATGCGATCTTGGGCAGCCAATGCGCTTTTTGCGCGTCAGTGCCGCCAGCAATAATCAGTTCAGCGGCGATCTCCGGTCGCGTACCCAAGCTCCCCACACCGATATAACCCCGAGACAGCTCTTCCGACACAACAACCATCGAGGCTTTGGACAGACCATATCCGCCGAATTCCTCGGGGATGGTCAGGCCAAAAACGCCCATTTCTGCAAGATCTTCAATGACTTCCATCGGGATCAGCTCGTCCTTCAGGTGCCACTCGTGCGCATTGGGCTCGACCTTTTCCTGCGCATAACGCCGGAACTGATCGCGGATCATCTCAAGCTCATCGTCGAGACCTGAGGTGCCGAACATGGTGGCGCCGGGCTGTTCTTGCATCAGCTCAACCAGACGGGTTCGCGCCGCCTGAGAATTGGCTTGCGCCATCAGGGTTTGAACCTCGCTGCAGTGGAATCCGGACAGGGCATCCCAACCAAGCCCAAGGTCCTGCAAACGCACAACTTCTCCTTGGTTCATGGGGATGCCGCCAGCGATCTGATGCAGGTATTCACCAAAGGCTATTTGGTGCAGCAACTGCTCCATCTCACCGAATTTACCATCGGCCTGCAGCGCCTCGGCCCAGCGTTGCATCTGTTGCAGCGACTGTTGGTAGGTTGCCAGCCACGCCAACCCATGCGCCGCCGTCTGGTGCGCTTCGATCAACGCGCCCGAGATGCGATCTTCGCTTGTTACCATGGCATGCACGGATGCGAGCGCTTTGTCGAACACCGTTTCCACAGCAGGCAAGGCAGCCGCGCTGAGTCTCAGAAGCTCGGGCAAAACCGCTTGTTGCGTCATGTTCGTTACATCCTGTCCGTCATGGGCCATGAATCACGTCCTCTGCTGGGTTGTCTGGTCATATCATGCTGCACGTGCAGCGCAACAAAAATACGTAAATGATCCACAAAAAGTTCAATAATTACCCGCCTACTTTTGCGATGCAGAAAAATATTGAAGTGATATGAAGGGCCAATGGGACTGTTTTCACTGATATCGCCACAAGAATTGTACATGGCTTTGGTCGTGGCATTTGTCGCGGGCTGGGTCAAAGGCATGGTCGGGTTTGCCATGCCAATGGTGCTGATATCTGGCCTTAGCATGATGCTACCACCCGATCTGGCGCTGGCGGGTTTGATCCTGCCCACGCTGGTGACCAACGGTGTGCAGGCCCTGCGCGAAGGGGCACCTGCGGCGGTGGCTTCAATCCGCAAGTTCCGCGTGTTTCTGGGGGTTGGGTTGGTCTGCCTGTTGGCGAGTGCTCAGCTGATCAACATATTGTCTCCAAAGGCTTTTCTGTTGATCTTAGGTGCGCCGGTCTCGTTCTTTGCCTTGGTTCAACTGCTTGGGTGGAAGCTTACGCTGCAGGCCCCGTCAATGCGGGTTGAGGCGATGGTTGGCGCGGTGGCCGGCGCTGTCGGAGGGGTCTCGGGCGTGTGGGGTCCGCCCACCGTGGCTTATCTGACGGCGCTGAATACGCCGAAGAAGGATCAGATGCGGGTGCAGGGCGTGATCTATGGTCTGGGGGCTGTGGCGCTTGTTGCTGCGCATACAGGATCGGGTGTTTTTCGAATCGAGACGGCGCTGTTTTCGGCGCTGCTGATCGTCCCGGCGGTTGTGGGGATGCGGGGTGGGCAGTTTCTGCAGGACCGCATCGATCAGGCGCAGTTCCGCAAGCTTACTTTGCTTGTGTTGCTGATTGCCGGGCTGAATCTGCTGAGACGGGGCCTTATGGGTTAACTACGCCGCTCGATGATGCGGAATGCAAAATACAGTCCCAGCATCAGAAAAAACAGCCCTGAGATGTCTCCGATCAGGAAGGCAATATACTCGACTGTCGCGCTGCCAAAAGCCAAGTTGGTCAAGGCAGATACCAGCACCGAGGTTATGACACCCACGCCCATCACGCACAGCCAGCATGGTTTTCGGTCAGCGCGTGGGAACAGGTCCCATCCCAGCGCTTTGCAAGCATAAAACACGGCTGGAACGGTGGTGACTGCGATTGCGATTGCCAGCAGACGGCTGGGCAGCAGCGCATCCCAGCCACCGATAGCGGCAAAGACGATAAAGACACCCGGCAGCAGAGCAAATATTGCGCGCCATCCCAACAACCACGCCGACAGAACCCGTACCCCATGTGGCAGGAACAGAAGGCTGGCATGGCTGGCATATTCGGGAAAAAACACGTTCTGTAGCGGCATCAGAACCTCGAATGTGAGGAATGATGCAGCGACATAGGCCAAAGAGGCATAAAATGTGTCAGAGGCCCATCTGCGCACGGGATTCAGCCGATTGCAGACTTCAGGCAGCGATCACCTAGGTGCATGAACCAGATACCGCCCACGATTTGCACTACCGCTTTGCGAAAGATACCCTTTCTGAACCAGCGATTTGAGGGCCCGGAAAAAGGTTGGGCGCGAAACGCTTTTGACCAACGTGTGCTCGATCAAACCGAAGGTGCGGACCTCGGTATCGTTTTTCGACAGCTCTTCGGCCGCATAATAGATGTCGCGCTCGACAGGAGAGAGTTCCTCGAGGCCCAGAGTGCGCTCCATGCTTTGCATCAGTTTGCGAAGTTCGGTGAGTTTTGAGATTTCAGTCATTACCTGCCCATAGTTTCCGTGTCAGATCAACGCAGTTCGAAAGGCTAAAACCTTTGGAACAAATCAATCCAACACCCATCCCCTAGTAATATATTCCATACCTTATCAGACATCCCCAAGCATAGTGTGAGCATATTCGCTTGGTTCGCCTATGATCAATTTACCAGAAAGCTGCCGTGAATGAAGGCCGCGATCAGGTGCTTTGTTGGTGGATTTGCTTAGCGCAAGTTGATCCTTGCCGCAATGAACTTGTCGTGAACTCTGTGTTGCCGCAACGTAACTTGGCAAGAAAAAAGGGGCCATTGCGGCCCCTAATCAAATCACCCAATCGCGACAGCTTTGATATCTTCGTCGATGAAGGGCAAGTATTGTTCGAAGTTCTCAGCGAACATATGCACCAGTTTCTCGGCCTGCTTGTCAAACGCGGCCTGATCATCCCAGGTACGGCGCGGGTCCAGCAAGACCTCGGGCACACCAGGAACCGAAACGGGGACGTCAAAGCCGAAATTGGCGTCCTTGCGGAATTCTGCATCAGTCAGCGAGCCTTCCAGCGCTGCAGTCAGCAGGGCGCGTGTGGCTTTGATCGGCATCCGACTACCAACTCCGTAAGCTCCTCCGGTCCAGCCAGTATTCACCAGCCAGCACGTCGCACCGTGTTGGGCGATCTTGTCCCGCAGCAGGTTGCCGTAAGCTTCGGGACGGCGCGGCATGAATGGTGCGCCGAAGCAGGTCGAGAATGTGGGCTGTGGCTCGGTCACGCCACGCTCGGTTCCGGCCACTTTCGAAGTAAAGCCAGACAGGAAGTGATACATTGCCTGCGCCGGGGTCAGCCGCGCGATCGGAGGCAGAACACCGAACGCATCACATGTCAGCATGATGATGTTTTTGGGATGCCCGCCCAATGCTGATTTCGACGCGTTCGAGATGTACTCCAGCGGATAGGCGCAGCGCATATTCGCAGTCAGCGAGTCGTCATTGAAACCCAGCTCTTTGGTTTCGGGATCGAAAACCATGTTCTCAATCACGGTGCCGAATTTCGAGGTGGTCGCGTAGATTTCCGGTTCAGCCTCGGCATTCAGATTGATGGTCTTGGCATAGCAGCCGCCTTCGAAGTTGAAAGTGCCGCGATCCGACCAGCCGTGCTCGTCATCCCCGATCAGAATGCGCGAGGGATCAGCCGACAAGGTGGTTTTGCCGGTGCCGGATAGGCCGAAAAATACGGCGGTATCGACCGGGTTGCCGACCGCGTGGTTCGCTGAGCAGTGCATCGGCATCACGCCTTTTTCGGGCAGCATGTAGTTCAGCAGGGTAAAGACGGACTTTTTGTTCTCGCCTGCATATTCCGTACCACCGATCAGGATCAGCTTACGGTCGAAGTTCAGCGCGATCACCGTTTCGCTGCGGCAGTTATGTTTGGCCGGGTCGGCCTTAAAGCTGGGGCAGTTGATGATGGTGAAATCTGAGGTGAACTCATCCAGGTCCTCGCGATCCGGGCGACGCAGCAGGTGGCGGATGAACAGGTTGTGCCAGGCCAATTCGGTGATCATCCGTACATTGATCGAATAGCTCGGGTCAGCCCCGCCCACGAGGTCTTGCACGAAATAGTCGCGGCCTTTCATATGGGCCAGCATATCCTTGTATAGCGCATCAAAACCTTCCGGGCTCATCGCGGCGTTGTTTTCCCACCAGATGCTGTCGGCGACGCTGTCGGTTTTGACGACGTGTTTGTCTTTGGGGGAACGGCCGGTGAATTTGCCGGTGGTCACTAGAAAGGCACCACCATTTCCAAGGGTACCTTCGCCGCGCTTCAGCGCTTCTTCGATCAGCGCCGGTTCCATGAAGTTGTAATAGACATTGCCCAGACCCTCGATGCCCTGATCTTCGAGGCGGAATTGCGGGTTAACCCGTCCAGATGTCATGTGTGTCTTCTCCTGTGGCGGCGCGGTGGCCCAAAGCCGGTGCGCCAATTGGGCAGATACCGGAAACTACCGGCGGTCAAGCGCCTCTTATCACGGTACTTTAGGGCATGAACAGGAGGGTTGGGTGGAGTTAGCGCAACCAAGTTCAGGTTTAGCGCCACCACCAAATGTCCGCTGCAAAACAAGGCAGCTATTTGCGTGCAGCAAGGCAAATTTGCCGCATACCTGCCGCAAGAATGGCATGATTCGAGGTTACGAGTTGATTCGGCGGATCAAAACCGCCAACAATGCCTTACAAAAAAGCGTATTATTGCGCGAGTGAGCAGGAATAGGGGTGAACCCGATGTCAAAGATTGCACTAGTGGATGACGACAGAAATATCCTGACGTCCGTGTCCATGACTCTCGAAGCCGAAGGTTTTGAAGTCGAAACATATAATGATGGCCAGGCCGCGCTGGACGCTTTCAACAAAAAACTGCCCGATATGGCGGTGTTGGATATCAAGATGCCGCGTATGGACGGGATGGATCTGCTGCAAAGACTGCGTCAGAAAACCCAGATGCCGGTCATTTTCCTAACCTCCAAGGATGATGAGATCGATGAGGTTCTGGGCCTGCGCATGGGCGCAGATGACTACGTCAAAAAACCGTTCTCGCAGCGGCTGCTGGTCGAGCGCATTCGCGCTTTGCTGCGTCGGCAGGAGGCTGTCGAGGGTGACGTCACCAATGCAGCCACTGGTGATACCAAAGTGATGGAGCGGGGCGAGCTGCGGATGGATCCGTTGCGCCACGCGGTCAGCTGGAAGGGCAATGATGTCTCTCTGACCGTAACTGAGTTTCTGTTGCTACAGGCACTTGCGCAACGCCCTGGCTTTGTCAAAAGCCGTGACCAGTTGATGGATGTTGCTTATGATGATCAGGTCTATGTGGATGACCGGACCATCGACAGCCATATCAAGCGGCTGCGCAAGAAGATGCGTGCTGCAGATCCCGAATTTTCGGCGATCGAAACGCTGTACGGTATCGGATATCGTTATAACGAAGAATAGGCGCGGCCGTTTTACAAAGGCGAATGGGTCTCGTGCGCGATACTGAACAAGCCAACCAAGTGCGCGACGCGGATGTCGTTCTTGGGGATGACTGGGTCATTCCCCAAGACCCTGACGTCGCCGAGCTACAGGCCAAGCGATCGCGACGAAACCTGTTTTCGTTGCGCTATTCGCCCTTGGCGCGCAGAATTATCACCTTCAACTTAATCGCTCTGGTCATCTTGGTGGCCGGCTTGCTGTATCTGGACGACTCGCGAAAGGAGCGGGTTCAACAAACCGCGCGAAATCTGGTCGGCGATGCGCAACTCGTCAGCAACGTTTTTGAAACCCAGCTGCGCCAGCCTTCGGCCAACGGGGCAGGCACACTGGATGTCCGGGATACGCTGGCGGGCCTGAGCTTGCCTGACGGCGGTGAGGTCTTTGTCTACGATGGGACCGGTACGCTGATTGGTTGGACCCGGGGTGCATCTACGGCCTCTGATCTGCCGAGCCTGTTGCATCAAGACGCCGACACGGCGAATGGCAGCACGTTGATCAGCGATGCGCTCAATGCCGTGTGGAACGGTGTCTCGGCTGTCTTTAGTGGATCTTCACAAAGCGAAGCCCCGACGCTGGCGCAACGGGTACAGGAGATGATCCCACAGGCGTTGAACGGTGGGATGCAGGTGCAGGCCGTTCAGGATGACATGGGTAAGACGGTGATCGTGGCTGTCGCCCCAATCCTTTTGGACAATACACCCGTCGGAGCTGTTGCCATGGCAGGCCCGGCCGGTGAGATTGATGCGCTGGCGCGCAAGGAACAAGAGCGTATCCTTCAGATGTTTGTTGTCGCGCTTTTGGTTTCCATCGGTCTAAGCCTGGTTTTGGCCTCGACGATTGCGAACCCCCTTGCGGATTTGGCTGCCGCTGCCGAGATGGGCAAAGATCGTGGCGCGGGCGTGAACCCTGGGCGCATCCGTATCCCTGACCTCAGTGCGCGTCCGGATGAAATCGGTCGATTGAGCCGGGCATTACGTGGGATGGTAACAGCGCTCTACAATCGAATTGATGCGAACGAACAGTTTGCGGCCGATGTCGCGCATGAAATCAAGAACCCGCTTGCCAGTCTGCAATCGGCGGTTGGTACCATGCGGATGGTCAAACGGGACGACCAGCGCGAAAAGCTGTTGGGTGTGATAGAGCATGATGTCCGGCGATTGGATCGTCTTGTCAGCGATATTTCGAACGCATCTCGTCTGGATGCGGAGCTGGTGAAAGAAGAAGAGCAGCCCTTTGATCTGCTCAATCTGCTCGGCAATATCAGTCAGTTTCTGGGAGAGGACGCCCGGTCGAAGGGGATTGAATACATTACAGATCTGCCGGCAGATCCCATCGTGGTCAATGGGCTCGAAGCGCGTCTTGCACAGGTCTTTGTCAACCTAATCACCAATGCGATTTCCTTTTGTGAGGACAAAGATGCGATCCGGGTCTGGGTGCGCCGCCGTGACAATCGTGTGCTTGTGGTTGTCGAAGACACTGGCCCCGGCATTCCGGATCAGGCACTGACCAAGATTTTCAAACGCTTCTATTCCGAACGCCCCGAAGAGCATTTCGGCAATAACTCAGGCCTCGGGCTGGCGATCTCGAAACAGATTGTCGAAGCGCATGGCGGCGTGATCTGGGCCGAAAACATCCGCCCGACCGAGGCCGACATCACCTCGGACCCGCTGGGCGCACGGTTCGTCGTCGGGCTTCCAGTCTAAACCATGGGCGCGGCCCCTCTTTCTGAAATAGCGGATCAAAAATCGGCCTGCGTTCATGCGACCTGCGTTTCGGTTAAGGGTCTGGGCGTTCTGATTATTGGTGCCTCGGGCGCGGGAAAATCTGCACTGGCGCTGCAAATGATGGCGCTTGGGGCACAGCTTGTCGCGGATGATAGGGTCGATCTGACCGGGCAGGGGGATCACATATTGGCGACTGAAGTCCTGCAAATCCGCGGCCTGATCGAAGCACGTGGAGTTGGCTTGCTGCGGGCCGATGTCGTTGGCCCGGTGCCTCTGGCATATATCGTGGATATGGACCAACCCGAACCCGCTCGGCTACCCGAACCCACGCATATTCGTGTGCTGAGGCAAACTGTTCCCTTGCTTCGCGGTGCAGGTGTCCCCAATTTGGCTGCAGCACTGATACAACTTGTGAAAATGGGGCGCGTCGCCCCGGAGTGGCCGAATACATGACAGCACAACAGCGCGTCGTTCTGGTGACCGGCCCTTCGGGTGCCGGGCGGTCAACCGCGATACATGTGCTTGAGGACCTGGGGTTCGAGGCGATCGACAATCTTCCGATGGGATTGTTGGTGCGCCTGGTGAACAGCTCAGGACCCGCGCGCCCCATGGCATTGGGTATCGACACGCGCAATCGCGATTTTTCAACCATCGGCTTTATCGAGCTTGCCGCCAAATTGGGCAAGATGGCACATGTCGACCTGACAATTCTCTACTTGGATTGCGGAGACGAGGTGCTGCTGCGCCGCTTTTCGGAAACCCGCCGCCGTCATCCGGTTGCAGCAGATGCCAGCCCGGAAACCGGCATTTGTCAGGAAAAAGAACTGCTGGCCCCAATTCGCGAAATTGCCGACACGCTGATCGACACCAGCGCGTTGAACGTGCATCAGCTGCGGGAAGAGGTCGAGCGTTGGTTTGCGCCAAAAGGCGGGCGGCATCTGGCTGTATCGATTGAATCCTTCTCGTATAAGCGGGGTTTGCCGCGTGGCTTGGACATGGTGTTTGATTGCAGGTTTCTGGCCAACCCATACTGGCGGCCGGAATTGCGGGATGCAGATGGTCGAAACCCGGATGTGGCGGCCTATGTTCAATCAGATGCGAACTATCACACCTTCTTTGATCGGGTCGCCGAT
Organism: Ruegeria sp. BA2; assembly: GCF_056539605.1. NCBI lineage: Bacteria > Pseudomonadati > Pseudomonadota > Alphaproteobacteria > Rhodobacterales > Roseobacteraceae > Ruegeria > Ruegeria sp. BA2. The sequence continues at coordinate 11,498 of NZ_JBQFVE010000011.1, read as the reverse complement.
TTGTTGATCGAACTGATTCCAGCCTTCCGCGAAGAGGGCAAGGCGCATCTTTCGGTCGCATTCGGGTGCACCGGCGGTCAGCATCGTTCGGTCGCGGTGGCCGAAGCGGTTGCAAAGGCCCTTGCAGAAGGGGGGCAGCAGGTGGCAATTAGGCATCGCGAAATGGAACGTCGCGCGTTGAATGTGAGGCCGGAGTGATCGGGATCGTAATTGTTGCACATGGTGGGTTGGCGCAGGAATATCTGGCCGCCACGCAGCATGTGGTTGGAAAGCAACCCGGGCTGGTGGCCATCCCAATCGAAGCCGACCACGATCGCGAGGAAAAGCAAGCCGAGATATGTCGTGCGGCTGATGACGTAGACATGGGCGACGGCGTTGTTGTGGTCACCGATCTATTTGGGGGCAGCCCCTCGAATCTTAGCTTAAGGGCCTGCGCGCCTCAGGATCGGCGAATCCTTTATGGGGCAAACCTGCCTATGCTCATCAAACTGGCCAAAAGCCGCCATCTGCCGCTGGCCGAGGCCGTCCGTTTGGCTTTGGAAGCTGGACGAAAATACATCAATGCGCAAAATGTGACGTTGGATTGACACCGGATAGATTCGTATGACGAACAAGAGTTTGAAAATTATCAATGAAAAGGGCCTGCATGCCCGCGCGTCGGCCAAACTGGTCGAAGTGGTCGAGGGATTTGATGCGCGCGCAGAAGTATCACGTGACGGACTTTCTGCTTCGGGCGATAGTATCATGGGCCTTTTGATGTTGGCAGCGTCGCGCGGAACCACTATTGACGTCGAGACGTCCGGCCCGGATGCTGAGGCGTTGGCAGAAGCTTTGGAAACTCTGGTAAACGACAAGTTCGGCGAGGGGTTCTGACAGCCACGACACCAAGGACGGAAAGACAAGGCAATTGGCGGAAACCACGCACGATACCAAAACAGGTCCTGTAGTGGATCACGACACCGATCAGGGTGAGATTTACGACCGCAGAACCCTGACCTACGCCAACTCGTTTGACGATGCCTGGACGTCTACGGCAATTCGCGCCATCGAATGGTGCACGGGCAAACTGACCATCTTGCGTATGGTCAACAAATTCGAAAAGCAGAACGAACACTACCGGGGCCAAAAATTCTGGGGCGGTGCGCTCAAGATAATGGGCATTGACCTAACGACGCCTGCGGAACAGATCGCGCGTATCCCCAAGGAAGGCCCTGTTGTGGTTGTTGCGAACCATCCGCATGGCATGGTCGATGGCATGATTTTTGCCGAACTGATCGGCCAGGTCCGCAGCGACTATCGCATCCTGACCCGCTCGGTCCTGACTGGGCTGGACGAAGCCGCGACCTCTTTCATGATCCCAGTGCCGTTCCCACATGATCCCGAAGCGCAGGCCAAAATGCTCGAAATGCGCAGCAAAACGATGAAACACCTGGCCGATGGCGGCGTTGTCGCGCTGTTCCCGTCGGGTGTTGTTATGTCGTCGGACGACTGGTTCGGCCCGGCGATCGAGCGGGAATGGAATGTCTTTACGGCCAAAATGATCCGTCGCTCGGGCGCCAAAGTCGTCCCGATCTTTTTCCCAGGCAGCAATTCCCGCTGGTATCAGATCGCCAACCGAATCTCGCCCATTCTGCGTCAGGGCTTGCTGCTTCACGAAATCGTCCGCTCGTGCAACAAGCCGCAGTCGCCCGTCATCGGTGATCCGATTTCGGACGACGATATGGCGCTGCTTGAGCGTGATCCCCGCGGTTTCATGGCTTGGCTCCGAGATCACACCATGGCGCTGGGCAAGACACTCAAATCCTGATCCGCCCTTCATCTGGCCAAAAATATCCCGGGAGTGAATTGAGCCGCAGGCTCAAGAGAGGGCTGGCCCTCTCTTTGTCCTAGCGTGTGGGCACTGGAACCTCGCCTCGGTAATCATAAAACCCGCGCTCGGTCTTGCGCCCTAACCATCCAGCCTCGACATATTTTGTCAGCAACGGGCAAGGACGGTATTTGGTATCTGCCAGACCTTCATGCAGAACGTTCATGATGGCCAGACAAGTATCCAAACCAATGAAATCCGCCAGTTCCAGCGGACCCATCGGGTGGTTTGCACCCAGCTTCATCGATTGATCAATCGACTCAACACTACCGACGCCTTCATACAGGGTATAAACCGCCTCGTTGATCATCGGCATCAGAATACGGTTGACGATAAAGGCGGGAAAATCCTCGGCGCTAGCCGAAGTCTTACCCAGCCGGTCAACCACAGCCTTGCACGCGTTAAAGGTTGGTTCATCCGTTGCGATACCGCGAATCAGTTCGACCAATTGCATGACGGGAACAGGGTTCATGAAGTGGAACCCCATAAAGCGCTCTGGCCGATCGGTTCGGCTGGCCAGTCGGGTGATCGAGATAGATGACGTGTTCGACGTCAGAATCGTATGAGGCTGCAAATGCGGTATCAGATCTTCAAAGATCGCCTGTTTTACCGTTTCACGCTCGGTTGCGGCTTCGATGACAAGATCGGTCTGCCCCAGATCGGACAGGTTCAAAGTGGTCGTAATCCGCCCCAACGCGGCTTTCACCGCATCATCCGAGATTTTGCCACGCAAAGCCTGACGCACCAGGTTGGTTTCAATCGTCGAAATCGCTCCATCCAGCGCTTCCTGGCTGATGTCGTTCAGCAGAACATCGTAGTCCGCCAATGCCATGACATGGGCAATCCCATTGCCCATTTGTCCAGCGCCGATCACTCCGACTGATTTTACATCCATGCTTTGGTGCCCTTGTTTGCAGGTTGCGGCGACATTAGCGGCAGTTCCGCACGCGCGGCAAGGGGATCAGGCCGGTCAATTTCGCTTCAAATGCGCGCATTAGGAATTTCGCAAGACCTAGGGCGGCAAAATGGCAACCGGGTGATAATATTGGGTGAGTGTGATGAGCTATCAATCGATCAATGCGGGTCATTCCGCGGAAGAAACTTGCGTGTACGAATCCTCGAAACTGCGTTTTCGGGGCCCGCAGAGGGCGTTGAACGGCCCCTATATCGCGTGCGTCGGGAGCGAGGACACTTTTGGCCGCTTTGTAGACGCGCCTTTTCCCTGCGTGCTAGAGCAGCAGCTTGACCGCCGCTGCATCAATCTGGGCAGCCTGTTTTGCGGGGTTGAGGCTTTGACCCGGGATAATGGGCTTCTGGAGATCGTTAATAGGTCCGAGATCTGCATCCTTCAAATGCCCGGCTTGCTTGGTCAATCAAACCGCTTCTATCGCGTGCACCAGCGCCGCAATGATCGGTTTGTCGCGCCGACGCCAGAGTTGGTTACGCTATATCCTGAAGAAGACTTCACGGATATTCATTTCGTGCGCCATCTGCTCGCGCGTCTCGGGTTACATACGGATGTTCGAATAGAGCTTGTGAGACAGGAGCTGCAAAAAGCGTGGATTGAGAGAATTGGCAGTTTTCTTGCAAAAACAGCGCCTCCCGTCGTGCTGTTGCGATTGGACGTGGAAAATGTCGAGGGGGGCGCACCCACGAACGATCCCTTTGCAATCACGTCATCGATGATGGAGGCCCTGAGGCCTCGATGTGCGCAGATTGTCGAGCTTCAGGTTCAGGCGTCCGGTGTATCGGACGAGCTTGAGGACATGTTGTTTGGAACTCTGCAACAACCAATTGCAGAACACATGATTGGCCCGGCCACGCATCGAAGGATCGCTGCATCTCTGACCTCGGTGATTGAAGACGTGAGTGCATGAATTAATTAAGGCCCGCCTATTGGCGGGCCCCTTAAGATATTTTGACGAAAAATCTCCGCTCGGTGATCAGCCAAGTTTCTCAGTCAGTTCTGGCACGGCCTGGAACAGGTCGGCGACCAGTCCGAAATCGGCGACCTGGAAGATCGGCGCTTCTTCGTCCTTGTTGATTGCAACGATGACCTTCGAGTCTTTCATCCCAGCCAAGTGCTGAATCGCACCCGAGATGCCGACTGCAACGTATAGATCGGGGGCAACAACCTTACCGGTCTGACCCACCTGCCAGTCGTTCGGAGCATAGCCCGAGTCAACAGCCGCACGCGAGGCGCCGACAGCGGCACCCAGCTTGTCGGCCAGAGTTTCGATCAGTTTGAAGTCCTCTTCCGAACCGACACCGCGGCCACCTGAGACAACGACACCAGCCGAGGTTAGTTCGGGACGATCACTTTCGGCAACCTTGTCCTCAACCCACTCCGACAGGCCTGGGTTATCGCCGACCGCGATCGTCTCGACAGCCGCCGAGCCGCCTTCGCCCGCTGCGTCGAAAGATGCAGTCCGGATGGTGACAACTTTCTTGGCGTCGTTCGATTTCACGGTCTGGATCGCGTTGCCTGCGTAGATCGGACGCTCGAAGGTCGAGCCGTCCACCACGCCCGAGGCATCCGAGATTACCATCACGTCCAGCAGGGCTGCAACGCGGGGCATCACGTTCTTGGCGTCGGTGGTGGCAGGGGCAACAATGTGCTCGTAGCCATCGGCCAGACCCACGATCAGAGCGGCAGTGGATTCCGCCAGGCGGTGGCCCAGCGAGGCGTCTTCGGCAACCAGGACCTTGGAAACACCGTCGATCTTTGCAGCGGCTTCACCGGCTGCGGCGGCGGAACCACCAGCGGCCAGAACGGTGATGTCGCCCAGCGATTTGGCGGCTGCGACGGTTTTGGCGGTCGCATCAAAGCTCAGTTCGCCGTTGTTGACTTCGGCAAGCAGAAGTACAGCCATTACACAGCCCCCGTTTCTTTGAGTTTCTCAACCAGCTCGTCGACCGAGCCCACTACGATACCCGCCGCACGTGCCGGAGGCTCGTCCGTTTTAACAACTTCCAGACGCGGCGTGACATCGACGCCATAATCGGCTGCGGTTTTCTCATCCAGCGGCTTTTTCTTCGCCTTCATGATGTTCGGCAGCGAGGCATAGCGCGGTTCGTTCAGGCGCAGGTCAACGGTGACGATGGTCGGCATCTTGACACTGATGGTCTGCAGACCGCCATCCACCTCGCGGGTGATCTTGGCGGTGTCGCCTTCGATGTCCAGCTCAGACGCGAAGGTGCCTTGCGACCAACCCAGAAGGGCCGACAGCATTTGGCCGGTGGCGTTCATGTCGTTGTCGATCGCCTGCTTGCCCGCCAGAACGATGCCCGGCTGCTCTTCCTCGACCACTTTGGCCAGGATCTTGGCGACGGCCAGAGGCTCGATATCGGTGTGCACGTCGTCGGCAGCCACAACCAGAATTGCGCGGTCCGCACCCATGGCCAACGCTGTCCGCAGGGTTTCCTGCGCCTGCTTCACGCCAATCGAAACGGCAATAACTTCGTCAGCCTTGCCCGCTTCTTTCAGGCGGATCGCTTCTTCAACAGCAATCTCGTCGAACGGGTTCATCGACATTTTTACATTGGCGAGATCAACTCCGCTGCCATCCGCCTTCACGCGAACTTTCACGTTGTAGTCAATCACGCGCTTGACAGGCACAAGTACCTTCATTTTTGCGTAAGCTCCTTACAAAAACGGCAAGCCGCGCAGCGACTCCACCAATGCTCTCGTGGGCCTAGATAGCGACTCGTGATGCCCGGCAACAGAGCAAAATCGTCACGTCATGGTTTCGAGACGTCGCGTTTCGTCATTTTTTCGACATGAAATGAAATTTTGTTTCCCTGCCGATGGAATGGTCAGCGATTTGCGCCCGGAATCCAAAGCACATCATCACGTCCACCGTTATTTGCGCAGCGCGCCGCGACGAAGAACCAATCGCTGAGGCGATTGAGATACTTAACGGCTGTCTCGTTCACGGGTTCCATATTGGTTAGCTCGACCGCCAGCCGTTCTGCTCGGCGTGAAACTGTGCGGCACACATGGAGATGCGCAGCCAGACGCGAGCCGCCGGGAAGGATGAAACTGCGCAAGGGTTCCAGCGTTTCGTTCATCGCGTCAATCTCGGCCTCAAGCCGGTCGATCTGTGCGGATACAATGCGCAAAGGTGGGTAATCGGCCTCGGCATCCTTGTCCATGTCGGGGCGGCAGAAATCGGCGCCCAAATCGAACAGATCATTCTGGATGCGGGATAGGGCGGCTTTAACCTCTCCGTCAGCTTCGGTTCGTGCCACGCCAACAAAGGAGTTCAGTTCATCCACAGTGCCATATGCCGCAACACGTCCGGAATACTTCGCAACACGTTCGCCGTTTCCAAGCGCGGTTTTGCCGTCATCGCCTGTGCGCGTGTAAATCTTGTTTAGAACAACCATACCTTAAACCCCCTGTCCGCGCAGATAGACGTAGAGTACGATCAGCACTACGGCAATGAATTGAAACAGGATCCGCAGGCGCATCATCTTGTTGCTTTTCATCGCGGCGTCTTTACCGGGTTTTCCAAAGTTGGCAATGCCCATCACCAGCACGGCGACCACCGCCGCCATGGCCAAAAGCAGTACGACCATCAACAGGTCCATAAGATCACCGTCCGTGATTGTTTTGTTGTTGACCCCTCATCTAGCGTTGATGGGGGCAAAAGCGAACGGGTAATTTCGCCTCAGATGTCCGAGAGGATGCGGTCAATCGCGCGGGTCGGCAGAATGCGGCGCAGATATCCGGCGATATAGGTGGGTGTCGTCACATAGTAACGGGCACGCGGGCGTTTGGATTCGACTGCATGGGTCAGTTTGGCTGTAACGGCAGAAGCAGGCAGCTCGAACTTATCGTTCCCAGATGATTCATAGAGGCGTTTCAGCAATGAATTCTCATACCTCTGGCGCAGGGCAGAGTTTTCCCAATCGATAAAGCGCTCGAATACCGGGATCGAATTCACGCGAAATTTCGACGTCACCGGGCCCGGTTCAATCAAGACAACTTTGATATCGGTATCCCGTAGCTCCAGCCGCAATGTGTCTGTCAGGCCTTCGATGGCATATTTGGTGGCAACATAGGCCCCGCGCCATGGAAACGCGACCAACCCCAGAACCGACGAATTCTGCACGATGCGCCCGTGCCCCTGGGCCCGCATCACGGGAATCACCTGTCGGGTCAGTTCGTGCCAGCCAAAGACATTGGTCTCGAAGATCAGGCGCATCCCTTCGATTGGGACATCTTCGACCGCGCCAGGGAGGCCGTGGGCTCCGTTGTTGAACAACGCATCCAGCGTGCCTCCGGTCGCGTCCAGAACCTGATTTAGGCCGGATTTGATGCTTTCGGTATCGGTATAATCGATCCGGGGGCTGTCAAATCCCTGAGCCCTTAACCGATCACAATCACGCTGTTGACGGCACGAGGCAAAGACGCGCCAACCGCGCGCGCGCATCCCGTGCGCCGCGTCCAGACCTATCCCGGATGAGCAGCCCGTGATCAGAATCGATTTCTGCATATCGCCCCCGCCTGTCTATCTGGCCCATAGCTATGGCGAGGTTTTGGTCAGGACAATGACGCAGTTGCGTCAGTTTGTTGGTTTCCGCACCAGTGAGGCAGAAATCCAACCCACGCTTTGATTCGGTAGCAAGCGTAGGCGCAGCCACCCGGTTCCTGAATCGCTGAGTACTTCGACACGTTGGCCAAGCCTGGCTTTGGCGATGACGGGGTAAATTGTTCCCGGTCCGTCGCGCATATTAACGCGCGTGCCCGATATTTCGCGAATGTCTTTCTCGGGCTCGACGACTTGCGAGACCGGTGTGACATCATCCCGGACCTCTGCTTCAACCTGCAACAACCCAGCGGCGCCATCCTCAAGCGACGCAAGCGTAAAGCTGGCGCCATTCTCGTCAAAGGCTGAGAATTGAGACAGCGGATCGGTCGCGACTTGTGCAAGGACGACAGCCGCGTCCTCTTCGACCTTGGGTTGGGGTTGAACCCGCTCGGAAACCGTGCGCGTGGCGACATTGGTCACAAGTTCTTCGGCACGAGAGGTCGGGGCAGGGATCGGTTTGGGTTCAGGGGCCGAGGCGATGCGCACAGGTTGTTCAGCGCGGGTGCCGCGCGGTTCAAAATCCGGGCCTCCGCTCATGACATAGAAGCTCCATCCGAGCATGGCGAAAGTGATAATGATAACGCGCGTCATGGCGCACCCCCTGGCAATCGTAACATCAATAAAAGGCAGCAGTCTTAATGTCCGGAAGCCTAGCATAGATTCAGCTTCGAGTCGAAAAATGGGGGAAATCCGACACTTGCCTCCCCCTGTTGCAAAAAGCGCGACTTGTCCCCAGCAAAATATGTGTCGATTGCTTTACCCGCGCGCGCTTGCGTCGTATCACATCATATATGAACGATACGATCGATGACCCCAACATGGAGGCCCCCGAAGGCGGGGGCGAAGTGGCTGAACCGCTGCGCCGCGCAATAGGTGAGCGCTATCTGACCTATGCGCTGTCTACCATCATGCACCGCGCTTTGCCGGATGCGCGCGACGGGCTGAAGCCGGTTCACCGGCGAATCCTCTATGCGATGCGCGAGTTGCGACTCAGCGCGACGGGTGGGTTCCGCAAGTCTGCCAAGATTTCCGGCGACGTGATGGGGAACTACCACCCCCATGGCGACGCTGCGATCTATGACGCGATGGCGCGTTTGGCGCAGGACTTCAACGTCCGCTACCCGCTGGTCGACGGGCAAGGGAACTTCGGCAACATCGACGGCGATAACCCGGCGGCCTCGCGTTACACTGAGGCACGGATGACCATCGTGGCTGAAGCGCTGCTTGAGGGTCTGAACGAAGACGCTGTTGATTTTCGCGACAACTATGATGGCACGCTGACCGAGCCGGTTGTGCTGCCTGCGCAATTCCCGAACCTTTTGGCCAACGGCGCCAGCGGTATCGCGGTGGGGATGGCGACGAATATTCCGCCGCACAATATCTCGGAACTCTGCGACGCTTGCCTGCACCTGATCAAAACGCCGGATGCGCGCGACGACACGTTGTTGAACTACGTCCCAGGCCCGGATTTCCCCACCGGCGGTGTTATAGTCGAGCCGCCCGAGAACATCGCGCAAGCCTATCGCACTGGGCGCGGGTCCTTCCGTCTGCGCTGTAAGTTCGAGGTCGAGGACCTGGGCCGTGGCCAATGGCAGATCGTGGTTACCGAGATTCCATATCAGGTTCAGAAATCGAAGCTGATCGAAAAGATCGCCGAGCTGATCCAGACCAAGAAAATCCCGATCCTCGCCGATGTGCGCGACGAATCCGCCGATGATATCCGCCTGATCCTTGAGCCGCGCTCCAAGAACGTAGACCCTGAGGTGCTGATGGGCATGCTCTATCGGAACTCGGACCTTGAGGTGCGGTTCAGCCTGAACATGAACGTGCTGATCGACGGCGTGACGCCCAAGGTCTGCTCGATGAAGGAAGTGCTGCGCGCTTTCCTTGATCACCGGCAAGAGGTGCTGCTGCGTCGTTCGCGCCATCGAATGGCCAAGATTGATCACCGTTTGGAGGTCTTGGAAGGCTTTATCGTCGCCTTCCTGAACCTCGACCGAGTGATCGATATCATCCGTTACGATGACGACCCTAAAGCCGCCCTGATGCGCGAGGATTGGGGAATCGATCATGTCCGCGCGACCGATGAGTCCGACTATGTCTCGCCCAAGCCGGGCGAGGGCGAGTTGTCCGAAGTTCAGGTCGACGCCATCCTCAACATGCGTCTGCGCAGCTTGCGCCGTCTGGAAGAGATGGAGCTGGTACGTGAGCGCGATGAGCTGATGCTGGAACGTGCAAACCTCGAAGACCTGCTGGCCGATCCCGCGTTGCAATGGACCAAGATCGCCGAGCAGTTGAAAGAGACCAAGAAGACCTTCGGCAAAGACTATGAAGGCGGTTCGCGGCGCACGCAGTTCGCCGAAGCAGGACAGGTTGAAGAGGTTCCGCTTGAAGCGATGATCGACAAGGAACCGATCACGGTCGTCTGCTCTCAGATGGGCTGGATTCGCGCAATGACCGGTCATATCGACCTGAAGCGCGAGTTGAAGTTCAAAGACGGCGACGGCCCGCGTTTTATCTTCCACGCAGAGACGACAGACCGGTTGTTGGTGTTTGCATCGAATGGGCGTTTCTACACCGTCAGCGCTGCCAATCTGCCAGGCGGGCGCGGCATGGGTGAGCCGCTGCGCCTGATGGTCGATCTGCCAAACGAGGCTCAGATCATCGACATCCTGATCCACAAGCCAGGGCGCAAGCTGTTGGTGGCCTCGGATGCGGGTAACGGCTTTATGGTGCCCGAAGATGAGGTTCTGGCACAGACCCGCAACGGCAAGCAGGTGCTGAATGTCAAAGGCGACGAGACAGCGATGATCTGTAAGCCGGTCGATGGTGATCACGTGGCCGTCGTTTCGCAAAACGGCAAATTCCTGGTCTTCCCGACATCAGAACTTCCGGAAATGACCCGCGGCAAGGGTGTTCGACTGCAGAAATACAACATGGCGCGGGGGCGTCAGGGTACGTTGGAACTGGATGGTGGTCTGTCCGACATCACCACCTTCAACTGGGAAGAGGGCCTGAAATGGTCCATGGGCGGTGACAAGACCCGGCACGAGGCTGACATGTCCCAATGGCTTGCCAAGCGCGCGGGTGTTGGAAAAAAGGCCCCTTACGGCTTTCCGCGGGATTATAAGTTCTCGTGATCCGAGCGCTCGTTTGGTGAAATTCTGCCGATACGGCTTGGCACAACCCGTATCGGTGCGCTACATCCAATAAAAACAGGCCTATCGAGATAAGAGACATGCTTCGCATTCTGACACTGATCACCGGATTAGCCCTGATGGGGGCGTGTACCCAAACGCAAGTCTATGAAGAACCCGAGTCACTGGGGGAATTTAAACTGCGCGTGAACTACGCCTTTGCAGAGAAAGCCAAGCAAGGGCCGGTTTCGCGGGATGCAACGCCCAAAGAATGGGAAGATGCGATTCAGAACGCAGTAGACATTCGTTTGGGCCGATATGAAGGCGCGCAGGAATATGACATAGGCATCAGCCTAGAAGGTTATATGCTGGCGCCTCCGGGTATCCCGGTGATCTACAATCCGAAAAGCACCGCGATTGTTCTGGTCAATGTCTACGACGTTGGAAAAAAGGAATTTGTCGCCAAGAAAAAGCAGTTTCAGGTTCTGGAAGATACGACCGGTGAAAGTGCCCTGGCCGGGTCTGGCCATTCGCGCACCCGGGAAGAACAGATGAACGGCCTTGCGTTGAAAGTTGCGGACCGTGTCGAAGAGTGGCTGGCCGAAGAACACAAAGACAATGGCTGGTTCGACAGACGTCCTGACCTGATCCAACCGCTTGAAACCGAAGTGGTTACACAAAATCCGGCGTGAAGGTCGCATTTCCCTCAGGATGTGCTTGATTTTCCCCCCTGAACCAAATATCTCGCGCGCGCAGATGTAACCCGGGACCAAGGGTCCCCCAAATTGCAAAAGGGCGCCTGAGGAATGGCAAAGGAAAAGTTTGAGCGTACAAAACCGCACGTCAACATTGGCACGATTGGCCACGTTGACCACGGCAAGACCACGCTGACCGCAG
>NZ_JBQFVE010000010.1:0-173824 GCF_056539605.1 Ruegeria sp. BA2 | reverse complement strand
TCGAGCTACTTGAGGCCACGATGCACTGAAGGTCTTCATCGCTGAGTTCTTCCGCTCGGTAGTTGCCCAGCCCTTTTGCTTCGACGTAAGCCTTGTACGCGCGCTGGCAGAACTCACCCTGGCTTTCGCTGTCGACCTTACGCTATTCGCCGCCATGACCTGGAAGTATTTGGCCTTTTTCTCAGGAACATATCATAGCTCTGACCAAAAAGAATCTGGCGGAGGATCTTATGAAGAGGGAGAGGATATCGAAACGCTTCAAGTTCAACTTCCGGAAGCAATGAACCTGATCGAATCCGGCGAAATCTGCGACGCAAAAATCATCATTTTATTGCAGCGAAAATTCATCGAAACGCTACAAGAAACCAATAGCCCATTTACAGCGCCATAGCGAGCGCACAAGATCATAGCGTCAATGGTCTTAAAACCTGACGATCATAGCGCCTGATACATTTCGTCTGCTCGGCAAACCTGACCGCCTTTTGGCACTCGGGATCGCTATGACTGACTAGATCATCCACAGCACATTTTCTTCAGCAGCCTCGTAGTCGGGTAGGACGTGTTCTAGCAGTCCTGAGGCGAGTTCTTCATGAACGCTCCAAAGTGCATTCATCGAAATGCCAGCTCCCGCTATTGTAGCCCGCTTTTGAGTGAGCCCGTCATCCACGATCAACTGGCTCTTTTTGTCGCCATACTCAAACATTGCAATATCGCCTTGAGCAGATTTCAGCGGCCGTGGATCAAGATTGCTGAAAGCTATGAGACGGTGATGCGCCAGATCAGACGGGGTTGCAGGTGTCCCGTGGGTTTTCAGGTAGGACGGCGACGCACAGAGAATGCGTTTGTCATCGGCCAGCTTGCGCCCCTTCAAACTCGTATCCGACAGCGGGGAATACCTTAGGGCAAGATCATAGCTGCCTTCGATAAGATTGAACTGAAGGTCAGACATGCGCAAATCCAGCGTCACATCGGGGAACTTGTCGAGAAATTCGGGTAGGATTGGCGCGATATAGATCTGTGCGAACGTGCTGGGCGCCGTAAATCGCAGCGTTCCGCTTGCTTTGGCTGAACCTTGTCCTAGCGCAGCAAGAGCCGCCCCCTCCTGCGCAACCATTTCGCGCGCAAAAGGCAGGAAATCAACGCCCTCGACAGACAGGGATACTCTGCGCGTGGTCCGGTGCAACAGCTCGGAGCCCACCCTGTGTTCGAGCTTGGCAAGCTTTGCGCTTGAGACAGCTGGAGCCATGCCCAGCTTCCGTCCGGCTGCGCTAATGTTCAGCAATTCTGCCGCGAGGATAAACAGCCGCAGCTCGTCTGTATCTATGCCCATTATGTCAGCTTTCCGAATTCTGAATACAAAAGTGTCCACTTTATTTAGTAAATATCAGAAGCCATATGTTTGAAAAGGAAATGTCGCAGATTTCAGGAGATCGCTGCAATGACAGGGACCGCCACAGTCAACTACCATGTTCATATAGACGAAAGGCAGGCATTTGAGCTGGATGCAGGCGGTATCATTGGCAATCTAATCTCGCCTGAGCTAGCGCCAACCAAAGTGCGGTTGAACGATGTGCGACTGTCGATGCACACCCCTCAATTTGCACAGGACGCTGTAGAGTTTGCAAAATTTCCAACCGCTGTCGCAGGCTTTGATGGGGACGCATGGCGCTCGACCTACGACGGAGAGCTTACGCAACTTCTGACTGATCGGCTTGGTGCAAGCGAGGTTGTCATCTTTGATCACACGGTCCGCGTCGACGACCCAGACGCGACCCGGAAACCGGCGCGCAACGTTCACAGCGACTATAGCGCAGCTGGCGCGCAACAACGCCTTGTCGACCTACTGGGGACCGAGATCGCCGCAGAGTGGAGTAAGAGCCACTTTGCCTTCATCAACATTTGGCGGCCGGTTGAAGACCCGATCAACAGCGCACCCTTGGGCTTTGTCCGCCCATCCAGCGTTGATCCTGAGGACTGGATACTGCTCGACCTAATTTATCCGGATCGCAAGGGCCAGATCATGGGACTGGTGAGTAACGACCATCACGAATGGCTGTATCAATCAAAAATGACGCCAGACGAAGTGGCCTACTTTAACATCTACGACAATCAGGGGCTACCTTCTATCGCACACAGCGCATTAGATATGATCGAGGACCCAACTGTCACAACGATCCGCAAGAGTATCGAGAGCCGCACGCTGGTGCGTTATTGAAGCTTGGCAAATGCTTTCTACAGCGCTGCAAAAAACCGGCGGGCAGAAGATCTGCAATTCAACTTTGTATGAAGGACTAACTACGTGAGTAAGACAATTCTTATCACAGGTTCGACCGATGGGATCGGTTTGCTCACCGCGCAGAAACTTGCCGCGAGTGGGCATCGTGTATTGGTTCATGGTCGTAGCACCACAAAGCTCGAAGCGGCTAAAAAACAGATTGACGGTGAGGTCGAGACCTACATCGCAGATCTGTCTGACTTAGACGCTGTGAAGGCTTTGGCCGCAGAAATCCTTAGCAAGCATAACAGGTTGGATGTTCTGATAAACAATGCCGGTGTGCTGAAGGCACCCAAAGCGGTGCTTGGCAACGGGCTGGACATTCGCTTTGTTGTCAACACGTTTGCCCCGTACCTTTTGACAGAATTGCTTCTTCCGATCATGCCGTCAGGGGGGCGCGTCGTGAACCTTTCGTCCGCCGCGCAAGCACCCGTGGATCTGGATGCGATGCGCGGGAAAAAACGCCTGGGCGATATGGACGCTTATGCGCAGAGTAAACTCGCCATCACGATTTGGACGCGTGAACTTGCAAAGTCTCTGCCCAATGGACCAGTGATGATCGCTGTCAATCCAGGGTCGCTGCTCGCCTCCAAAATGGTAAAAGAAGGCTTTGGCATGGCGGGCAACGACCTCAACATTGGGGCTGATATCCTGATAGACGCCGCCCTGGGCGACCGGTTCGCAGACGCATATGGTGCTTACTTCGACAATGACAGCCGCAACTTCGCCAACCCGCACGGTGCCGCTTTGGATGCTGCACATGCGTCACAAGTGATGGAGGCGATCAAAACCTTCGTGCACCAGAACAGCTGAACCGCACCGAGCGGCAATCATACCCAAAATGTGTTTTCACCAATCCCCATATCGTTGATGCGGGGCAACAAGAGAGGAATACCCAATGAAATATGAGAACTTTCAGACATTTACAGTTGATGTGAAGGGCGCGATCGCGACTGTTACCTTCGACTTCGGGACGGTCAATGTTCAGGGTCAGGAGATGTTGGCGGATCTCAACAGCCTTGCCATGCGCCTTGAAGGTGATCGTTCGGTGAAAGTCGTGGTCTTCCAATCAGCCAATCCCGAGGTCTGGGTTTGCCATTATGACACAGAGTTGCTGAAAGACATGTCTACCGAAGCGGTACCGCGCGACGAAGCACAACTCCTGGACTTGCAGGCTGTATGCGAGCGCATCAGCAAGGTTCCACAAGCCACGATTGCAAAAATTGAAGGCTTTGCGCGCGGTGGCGGTCATGAGTTGGCACTTGCCCTCGACATGCGTTTTGTCGCACGCGGCAAATACAAGTTCATGCAGATGGAAGTCGGGATGGGTATCCTGCCCTGCGGCGGTGGCGCATCCCGCATGGCGCGTCAGACGGGGCTGGGCAAGGCGCTTGAGATCATCCTGAGCGCGCAGGACTATGACGCCGATGATGCGGAGCGTTTGGGTACGATCAACAAAGCGCTCGATCCCGATGAGATCGGCCCCTACGTGGATGCTTTGGCGCAACGTATCGCGCAGTTCCCGGCAGAGTCCATCAATGCCTGTAAGCAGATGGTGTATGAATCCATAGACCAGCCGATCCAGGATGCCTTGAAGGCCGAGGCCTATTGGCTGTATCAGGCAACAAGCAAAACACCGGCTGTCAAACGCTTCGGCATCGCCGATGAGCAGGGCTTGGAACATGACATCGAAAACCAGCGCAACTGGGGTGAGCTGGTCATGAAGGTACAAGAAATAAACTGATCTTGCATGACGCTGTTCTGGTCACCGCTTGGAGGTGGTGGCCAGAGGTTGCACCATGACTTGCAAAAGGTATTTTGCGACCAGATGCTGGATTTGATAGCGGGTTGAATCCAACAAGCATGGAAAGCTGATTGGAGGTCATTGTATTGAACAAAGGTATTTTCCAAGCGGTAAGCATTGTCTTTGCCACTTTGTTGACCCCGCCAAGCCTGTCCGCGCAATCATGCGGTGATCTTGAAACGCCCTGTATCGTCGAAGGTGGTACGTATCATGTTCTGTTGCCGGAAACGCCCGAGCCGATGGGGATTGTCATGCATTTGCATGGCGGTGGCAGCACCGGCAGTAGTATGCTCAATTCTGATCTCGCCAGTGAGGCTCTTTCGCGGAGCTATGTTTTTGTCGCTCCAAATGGAGAGCATCCGGAGGCAAGATGGACAAAGGATTGGTCGGTTCGCGCAGATAGTATGAAATTCGAACGTGAGGACGCAGCGTTTCTGAGCACGGTGTTGGCCGATGTCCAAATCAAGACTGACCTTGCAGAGGCTCCTTTGCTCTTGTCCGGGTTCTCGCGTGGCGGATCCATGGTCTGGGACATGGCATGCTGGCAGCCGGACTTTGCAGATGCCTATGCTGCTTTGGCAGGCGCTTTTTGGGAGCAGTTGCCAGACCACTGTGCCGAACGAACCTGTATATCTGTTCCATACGCATGGATGGACGGACCGAGTGGTGCCGCTGGAAGGGCGATCTTTCTTTGATGGAACAGTGGTTCAGGGAGATGTCTGGGCGTCTTTAAAAGTTCTGCGCGAAACCAATGGCTGCATAAACCGACAGCCAGCCTCGAACACGTTTGAGGGTGATCTCTGGCTCAGGCACTGGACTGATTGCGATACCGGGCGCATTGATTTGATGCTGCACAAAGGGGGGCATAGTGCCCCTGGTGGATGGGCCGCGCACGTGATGAATTGGTTTGAGGTGCTGGAGCGCCGGTAAGCATTTTGCTCAGCATCACCCCACTTGCCGGAATGTCAAATTGATCCGGGTCTCCCTAACACGTTTCATCGGCGGGACACGATGCTGCCAGTGATCCTGAGTTTCACCTTCCATAACAAAAAGTTCCCCATGTGCGAGGGTGATTTCCAGGGTTTCTTTGTCAGTCTTGTTTTTGAAAACTAATCGACGCGCAGCACCGAGAGATAGGGACGCAACAGGTGTTTTTTCCCGGTCATTGTGCCAACCTAAACATTCTTCACCTCTGTGATAAAGTTTGAGCAGGCGGCTTTGGAAACGGTGACCACAGGCCTGTTCAACGAGGGTTTTCAGGCCCAGTAAGCCGGATGTCCACGCGTGTGTTAATCGCTTGTTTGATGGGCTGGGTTTGTCGCTGTACCAGGCGATTTTGCGGGCAGTGACTATGTGTTTGCCTGCAAAGTGATACTCGTCATTACGCCGTTCTATACCTGTCATGAGTTCCGCAAGCGAAGTATCGGCCAAGTCGCTGGGCAAAACCGCTCCGAGGTAGTTGGCGATGCCCTGCCTCGGCAAAACGTTTTTCGGCCCGTCGCTGGCAAGAGTAAACAGATCCACGATTGCAACCCGATTTATTAGCATGAGACGCTAATCACATCGTCCGACCTCGGAAAGATGCACTCACTATTCATCGAGAGCGAAATCCACATGGATGTGGTTGCCATCTGGGTCCCATATATTGAAGGCCACTGTGTTGATCTGAGCGATTTCAACTCGGCGGTAGTCTTGTCCGGCCTCGATCAAGCGTGCTTCGAATGATTTGGCATCCCGGGCCTTGTAGGCGAAATGCTCCAACTTCAAACCCGTCTCCGAGCCGATGAGATCAGGCCTCTCCGTGCCAACCAGATGGACCATCACCATTTCACCCGCATAAAGCCATGCCCCGGGAAACGGAAAATCAGGACGATTTCCCGGCACGAGACCCAAAATGTTACGATACCAGGACACCATCCTGTCCAGCTGAGTCGTATGGATGTTCACGTGATCGAGGTGTGTGATCTGCATAACTGGTCCCCCCCAAAGCCGTTTGGTGACTATCCAGCACAGTGTGGTGAAAATTACCCTGATATAAGGACACAGCAAGCTAAGCCGTCGAGGTTGGCTGATTTACCCAGTATCAATTTACTTCCATAAGCGTTCAAAAGATCTACCGATATGGCCAAGCCCAATCCGGTACCGCTGACAGACGTGTCCAGCCTTCCACCGGAGCGAAGCACACCTTCACGGGCTTCTTTCGGAATTCCAGGTCCATCATCCTCAATGCAAATTTCAATATGATCCGTGACATGTTTTGCGCTGATGTGAATAGTTGTACGGGACCACTTGAGTGCATTGTCGAGGAGGTTTCCAATCACTTCTTCGATGTCCTGAGTGTCCATTCTGACTTGAAGTCCGGTTTCGCAATCTGTCGTCAGGGATTTCCCTTCGCGCTCAGCCATGACCGAAAACAATCTGGATAACCTGTTGACTGAATTCGTAAGATCCGTTCGCGAATGCGTAAGCTCAGCGGTGTTTGACGCACGCATACGCGCCAGAGACCGTTTTAACTGAGCATCTATCCTGCTCAGCGCGTCTTCGGCAGGTTCGATATCTGCGCCTCGATCCGACAAGCTTGCCAGTTCGTTTCGAAGTATTGCCGTCGGCGTTTTGAGTGCGTGCGCCAAATCCGCCGCCTGCCGACGAGAACCAGATACAATCTCGCGATTTCTGTGCAGCAATTTATTGAGGTCCTCAACAAGTGGCGAAACCTCTTCCGGATAGTCTTGCGGGTTAAGGTCGTCTCCTTTGTCCCAACGATGCGCCACATCCGTCCGCAGCTTCCTGAGTGGGCCGACAATGGTAGACATCAATAGCAGCGAACCAGCAACCCCAATCAAGCCGACAAGCCCGAATACCGGCAGCAAGTTGTTCTGTGCAGCCCGACGTTCGCGGATCAGCTCGAGCCTGCTTTCCGCGACTGTCACGCCCCATTCGGATCCGTCCTCGAAGGTGATTTTCTGATAGACGCTGCGCACAGCTTCATTATCCGGGCCAGATGTGTTCCACACGACGGCCTCTTGCTGCACTCGCGCGGGTTCAGAGATCAATTCGTCAAACAGTGAGGCAGATGTAAAGGTTGCCCCATTCCCGTCCGTCACCTGCCAGTATCGGCCAGAGTATGGCGTTCCATAGGCCGGGTCGAACATGAGATCACGCAAAGCCTCGGGGTTGTCCGTCGTCGCGCTTAACCCGACAACCAGTTGCGTGTGTCTATTGCGCAGCGTCTCGTCAAACTGCTCAAGAACGCGCGTGTTGATGTAGGAAAAAACAACCATTGTTCCAACGCCGACAGAAAGCGCACCTGTGGCGAGGCCACCAAGCAAAGCGCGTTGGCGCAGCGATAGCATCAGGCAGTATCGATCATGTAGCCGCGCCCTCGGACCGTTGTGATAAGGTCAGAGCCCAGTTTTTTACGCAATCGAGTGATGAATACAGCGATGGTGTTTGAATCCCGATCACCGTCATATTCATAGATGTGTTCGGACAGCTCGGTACGAGACACCATGCGCCCGATATTATGCGCAAGGTATGTCAGGACAGCGATTTCCTGCGCAGTCAGATCAACGGGAATTCCGCCCACGCTGACCCGTCCGTTTCGTGTATCCAAAGAGACGTCCCCCATCTCGATCACAGGATTCAACTGACCGCTCTGTCGGCGCAGGATCGCGCGGACACGTGCGGCCAGTTCTGGCATGTGAAACGGCTTGGTCATGTAATCATCCGCGCCTGCGTCAAGGCCGTCCACGCGTTCGCTCCACCCATCGCGGGCTGTTAGGATCAACACCGGCGTCTTGATCCCTGCGCCACGCCATTCGCGCAGGACGGAGATGCCATCGCGCTCGGGCAATCCAATGTCTAGGATTATCATATCGTACGGCTCGGTCGCCCCCAAGTGAAGCGCATCCGTTCCATTGTTGGCCACGTCCACTACGCGGCCTTCTGCACTCAGAAGCTTTTTGATCTGCTCGCACAACTGCGGCTCATCTTCGGCCAGAAGTACTCTCATATTCAAAAACTACAGTCACAATGGCTCTGATTTAAGCCCTAATTTTTACCATTGCCCTTGCCGTTCCCGCCGGAATTGCCATTGCCGCCGCCTTTTCCGTTGCCACCGCTGTTGCCATTCCCTCCGGAATTACCATTTCCGCCACCGTTGCCATTTCCGCCACCGTTGCCATTTCCGCCACCGTTGCCACCGCTATTGCCGCCCCCGTTTCCGCCGCCACTGTTGCCGTTTTCGCCGCTGTTGCCACGGCTCACAGAAGTCCCACGGTTGTTTTTGGTGTTGCGATTGCTGTTGGTGTTGACATTGGCAGGGCCAGACCGGGCAGCTTTTGATATCTGCCGGGCAACACTGGACCGGTTGGAAACGACAGTACCGGTTTGTGCATTCACAATGACGCTGACAATTTTTCCGTCGGGTTTCTTAACCAGAATACGATAGTATATCTGGTCCGCCTGAAAGGCGCGCGCATCGACGGGCGTGCCACCGAAAGCTTTTTCGACACCATTGATGACCCGCTTCAGCCGGATCGTGTCACCCGTCAGAGTCGCCTTGCGCAGTTCGCCTTGCTTGAGCTCACGCGTTTGCGCTGTCGCTTCTCCACTGGGCAAAGCAACAAGCACGCTTGCAATCAACAAGAACACGTACGCACGCATGAAAGCTCTCTGTGTTTCCTGGTGCAAGCTTACGCCGTTCGACATGAACCGGTGATGAACAGGCAGTTAGCTCTGCGTTCAAGCGCACTCAAGTTTAATGGCCAGGAAGACGTTCGATTCGTGAATGAAGCGAGACCTTTGAACACAGTGACCCGGTTCTGAGAACGGGTGCCGGCCGCTTTTCGGCAAGGAGATCGATATGAAAACCACTGCTTTGGGACTGATAAAAGCCTCAACCCTGGCAATTGCATTGCTGGGATCGACAGCCATTGTCGTTACGATTGCCGTTCCGGATGTTGCTTTCGCCAAGGAAGGCAAAGGCAAGGGCGGAGGAAACGGTGGTGGAAACGGCAAGGGTGGTGACAACGGGAACGGCGGCAAAGGGAATTCTGGCAAAGGAGACCGCGGCGACAATAGCTCTGCCGGAAACAAAGGTGGCAAAAAGGGTGCAGACAAAAGCCGCGGTGGTCGGACTGCGGGAAAATCCACCACTGGCAAATCGAAGTCAAAATCGTCGCGTTCGACAGCGGGTAAGAGTGGCGAGTTTTCATTGAAGGACATCTTTGGCGGCAAAGGTAAATCGCGAAAGGTTGCCACGTCGAAGAAAGGCTCGACCACTCGCGGCGCAAAGCAAGAGCCCCGGACGTATGAAAAACCCTCAAAAACAGTGGTTGTTGAAGAATCCATTCGTCCAGCCGTCAGGACCAAAGGCAACAAGATGGCTGACCTGCTTGGTGCCCACCCATCCGAGCTGGGTGCTTTGAACGCAGCCAACGCCAGCGCAACTGCATTGGCGAATGCATCTCCAAATTCTCGGGTTGGTCGAATTGCCAACTACCGAGATACCGTGTTGGCCGGAGAGCCATTGCGCGAGGAGCTGGCGGAACAATTGGAAGAACTTGCAGGTCTTGAGCCGCCCGAGCGGACTCTTCCCGAGATCGAAGAGGATCTGGAAACTGCATTGGGCGACGTTCAGGAAAATCAGGAACGCGTCGAAGAGCTTGAGCAAGCGCTGGAAGAAGCAGGCGGAACTGACCCAGAGATCGAAGAGCAACTAGAAGAAGCACGCTCAGATTTGGAGAGTTCGGTTAACGAGGCGCAAGACCTGAACGATGAGAGGCAAGCCGCAGTCGAGTACGAAGAAGCGACGGCGGAGGTTCAGGAATTGGCTGATCAGGTCGAAGAACAGGAACTGACCGAACGGGAAGCCTTGGAAGCCGCAGCTAACAAGCCAGTCACCGATGCCGTTGAAGAAGAGGTCAAATTACTTCTGGGTCTGTAGGTACAGATCGCGGTTTCAATGTTTTTTTGGATTCTCAGTGCTGACTACTCACGGAAGTGCTGAATGCTGGGCCAGCCACATGCTTTGCAGGGATGGAAAGCGGCTGGCCCACAATTATTGGAGCCATACCAACACACCTTAAATAGAAAGCGTCGATCTTGCTGCGCAGAAAAAAGAAATCCCGCCCCAAGATGGAGCGGGATTCAGTTTTCAATTCCAATACTTAGGACAGATATCGGGAATTGTTTGGGGGTCTGCTGAACTGCCTTCAGACGTTGTTATGTGCCTCGGAAAGCCGCTTGTTTTTGACGATCTGTGTTAATGCATTTTCGATAGGAGGGAAGCGACCACTGCTCGATTTGGTCGTGGTTGACAAACGTTCTTCGGCACGTTGGCCGGAAGTTCGCATCACAGCTGTTTTGCTGGACTCTTCAGTCACAAAGGCAGGCTTATTCATGCGTTCCCCCTTGTCAGCGATCAAACGGTTTGCGACTCGTTCGATCCAACAAGATTACTTTGACTCAATTTGGTTGAACACTCTGAGAATACATTGTTCACCTTCTGTTAATGTTGTTCGCAAAACGAAAACAAATGACTAAGTGGTTGATTTCGGGGATCAATAGAACCGTTTCGATGCCTTAGGCAGGCCGGTTGCGCCTGTGCTGCGATCAATTTCGTCATTCAATTGCTTAGGTTTCTATGGTCACTCGCACATCGCGTCTGCCTCAAGTTCGTACAAGTCAGGGTAGGTCGTTGCGAATTGCTGGTTGACGCATACCGCGCGCCATGCTTGGTTTTAACTGAGCACCCTGTTTCCAGATCGCGAACTGTAAGTTTCATATTTAGCCGTGGACACAATTTCGCCACAATGCCATATTGATACAGTGGGCGGTATGTCTTGATTTTAGCACGTTCTAGTTTTTCCGACTGGATTTGAGGGGGTTACCTAGTTCGACATGCCGCCCCACGAAATTTCCTGACATGTGTTTGCGTTTGAAGCTGTGGCCGTAAGGAAAGTCCTAATTTTCTGTTTCGTAGGGAGAATCTGGTCTTGCATTTCAGCGACCTGCTTCCCTTCAAGGTTTGATCAACGTTTAGTCCATTTGCTGATGCAGGTTGGATATGTCGCTTTAGCGATGCTTTGCTGCAACAGGTCAAGTCAGAATTGAGATCAATTCGATCGGAATAATCATCCGTGAGCGGTATCTGAGCGATTATGCGCTGTATCGATAGCGAGTTTCCGCAGCGTAAACATGTGCTCACTTTTCGATCCAACAAACATGAACTATGTCGAGCATAGCATATTCGTGAGGATCAAAATGAAACTCAGTGCATTGGAAATCGTTTGCGTGGTTCTGGCTAGTGCCGTGGCTGCTGCGGGATTTGCTGGCGCTTTGAGCGCTCTCTTGTCAGCGATTTGATACCTCGGAATATTAGCAAAACTCTCTGCAATTTAGTCGGCAGCCCCTGTGAGCAAGGAAGAAACTAAAAAATGTTCGCTTTACATGGCTCCAGACCGCTTGCCTGGCGGCAGAGTTTCATAGTTCACTTGGCAGAGGGGTTGGTGAGGGGGTCAGACCAACCCCTCTGAAGGGGAATAACGGATCAATGAAAGTGGCCCGTTGAATACAAGCTAATCGATTCCGACCAACGCGCATATTGGGGGTTCCCCGTAGTCGGAATTTAATCTTTCCGACATAATCCGGACACGTGATGCATTTATTGAAAACGTGCGGCGCGCCTAGAAGATGTCTGATGATTTCTTGAGGGGGTACGAGTTTGGCGCGTCGTACCTTGCCCTCTATCGATCAACCCAACACATTATGTAAGGTGGATAACCTCACCCTGCTTAAATGATCTGTCTGCTGCGTCGGCCAGAACCTGCGCGCGGAGACCGTCAATGATACCCGGTGAAAGCGTTCCTGAACCATCGACCGCAGCGATGAAATGCGCCATCTCGGCGCGATAGGCCGCCTCATAGCGTTCCAGAAAGAAATGCTGCGCGGGCGCTTTGCGGAACCCGGACGTGGTGGCAACCTCTACCGCATTCTCCAACACGTTCTCGGCACGCAACAAGCCCTTCTCACCGTGGACTTCGATGCGCTGGTCATAGCCATAGCTGGCCCGGCGCGAATTCGAAATCTGGCAAATCTTGCCGCTGGCGGTTGTCAGGGTTACGGCTGCAGTGTCGATGTCACCGGCCTTGCCAATCTCGGGATCAACCAGCGATGAGCCGACGGCGTAGATGCTGATCGGTTCTTCGCCCAACAAAAAGCGCGCCATGTCCAGATCGTGGATCATCATATCACGGAACAGGCCACCGGAGCTTTCGATATAGCTGATCGGCGGCGGAGACGGGTCGCGCGACAGGATGGTGACAATCTCGACGTTTCCGATCTCTCCGTTGGCGATGCGCGACTGAATGTTGGCAAAGCTCGGGTCAAAGCGGCGGTTAAAGGCTGTCAAGAAGGGAACGCCCGCAGCCTCGACTACTTTGATGCAGTCGCGGATACGGTCGGCAGACATGTCCACCGGTTTCTCGCAAAAGATCGCTTTGCCAGCTTGTGCAGCATGGTGGATCAGCTCGTAGTGGGTATCGGTTGGGGTTCCAATGACCACGGCGTCGACATCAGCGCATTCGATCAGGTCGTTCGCGGGCAAGACCTGTGCACCGGTTTTCTCGGCCAGTATCTGAGCCGGTTCCGCAAATGCGTCCGCCACCGCCGTGACTTGTGCGTTGTCGATTTGCCCGATCGAGCGCGCATGAACCTGCCCGATCCGCCCGCAGCCTAGTAAGCCCATTTTCAGCATCTCATGCCCCCTTGAAGGCTTGCAGAACCCGACGAGTCGCCTCGACCACGGGTTCGTGTGTCTCTTTCAGTATTTGCACGCGATCGAACCGGTCTGGATCGGCGTTTACAGCCGTGCGCAAAGCGTTCCCAAAGGCCATCCGCAGTTCGGTCCCAATATTGAATTTGCAGATCTTCGACCCACGCGCGAGCACGGAGCGCTGCGTCACTGGTACGCCCGATCCACCGTGGATAACCAAAGGAACCTCGGTCACGGCTTCGATAGCGCGGATTCGGGCCTCGTCCAGGCCGCCTTCTTTGTTCTGCTGCAGATGTACGTTGCCGACCGAAATCGCCATCGCATCCACACCCGTCTCGCGTGCGAATTGTGCGGCCTCATTCGGGTTGGTTCCATCCGAACCTTCGCCGCCGGAATAGCCTACAAATCCGATCTCTCCTTCGCACGAGACGCCAGCGGCATGGGCCATCGCTGCAATGGCTGCGGTTTCTTCGATGTTCTGCGACAGGGGTTTGCGCGAGCCGTCGAACATGACCGAGGTAAAACCGCTGTCGATGGCGATGCGGCAGTCTTCATGGGTATATCCATGGTCCAGATGGGCAACGATGGGCACGCTGGCCCCCTCGGCCAGATGGCGGAACATCTTGCCTAAGATCGGCAGCGGCGTGTGTTCGCGACAAGATGGGCCGGCTTGAAGGATGATGGGCACGTCTTCGGCCTCAGCAGCGGCCACATAAGCGCGCGTATCCTCCCAGCCCAGCGTCACCAGTCCGGCCACGGCATAACCGCCACGCAGCGCCGGTTGCAGCACGTCCGATAATGTCACAAGGCTCATTTGAACTTGGCCACCATATCCATGATGCCCGGGATCGTATGCAATTGATCCGCATGTGTCGGCTGGAAATACTGTTTCAGCGAGCGTTGGCTGAGGCCGCCGAGAATGGTGAAATAGTACATCTCGTACCCGGGCAGAACTGCACAGGGGTGATAGCCCTTGTCGATCATAATCGTTGAGCCATCCATGATGTGATAGGCATCACCCGGTTTGTTATCCTCGCGTTGCAGCATTTGGATGCCCGAGCCGTAATTGGGCCGGAAGCGGAAATTATAGGTTTCGTCATGGCGGGTCTCGATCATCTCGCCATCGTCACCGTTGCGATCAGTGTCGTGCTTGTGGCTGGGGAATCCGGACCAGCCGCCCTGACCGACCGTGAACAGCTCGGACACCAGCAGACGCCCGACTTTGTCATGGTGATTTGCACCCAGGATGTGCTTGATCTTGCGATGGGTCTTGGTGTCGTCCGAGCCGTACTGCACTAGGTCCAGCTCGGGTACGCGGACGTCGAAGGGTTCCAGCACTCGGTCGAACTTTGCACCTGCGATAAAGGTTTCGGTTTCGTCCGTTACGCAGGTGATCCGGACTTTGGCGCCAACCGGGACGTAAACGCCTTCGGGGTCGCCATCCCAGACATCAATGGTGCGGTTGCCGAGATTGGTGAACTCGGCGCCATCCACGTCTACATCCACAGTTCCGGTAGCGGGAACAATGCAGGTCTCGTACCCCGGCACGGCATATTCGAACACCTCGCCCTTTTTCAGTTTGACGATGTTGAAATAGTTGAGCGGCACCAGATCGTGATCGGCATCAACGATGGGTTTGTTCTGGTTGTCATGGGGCGCGATATGCATCTGCGTCTCCTTTCAGGTATCCGTAGGGCCCGGGTGCCGAGCCAGAAAATCGTCAAGCTGGGGCGTCGTTGGCATGGCTCCGGCGCAACCGGGTTTCGACACGACGATCGACGCGCAGGCCGAGCCGCGCAGCACTGCATCGCGTAAGTCATGCCCTGCAGCGATCGAGGCCAGAAAACCAGCCAGGAAACTGTCGCCAGCGCCATTGGGCTTTACGGCGGTCACCGGGTAGATGCCGGTGCGAATTTCTTGCCCCTCGGTTAACGTGATGGCTCCTTCGTGGCCCATCTTGTAGATCACCATTTTGCCTTTGGCGGCGAGTTCGCGGGCTTTGTCCAAACCTTTTTCGATACCCCCGGCCATAAAACCGAATTCTTCGTCATTGCCGACGATCAGATCGCTTTCGTGTCCCGCGCGGGTCAGAACTTCTGAGGCGACTTCGGGCGACGGCCAGCTATAGGGCCGATAATCGATGTCGAAGATCACCGGCAACCCGGCGGCGCGTGCGTTTTCAAACGCTCGGAACGTGGCCGAGCGGGAAGGCTCTGCCGCAAACACGGTGCCCGCCGTTATCAGGGCCGAGAACGCTTTGAAATCGACCGCGTCCATATCCGCCTCGGTTACCTGAAAATCGGCAGCGCCATTTCGGTAGATAACGTTCTGAAAATCCTCGATGCAGCTTTCATAGACTGCCAGAGAGGTTCGCGCTTCGCCCCCCACAGCGCGGATATACCGTGTCTCCACGTCATATTCTTGCAGCCGGTTCACGCAGAACCGCCCCACAGCATCATCAGAGACCGAGGTGACCAGCGCCGCTTGTGATCCCAGCTTTACCAGTCCGGCGCAGATATTGGCGCTCGACCCGCCCAGATCGGCGCGAAACACTTGTGCATCCTCGCTTTTCGTTCCGACCGGATCGGCGAACATGTCCATGCCTGCCCGACCAAAAACAGCAAAGCGGTTGCCTTTTATGCCCTCGATGAGTGTCACTTGCGCCCCTCGGTGTTGCCTGCCCGTGCAGCATCCAGCACTTCGGGGTAGGGATAGTTCAGACCCAGCAATTGCCGCAGGTCGGGGCTGGCCTGATCAATGAATTCCTGAGGCAAGGCTGCGGGCATATCTTCCATCGGTTTGACCCATTTGGGCAGATATTGGATCAGGATCGCGCTGCGGTCGTGATCTGCGTTGTTCGGCATCGCGCAATGCCATGTCACGCCATAAAACAAAGCGACATCGCCGGGCTCGCCCGTCATGCGTTCGCATTTGTCATAGAAATTGTCTTCGGGTGTGGGATACCGCAGCTCTTTCTGCGACCCCGGAACATAGCCGGTCGCGCCGCTTTCCTCGGTGAACGGGTCCAGCAGGATCGAGACCTGTGCGTTCATCGGAAAGGATCCGTTCAGACCCACAGGATGTGTTTCAGGGCTGTGAAAATCCCAATAGGGATAATCGACATGTGGCTCTTGCCCGGGGCCGCCCGGCAGCAGGCGGTTGGCGGCGATCGAGCCCATGATGAACTCGGTTCCAAGAAACTTGCGTAAGATTTTCATCAGAACCGGATGCGCTGCCATGCGGGAAAACACATCGCCTTTGGCCAGCAGGTTCCAGACCCTTCGCTGCAGGTTCAATTTACCGTCTTCCTCGGCAGCACCTTGAAAATGCGTCACCTTCTCGGCCGCTTCTTCGGAATGCTCCATGATGATGGTGCGCGCCTCGGCGATCTCCTCGAGCGTGAAGAGGCCCGAGATGGCAACGGCTCCGCCGCCGTTCAGCAGTTCATCGACGATAACGTCAGGATCAGCGGTTTCTGCGGTGAACCGTTTCATCAGATGCCCTTACGTTGTTTTTCGCGGGTTGTTTCCCACTCGACATGCGCGTCACGGACTTTCTCGTCGGCAGAGGTGTGGGGTGTGCCAACCTCCCACCACGTATGGCCTTCGGTGGTCCAGCCTTCGTAGGCGTCCACATCCATCACGATCACATAGGTCTTGTCGCAGGCCTTGGCGCGCGTGAACGCCTCAGCCAGTTCCGCCGGGTTTGCGACCTTTTCGCTGGTCGCTCCCATAGAGGCCGCGTGGGCCGCGAAATCAACACCAAAGGCTTCGGGGATGGTCGGGCAGTCTGCCAGCAGGTTGTTGAAGCTTTCATTGCCGGTGTTGTTCTGCAGCTTGTTGATGACCGCAAAGCCGCCATTGTCCAGCACCAGAACGATCAACTTCTTTTGGCTCAGAACCGAGGAGTAGATATCCGAGTTCAGCATCAGGTAAGAGCCGTCGCCGCAAAAAGTGATCGTGTCCTTCTCGGGCTCACGCTCGGATTGGGCAATGCGCGCGCCCCAAGCGCCTGCGATCTCATAGCCCATGCAGGAAAAGCCAAACTCGACATCGACTGTGCCGATATCCTGGGTGCGCCAATTGGCAGTGACCTCGGCGGGCAAACCTCCGGCAGCGGCGACTACACGGTCGCGCGGGTCGCAAAGCTCGTTCACAACGCCGATGGCTTGCGCGTAAGAACTCGGACGGTTTCCGTAAGAGACATTCTCGGCCACATAGGCATCCCACTTGCGCCGTTCGTCCTTCGCCAGAGATACCCAATCGGATGGCGCAGTGTAATCAATCGCCTGTGTTAGAGCCTGAATTGACAGTTTAGCATCCCCGACAATCGGCAATGACATATGCTTGCCCGCATCATGTCGCGCGGCGTTGATCGAGATGAACTGGGCGTCCTTGGAAAAGGCCGTCCATGATCCTGTCGTGAAATCCTGCAGCCGGGTTCCGATGGCAACGATCACATCGGCCTGTTCCGCAATCGCGTTGGCACTGTCCGATCCAGTGACGCCGATCGGGCCAATGTTCAGCGGATGGGTCGCCAGCATATTCGCGCGGCCAGCGATGGTTTCGACCACCGGAATCTGGTGCTTTTCAGCAAACTCGGTCAGCTCGGCAACAGCTTGCGAATATTGCACGCCGCCACCCGCGATGATCATCGGGCGTTTCGCCCCCGCCAACGCCGAAGCGGCATCGGCGATCTCATCCGCATCGGGCGACTGGCGGCGAATGCGGTGCACTTTTTTCTCGAAGAACTTCACCGGGTAGTCATAGGTCCAACCCTGCACATCTTGCGGCAACCCGAGGAACGCAGGCCCGCAATCGCCGGGATCCAGCATTGTCGCAATGGCGGCGGGCAGAGACTGAATCACCTGCGCCGGATGGGTGATGCGGTCCCAATAGCGGCTGACCGGTTTGAACGCGTCATTCAGGCCGAAGGTCGGATCGTTGAAATTCTCCATCTGCTGCAGAACAGGATCGGGCAGGCGGGTGATGAAGGTATCCCCGCACAGCATCAGCATCGGCAGGCGGTTGGCATGGGCCAGTCCAGCAGCCGTCAGCAGATTCGCAGTGCCAGGCCCCGCACTTGCAGTGCAGAACATGAATCGTTGACGCAGCCATTGCTTGGCATAGCCCGAAGCGGCGAATCCCATGCTTTGTTCGTTCTGCCCACGATACAGCGGCAGCTCATCCCGCACTGTGTTCAGGGCTTCACCCAGGCAGGTCACGTTGCCATGGCCAAAAATCCCGAAACCCCCGCCACATAGGCGATATTCTTGCCCGTCGATCTCGATGAACTGGTTCGACAGCCAGCGAATGATCGCCTGCGCTGTTGTCAGGTAAACAGTGTCGTGTTGCGCGGACATGTCTGCGGGCTCCTTTAGGAAAATTGCGGTGCAGTGCCGAATGCAGCTTGCGAGAGTCCTATTCTCACGATACAAGTTTTGCAACCGGTTGCAAATGGTTTTCAAGAAAAAGCGGAGGAGCGCGTCGGAATGGCAGAAATCGGCATTGGCATTCTGGGCGGCGGATATATGGGCAAGGCCCATGCGGTGGCGATGTCCTCGGTCGGGGCTGTATTCAACACCGCGTTGCGCCCGCGTCTTGAGATGGTGTGCGCCTCTTCGCCCGACAGCGCCGAACGATACCGCAAGGCTTATGGCTTCGCGCGTTCGACCGATGATTGGCGTGTTCTGGTGAATG
The DNA here is from genome assembly GCF_056539605.1 of Ruegeria sp. BA2. Lineage (NCBI taxonomy): Bacteria > Pseudomonadati > Pseudomonadota > Alphaproteobacteria > Rhodobacterales > Roseobacteraceae > Ruegeria > Ruegeria sp. BA2. The sequence continues at coordinate 155,270 of NZ_JBQFVE010000010.1, read as the reverse complement.
ACCCGAAGGTTGAGGCCATTGTCATTGCAACACCTCAGGAGACCCATCGTGAGATTGCGTTGGCCGCGTTTGCGCTGGGCAAGCCTGTACTATGCGAAAAACCTCTGGGCGCATCGATGGAAGATGGCGCTGCAATGGTGGCCGCTGCCGCTGAGTCCGGCCTGCCGAATATGGTTGGCTTCAACTACATTCGTACACCTGCCACACAATTCGCCCGCCAGCTGATTGCGGATGGAGAGATTGGTGATGTCACTTGGTTCCGGGGTGAACATACGGAAGATTTCTATGCCGACCCGGACGCACCGGCCACGTGGCGCACCACGGGTATGTCCAACGGTACGATGGGTGATCTTGCACCACATATGATTAATGCTGCACTCGCCCTGATCGGCCCGATCACGCGTGTCATGGCCGAGGTTGAAACCGTTCATGTAGCGCGACCCGGTGGGGAGGTTGACAATGACGACCACGCCCAAATGATGGTGCGGTTTGACAGCGGCGCCATGGGGTCGATGTATTTCAGCCGCATCGCAACCGGGCGCAAGATGGGTTACGCCTATGAGATCAACGGCACCAAAGGCGCGATCCGCTTCGATCAGGAAGATCAAAACGCCCTGTGGCTCTATCGAATGGACGGCCCCGAGGCCGAGCGCGGGTTCCGCAAAATCCTGACTGGCCCGGCCCACCCGGACTATGAGCCCTTCTGCCAGGGCCCCGGCCACGGCACCGGATATCAGGATCAGATAATCATCGAAGCGCGTGATTTCCTGCACGCGATCGAGACAGGCACACCGGTTTGGCCAACCTTCCATGACGGGCATGAGGTCAACCGGATCGTCGCGGCAGCGCTGGCATCAGCGGCGGCGGAAAGCTGGAAAAACATCGAAGATTTCTGAGCATCGGAGACAAGACAAGATGAGCATCAGAATTGGCAATGCGCCCTGTTCATGGGGCGTGGAATTTGCGCAGGACCCGCGCAATCCGCATTGGAAAACCGTCCTCAGCGAATGTGCGGAGGCCGGGTATAAGGGCATTGAACTTGGTCCCGTGGGCTTCATGCCCGAGGACCCCGCGGTTCTGGCCGATGCGCTGGCCGAGCATGATCTGGAGTTGATCGGCGGCGTGGTGTTCCGCAATTATCACAACCCCGACGATTGGGAGGATGTGGTGGACGCCACCCACCGCACCGCGCGCGCGTTGAAGGCACACGGGGCGCAGCATCTTGTTTTGATCGACGCAATCTCTCCGCGCCGGGCACCTACAGCGGGCCGCGTTGACGAGGCCGAGCAGATGGATAAGGCAGAATGGACCGCCTATCGCGACCGTATCGCCGAAAGCGCGCGTATCGGGTCCGAAGAATATGGCTTGACCGTTGGGATGCACGCTCATGCAGCGGGCTTTATGGATTTTGAGCCGGAACTCATTCGACTTCTGGATGAGGTGGATGAAAACCTGCTGAAAATCTGCTTTGACACAGGTCATCATTCCTATGCAGGTTTCGACCCCGTGAATTTCATGCAGCGTTACGTCGACCGGATTTCGTACATGCACTTCAAAGATATCTCGCCGACGGTAAAGGCGGATGTTATCGCCAAACGGACGGGTTTCTACGACGCCTGCGGGCAAGGGATATTCTGCAATCTGGGCGAAGGCGATGTCGATTTTCCAACCGTGCGTCAGGTGCTGCTGGACGCAGGTTTCACCGGGTGGTGCACGGTAGAACAGGATTGCGACCCGACGCTTGACCCCGACCCGGTTGGTGATGCGCGAATAAACCGTGAATACCTTGAATCCATTGGCTTCAGTTGAGGAGGTCCAAACCATGACCAAGCTGAAATGGGGCATGATTGGCGGCGGCGAAGGCAGCCAGATCGGACCCGCGCACCGGCTGGGTGCGCTGGCAGATGGGCACTTTGAATTCACGGCTGGGGCGCTTGATCACAGGCCCGATGTCGGGCGCGAATATGCGCAGCGATTGGGCATCGCGGCAAACCGGGCTTATGGCGACTGGACCGAGATGCTGGCCGGTGAACGCGGGCGCGAGGACCGGATCGATCTGGTCACCGTAGCCACTCCAAACGCAACGCATTTCGAGATCACCAAGGCTTTCCTAGAGGCCGGGTTCAACGTGCTGTGCGAAAAGCCAATGACCATGACGGTCGAAGAGGGTGAAGAGATCGTCAAATTGGCCGAGAAATCAGGCAAGATCTGCGCGGTCAACTACTGCTATTCCGCCTATCCAATGGTGCGGCAGGCCCGTGCGATGGTGCGCGCTGGTGAGATTGGCAAAATCCGTTTGGTCGTTACCAACTTTAGCCACGGCCATCACGGAGACGCCACCGACGCCGACAATCCGCGTGTGCGTTGGCGCTATGATCCGGCGATGGCAGGCGTGTCCGGGCAGTTCGCCGATTGTGGCATCCACGCGATGCATATGGCCGGCTTCATTGCGGATGATGAGGTTGAGACCCTATCTGCAGATTTCGCTTCCACCATCGGAAGCCGCGAGCTGGAAGATGACGCCATGGTCAATTTCCGAACGCAAAAAGGCGCAGTGGGCAGACTGTGGACATCGTCTGTCGCCATCGGTCGGCAGCACGGGTTCGACATTCAGGTGTTTGGGGAAACCGGCGGGCTTCGTTGGGCGTCTGAACAACCGAACCAACTGATCTATACCCCCGTAGGTGGGCGTTTGCAGATCATCGAAAAGGGTGAAGGTGGATTGCATGAAGACGCGCAGCGCCTAAGCCGTGTCTCGATTGCGCATCCCGAAGGGTTCCCGTTGGCGGTTGCGAATATCTATTGCGATCTGGCAGATGCGATTGCTGGCGAATCTCGCGACGGGTTGCCCAACGCCGCAGACGGTGTGCGGTCGATGGCGGCAGTGCATACTGCGGTCGAGTCCGCAAAACAGGGCAGCGCGTGGATGGATGCACGTCCGCCGATGTTCCGTTAAACTTGCGGGGCGGGGCGCAATGTGCCCCGTTCCACCACCGAGCAGGGGAATATCCGTGCCTCTGGATATCGATCAGGCTCATTCAGGGTCGCCACCATCAACTCGATCGAGGAACTGACGATTTGTCGGATCGGCTGATGGATCGTGGTAAGGTCGATATTTTCCCACCGCGCCATTTCCATATCGTTCAGGCCGATCAGGCCAATATCGTCGGGCACCTTCAGGCCGCTGTCCCGCACGGCCGATAAAGCACCGATCGAAAGAACGTCGTCGCCGCAGAAATAAGCCTGCGCAGGTTCCGATTTCAGCAAACGCAACATCTCGCGGCGGCCTGCATCAAAGGAATAGGCGTCGGCAAAGGAATACGATGTTCGGATGCTGGGGTGCTTCGACATCTCGGACATGAAGCCAGAATACCGGTCCTGGGTCGAAGTAGCGGCCTCGGGCCCGCCCAGAAACGCAATGTTTTCATAACCGCGTGCGACGAGTTGTTGCGCCGCCATCCGTCCACATTCGGTGTTGTCGATTCCGACCACATGGACCTGAGGTGAAGATGAATAGCGCCCGAAACTGTGAACCACCGGCACACCGGCATCGCGGAATGCCTTTGAGAACCCGGGTGGCAGTGTTGAAGAGGCCACGACCACCCCGTCCACTGAATACTGGCGCAACATCCGCACTGAATTGGCCGGGTCGATCTCATCCGTCAGATTGACCAGCAAGGGGCGAAGGCCCCGATCCTGAAGGCCCCTGGTAAAAAGGTCGAAAACTTCAAGAAAGATCGGGTTGTGGAAGTTGTTCGAAACCAGCCCGATCAGCTTCGTCCGCCCAGTCGTCAGAGACGAGGCCAGCGCGTTCGGGCTGTATCCCAGTTCATGCGCGGCCTTCTCAACCTTGCGGCGCATTTTTTCGGAAACCGAGGCCCCATCAGTGAAAGTGCGCGATACAGCGGACCGGGAAACACCCGCGCGTTCTGCAACCTCTTTCAATGTGACAGCCATATTTCGTCCGACCTTTCTGAATTCTGTGGCAGTCCTTTTACCGATATTCTTTGGTAGATACAGTATGAAACACATCTGATATCTTTTGCAACCGGTTGCAAAATGTGAGCAGATATGCTCTAACTCGACTCGGAGAGGTGCAAAGGACAACCTCAATCCGCAATAACATGAGTTTTGGGAGGACATCATGACTTCACTGACGAAGAAGCTGGCGCTGGCGGCGGTGGTTGCTGCGACGCCGCTGATCGCAGCCACAAGCGCTGCGGCGGAAGGTGAGAAATACATTCTGGTCAGCCACGCACCGGACAGCGACAGTTGGTGGAACACCATCAAGAACGGTATCGCGCTGGCGGGCGATCAGATGGGTGTTGAGGTTGAGTATCGTAACCCACCCACCGGTGACATCGCCGATATGGCGCGGATCATCGATCAGGCGGCGGCCTCTGGTCCCAACGGGATCATCACCACGCTGGCCGATTTTGACGTGCTGAAAGGTCCAATCACCGCAGCAGTGGATTCCGGTATCGATGTGATCATCATGAACACTGGCACACCGGATCAGGCGCGCGAGCTTGGGGCGCTGATGTATGTTGGTCAGCCCGAATATGACGCGGGTCTTGCAGCCGGTCAGCGAGCCAAAGGTGACGGCGTTACCTCGTTCCTGTGCGTGAACCACGCGATCCAACAACCAACAGTGGCCGAGCGATGCCGTGGCTTTGCGGATGGCCTGGGTGTTGAACTGGGCGATGCGATGCTCGACAGCGGTACCGACCCGGCGGAAATCAAGAATAAGGTTCTGGCCTATCTGTCCGCCAACCCGGAAACTGATGGCATCCTCACCCTGGGTCCGGTCTCGGCTGATCCGACCGTTGCGGCGCTGAAAGAAAACGGCATGGCTGGCGACATCTATTTCGGCACCTTCGATCTGGGTGAAGAAATCGTCAAAGGCATCAAGGATGGCACCATCCAGTGGGGCATCGACCAGCAGCCGTTCCTGCAGGCCTATCTGCCGGTTGTGATTCTGACGAACTACCACCGTTATGGTGTTCTGCCGGGTAACAACATCAACTCGGGCCCCGGTTTTGTGACCGCAGATGCCCTTGAAAAGGTTGAGGAACACGCGGGCGAATTCCGCTGATCCACACCGGGTGGCGCTATAAAGCGCCACCCTCGCTTATCCCCATTGCACTTCTCTGATCGTGGAGACACCTCATGTCCACCACCCAAGTTGCTGACGAACGCATCAAGGAAATGTCCGCGCTGCGACGCTGGCTGATCCGCCCCGAACTGGGCGGGATCGTTGGCACCGTCGCCGTCTTTACCTTCTTCCTTCTGTTTGCCGCTGACTCTGGCATGTTCAACGCGCAAGGCGTGATGAACTGGGGAACGGTGTCGGCCCAGTTCATGATTATCGCTGTGGGGGCCTGCCTGCTGATGATCGCGGGTGAGTTCGACCTGTCGGTTGGATCGATGATCGGATTCTCGGGCATGATGATCGCCATCTTTCTGGTGATCCTGGGCTGGCCCGCATGGATTTCGATCATCGTCACTTTTATCCTGTGTATGCTGATCGGTGCGTTCAACGGCTGGATCGTGATACGGACAGGGCTACCAAGCTTTATCGTGACGCTTGCAGCGCTGTTTGTTCTACGGGGATTTACCATTTACCTGCCGCAGACATTCGAGAACAAAACCATCATCGGCGGTATTCGGGATGCGGCGCAGGGCGACTGGCTTGCTCCGGTCTTTGGCGGGAAGATCCTGCAAGGTGTCTTTGTCTGGCTCGGCGACAACGGCATTATCGCGACCTTTGAGCGGGGGACCCGCGCAGGACAGCCGGTGGTCGATGGTATTCCAATGCTGATCGTCTGGGCCATCGCGCTTATCATCTTTGGCCACATTTTGTTGACCAAAACCAAATTCGGAAACTGGATTTTCGCGGCAGGTGGCGACGCCGAGGCCGCGCGAAACTCGGGTGTGCCGGTGAACAAGGTCAAAGTGCTGATGTTCATGTTCACCGCGTTCTGCGCGACCGTTTTTGCCACTTGTCAGGTGATGGAGTTCGGCTCGGCCGGGGCCGACCGTGGTCTGCTGAAAGAGTTCGAGGCCATAATCGCCGTGGTCATCGGCGGCGCGTTGCTGACTGGCGGGTATGGCTCGGTCCTTGGTGCGGCTCTGGGCGCGTTGATTTTCGGTGTTGTGCAACAGGGGCTGTTCTTTGCAGGCGTCGAAAGTTCGCTGTTCCGGGTGTTCCTGGGCGTCATCCTGTTGGGTGCCGTGATCCTCAACACCTATATCCGCCGCATCATCACGGGGGAGCGCTGATATGAATCCCGAACACGCACCCATTATCCAAATGAAGAACATCGAAAAGCATTTTGGCAGTGTCATCGCGCTTGCCGGGGTGTCGGTGGATGTCTTTCCGGGTGAATGCCACTGCCTGTTGGGCGACAATGGCGCAGGCAAATCGACCTTCATCAAAACCATGTCCGGTGTGCACCAGCCCACCCATGGCGAGATCCTGTTCGAAGGCAAGCCGATGCACTTCGCTGACCCGCGCGACGCCATCGCAGCGGGGATCGCGACAGTTCACCAGCATCTGGCGATGATCCCGCTGATGTCCGTCAGCCGCAATTTTTTCATGGGCAATGAGCCGGTGAAGAAAATCGGACCTATGAGCTTTTTTGATCATGACTATGCCAACAAGGTCACGATGGAAGAAATGCGCAAGATGGGCATCAACCTGCGCGGACCGGATCAGGCGGTGGGCACCCTGTCAGGTGGTGAACGCCAGACGGTTGCTATCGCACGGGCGGTGCATTTTGGGGCCAAGGTTTTGATCCTGGACGAGCCGACCTCTGCCCTTGGTGTGCGTCAGACGGCCAATGTGTTGGCGACCATCGACAAGGTGCGCAAGCAGGGCATCGCGGTTGTCTTCATCACCCATAACGTTCGCCATGCCCTGGCGGTGGGGGATCGGTTCACGGTTCTGAACCGGGGTCAAACGCTGGGAACCGCGCAGCGTGGCCAGATAACTCCAGAAGAATTGCAGGACCTGATGGCCGGTGGTCAGGAAATGGTCGAGCTTGAGGGCAGCCTAGGCGGAACCGTTTAATATCCTTGCACCCCGCTGGCCACGCCGGTGGGGTGACTACCTTTTCTCAAAATACAGAATGACCTCACCCAGCCGCACGCCAAAGCGCGAGACATAGGCACGGTTCAGCAGCCGGTCATCTGACAAGAGCCACATCCAGTCATCGAAATTCACCCGCATGGTGCCATCTTTGACTGGCAGGTCGATCTTGTATTTCCAGTTGAACGTATCGCCCCGCTCAATCCCCGTGGCCTCACCCAAAACGCCCGGTGCCGTACCGTTCCAGGTGTCCTCACTGGTCTTGGTCAGCGTCCAGATGCGCTGTTCTGTGGCGCCGTCGTCATACACGAAATCCTCTACCAGTGTGAGCGTTTTACCATCCCATGCGCCGTCTATATCGACCTTAAAGCGGCGCGGGACGTTGCCCAGAACATCTTGAAACTGACCATAGGCGACCGTTTTGCCTTCAAAGAACTCTTCAAGGTTCAACTGGCGATCTGACAGGAACGTCTTGGGGATGCGCGGTTTGGCCGAGCAGGCGGCCAACACCGCGAGCCCTGCGATGGCGACTACCGTGATCAGAGTGCGGCGGGCAATCATTGCAGAGGCCTCAGTTCAGAGTCTGTATCGTAGCCATTTGCTCCATGCAGATGGGCCGTTTTAACTTCGGGCGCGGGGCGCATTGTGGCGACCAGTTCAGCGACCTTGATCCCGAACTTGCGCATCTCGGACCGGTTCATGATCGCTCCGTTTTCTGTCAGGTACATCCAGTCGGTCACATCCAGCGTATGCCCGCCCGCATCCTCGGGCAGGATGATCCGATAAGTCAGCTTGACGGTCGCGCCCGAGATTTCCCCTTTGCCTTCGCCGACAATATCGTCTGCTGTCGCGATGAACGTGTTGCCGGTACCCAGCGTCAGATACCATTTGCGGGTCATCTGTTTGCCGTTGGAATAGGTAAAGTATTCGGACAGCGTGCCGGTATTGCCGTCCCATTCGCCTATCATGCGTGCGACAAAGCTGTTCGACATCTTGCCGTTGGGGCCATAGATTAGCCCCTCTGACAGGATCTCTCCGTTCAGGTTCTTTTTCAGCGAAAACTCTGGCCCGGTTCCGCTGTAGTCGGACGGAGATTGCGAGCGGAAGCTTAGGAACCGGTTCTTCACAGCAAACAGCGCGAAGAGAGCGAGCAGACAGATCAGGAGCGTTTTCATTTGGCGGAGACCTCCGTCGGGAGCGTCAGGACCATGCCAAACGCTCCGAGTTTCAAGATGCAGGGCAGCACCGCATAGGCGAGGGTGAGCGTGTTCAAAGCCTCAGCCGAATTGGCTTGTCCTGGCGTAAAGCCGCTGCGTTCCAGCAGGGGTAATGTAAAAAAGGCAGCCAGCGCGAGCCCCAGCTTGCCAGCGAAAGACCAGATACCGAACGCGGCTGAGGCATTGAGCCCGGCCCGTGTCAGAACGACCGAGAACATCGCTGGCAGCACCACCATGTCCGCGCCCAAAGCAGCGCCGGATGCAAGGCAGATAAGGGCGAACCACGCCAAATTACCGGGCGCCAGTAGGGCGGCGCCTACAAAGCCGAGAATGGCCAGCGGCATTGCGATTATCAGAGTCTGTTTTGGGCCAATTCGGTTGCTGAGTTTTGCCCAGAACGGAACGCTGAGCCCGGCGCTAAGGAAGAACAAGATCAGCAGCGGCCCGGCTTTGCCCGGTAGCTGAAGACGATCTTCGACGAAGAATAGAAACAGGGTCGACGTGATGGCGACGGGCAAGCTGTTAACCAGTGCCAGCGCGAGCAGGCGCAGCGCTCCGGCTTTTCCCAGCCCTGCAAAGGACAATCCCTGCCCGGTGATCGGGGTGCGTCGCCACATCGGCAGGGTCACGGCCAGAGTCACAACGGACAAAACGCCAAGAAACAGCCCAAACGCTGGATACCCTTGGGCGCTAGCCCCCAACGTTACGAACAAAGCGGGCGCGGCGGCGGCGATGATGACGCCGGTCAGTTGCCCGCCTTCGCGAAAGGCCGCCAGTGTCATCAGTTCTTTGGCGCTGGCTTGTTTGGCTAAAGTGGCGCTGCGGCCATAGAGCAGGATGGTCCCAAGGCTGTAGGCCGAGAATAACAGGATCAAAATAGACACTAATGCAGCAATACTCGCCCCGTTTTGCAAGCCGAAAAGAAGGGGGAATCCAACCGCCAGACCCAGCGCAGCGGTGGCGGCAAACAGCATTTGCCCTCTGGGCCAGCGATCAATCGCCCAACCGATCAACGGGTCCTGCACCAGATCGATCAGCCGAATGGCCAGCAGTACGGTCCCGATCACCCCCAGCCCGATGCCGAGGTTCACCGCGGCAAAACGCGGCAAGTGGATGTAAAGCGGAATACCCGCAGCAGCCAGCATCAACGCATAGAGACTGACACGCGGGTACAACATCACTGCCCCTTCAACTGCTGTGTGAATGAGGCGGATCGTGTGTTGTCGCCCAGAAAGATCGACATGAAGCTGCGGGTGATGCCGGGATTGGTCAGGGTGCAGGTATTGCGCCCATTGCGCCAGAAGCTGACGCTGTTGGGGCCCTGCGCGATGGCCAGATAGCTGTCGCCCTTGCTGACCGCCTGAAAACAGGTCTGTAACTGAGCTTCTGTCGGCGCGGGATTGCCCTGCCGGGCCATCTCTTCCAGCGTCGACTCGACCAGCGCTTTCTGTTTCAGGTTCTTTCGGTAGGTCAGTTGCAGGCCGAAATTCTCGTTCCAGCTGAATGCCGCACCGCCGGGAGTGTAGAGCTTGGCGTCATACAGCGGCAGCCCCAGAAACCTGAAGGTCGAGCTGCCGCGCAGCTCAGGATCGCTGATCGCATCGGACAGGGGCGAGGCCGCCAACCCGCCGGGGAGCAGCAACGCCAATGACAGCAACGCAGCGCGACGGGTTTTATGCACTGGCCGAAACAGCGAGGTCCGTATCCGGGATACCATTGTCAGCTCCGATGATCTGCGGGGTGCCGGTGAGGCGCTCGACAACATGCATCGCGCTGGCAATCCCGTCTTCGTGGAAACCATGCCGGTTATACGCCCCCGCAAACCAGGTCCGGTTCTGCCCCTGCATCTCGCGAATTTGCCCTTGAGCACGAAGTGCGGCTTTGTCGAATACCGGATGGGCGAATTCGACCTCGTCATAGATTTTATCCGAGGGAATGTCGGATGAGGCGTTCAGCGACACAAACAGCGGGTCGGAGTCGGGGATATTCTGAAGCCGGTTCATCCAATATGTGACCCCAACATTGCCCTTTTGCGACCTGTAAGTCCAACTGGACCAACAGGCGCGACGGCGCGGCATTTGGCCAGGATCGCAATGAAGGATGGCTTTGTTCGGTTGATATCTGATCGCACCCAACGCGGCTTTTTCCGCCTCGGTTGCTGCATCGCCCAGGATGGCGAGGGATTGATCGGAGTGGGTGGCCAATATGATCTCATCAAACAAAGCAGCCTCGCCACCTGCATGTATCGTCACGCCCAGATCATGACGCTCGATCCGCAGAACGGGCGACGCCAGACGGATATCTGACCCACGCGCCCGCAGCGCGGCTTCGATCCGGCGGACATATTCAATGCTGCCGCCTTTCACGGTGTACCACTGGTGCTGATTGGCACGGCCCGAGGCCAGCAGCGCGTGATTGCGGAAGAACTGCACCAGTGAGCGGGCGGGGAACTGATCGACAAACTCAACCGGTGTCGACCAAATCGCGCCGCACATCGGCATCAGGTAATTGTGACGGAACCAATGGCCGAGGCGGAGTTGATCCACCAGCTCTCCGATGGTAGTGTCATCGTCCTGCGCGGCTTCGGGGGCCTCTTTGCCGAAGCGCAGAATGTCGGCGATCATCTTGTAGTAGGCTGGACGCGCGAGGTTACGTTTCTGCGCGGTCAACGTGCGCAAGTTGTTCAGCCCATATTCGATGCGGCCATTATCAATGGTTGCGCCAAAGCTCATTTCGCTTTTGGTGACCGGCACGTTCAGCTCATCAAACAGACGGGTCAGATAGGGATAGGTGACATAGTTGAAGACGATGAACCCGGTATCCACCGGTTGGTCACCATTCTTACCGGCCATCACGGTGCGGGCATGACCGCCAAGTCTCGGCTCGGCCTCGAACACGGTGATATCATGATCTTCGGAAAGATAATAAGCTGCGGAGAGACCTGAAATGCCTGCGCCTATGACTGCGATTTTCTTGCGTACGCCCCGGGTTTCGTCGAACATTCCATCCTCGTTATTCGGTATTTACAACAGGATACGCAGGGAATGGGCGTTTGGATCAACCGGATTAGAAGTTTTTTTCCAACGCACTATGTTGTGGTGTCTGGCCAGATGTTTCGAACACCGGGCGTGATCCATTGCGACCATCTGATCGTATTGGTTTCAGGAGCACAAAAAAGACATTGGCATGAGCAGATTTGACGGAAAAGCCTATTGGATCATCGGCGCCAGCGAAGGGCTGGGCCGCAGCTTGGCTGAAAAGTTGAGCAGCGAGGGCGCGCATCTGATCCTGTCTGCCCGCAATGCTGAGCGATTGACTGAGATCTGCAGCGCCTTGCCAAATGCGCGTGCCGTGCCGATGGATGTGACCGATCTAGACACCGTGCGCCGCGCGGTGGCAGATGCTGATGCGTTTGACGCTTTGGTCTACAACGCGGGCGCTTATGAGCCGATCAACACGTCGGATTGGGATACCGAGGCCGCGCTGGCCATCAGTGATGTCAATTATTCCGGCGCACTGCGGGTGTTGGGTGAAACAGTTCCCTCCCTTGTCGACAAGGGTCGCGGAGATATCACGCTGATTGGATCTCTGGCCGGATATCATGGGCTACCCAATGCCATTTCATACGGGGCCAGCAAAGCGGCGCTGATCTCGCTGGCCGAGACGATGCGGCACGATCTGGCAGGCTCGGGCGTGACGGTGCGCATCGTCAACCCGGGCTTTATCAAGACCCGTCTGACCGACAAGAACAGTTTCAAGATGCCGATGCTGATGACACCCGAAGACGCCGCCGACCGCGTATTGCGCGCCATGTCTCGTCGCCGGTTCCGGACTGATTTCCCTGCACCGTTTTCATGGGTGGTGCGCCTGATCGACTATCTGCCCGACCTTTTGGTCTATCGGGGCAAGTGAGCTTAGCCGCAGGTCAGTCTCTGAATAGTGCCCGCGCCATTCACATACACATTCAACCGGTCGATGCGATAATCTTGGGTTGCAATGTCATCTGGGCCCAGAACACGTGACCGTTCGGGCAGTTCGGCTTGAATGTTTGAGACAGGCTGACCAATCGTGTCCGCAAAAGGCTCGCCCTTGCAAAAGGCCAAATCTACGGTCGCGTCATCCGTATCAAGTGCTGTGTCTTGAGGCGTTGGGGTTTCTGTACAGGCGGCTAATAGCATAAGGATCGGGAAAAAACGGTACATTGGCGCAGGGCTTTCTGGTGATGTCGTTTCTGAAATATCAAAGATTTAGCCAACCTGTCATGAAAGCGCAGTTGAAAAAACCCTGTATTTGACGCAGGGTCGGGCAAAACAGACAGGGAGAAAAGCTAGATGCGTACCCGTGCCGCCGTTGCCGTTCAGGCAGGCAAACCTTTGGAAGTGATGGACGTGAACCTTGAAGGCCCCAAAGCCGGAGAGGTTCTGGTGGAGATCAAGGCCACCGGCATCTGCCACACCGATGAATTCACCCTGTCCGGCGCGGACCCCGAAGGTCTGTTCCCCGCTATTCTTGGCCATGAAGGTGCAGGCGTTGTAGTGGAAGTCGGCCCAGGCGTGACCAGCCTTAAACCTGGCGATCACGTGATCCCGCTTTACACACCCGAATGTCGTGAATGCGAATATTGCTTGCACCCCAAGACCAACCTGTGTCAGGCGATCCGCGAAACGCAAGGGCAGGGCCTGATGCCCGATGGCACCTCGCGCTTTTCGACGCTGGATGGCGATCCGATCCTGCACTACATGGGCTGTTCGACTTTCTCGAACCACACGGTTCTGCCCGAGATCGCGCTGGCCAAAGTGCGTGAGGACGCGCCGTTCGACAAGATTTGTTATATCGGCTGCGGCGTGACCACTGGCATCGGCGCAGTGATCAACACGGCTAAGGTGGAAATCGGCAGTCGTGCCATCGTGTTCGGTCTGGGCGGTATCGGCCTGAACGTGATCCAGGGCCTGCGTCTGGCCGGCGCGGATCAGATCGTTGGCGTTGATCTGAACCCAGCCAAGGTGGAGATGGCGACCAAATTCGGCATGACCGATTTCGTGAACCCTTCCGAGGTCGAAGGCGATTTGGTACCTTATCTGGTCAATCTGACCAAGGGTGGCGCGGATTATACCTTTGACGCAACTGGCAATGTCGGTGTGATGCGCGCCGCGCTGGAATCGGCGCATAAGGGCTGGGGTGAATCGATTATCATCGGTGTGGCCCCTGCGGGCGCTGAAATCTCAACCCGTCCGTTCCAACTGGTCACCGGTCGTTCATGGCGTGGTACTGCCTTTGGCGGTGCGCGTGGTCGGACTGATGTACCGAAAATCGTCGATTGGTACATGGATGGCAAAATCGAGATCGACCCGATGATCACCCACACCATGGGCCTGGACGATATCAACCACGGTTTCGACCTGATGCATAAGGGCGAGAGTATCCGATCAGTGGTCGTCTACTAAGGCTCTATACCGGCTGAAATGGATTGCACGGCGCTCTGCAATGCGCGCCGTTTCTTATTCTCCGGGCCTCGTCGCTCCGGTATCCGACCGGGGCGACCTGACGCGCAGCACGGGCGTATTGACAGAGGTAGTGTTGGACCGGCTCTCGCGCCAGACCACAAAGACGCCGGATGCAATGATGACGCTCGCACCAACCGCAACCCAGATATCCGGGTGCTCGCCAAAGAAAATCACGCCGAAAATCGTCGCCCAGATGATCTGGCTGTATTGGCTTGGCGCAACCACCCCGGCGGGGGCAGCGCGATAGGCGAGAATGATCAGGTGCTGCGCGATTACCGAAAACACGCCGACAAGCGCCATCATCGCCAGATGCAGTAGAGTTGGCGGTTGATAAACCGCCGGTTGGGCAATGCTCATAACCGCGATGGCCAGTAGCATCGGATAAAGGATCAACACGGCAGAGCGCTCTTCGCTCCCGATCTTGCGGACAAGAACCGACGCAAATGCGCTGCAAAACGCTGCAGACAGAGCCGCCAAATGACCCAACGTGATATCGGTCGCCCCCGGGCGCAGGACGATTAGTACGCCGATCAGGCCGACACCCACGGCGGCCCACCTCTGCGCGCGGACCACTTCACCCAGAATCGGGATCGACAGGACGGTCACGATCAGCGGGAAAGAAAACAGCAGTGAATAGACCTGCGCCAGCGGCAGAACCGAAAAGGCATAGAAGGCGCACGACATGGCCGTGAGCATGGCCGCCGATCGCAACAACACCAGCCAAGGATGCCGCGGCAGGAAATTCCCGGTCGTCCGGTCCGCCAGAATGGTCACGGCCATTGGAACAAAGGAAAACAGCGTCGCAAAAAAGATGATCTGCAAAACCGAATAGGTGCCACCCAGCACTTTGATCAGCACGTCATGGGTCGCGAAGACGGCAAAACCCAAGAACGCGAAGGCAAGCCCACGAAGGGTGGTGTTCTGAGCGCTCATGACAAAAGCCTCAATCATCTATGGATCGTTTGGGGTGTTTGATGCTTGCTTAGACCCAAATTGATCCGACGGGTAGCCCTTATTTTATCGCTAACATTCTTTGGCAGGCAGGGTTGCAGATTTTGCAATGCGCAGGAATCGGGTCGAGTTCAAATACAGCGATTGTCATGATCGCTTCAATTCAAGGAGATACATCATGCACAGAATATCAGCCCTTCCGACAGAGCAGGTTCAGGCCTATCGCGCAGGAGCGCCCGATGGATACGGTAACGCGCCAGAGCGCGCGGTTTCCAATGGGGCAGGCAATCCCTGCCGCCATTGCATGACATACATTCCAGAGGGTAAAGAAATGCTGGTACTGGCGCATCGGCCCTTCCCGGAACCACAGCCATATGCGGAAACTGGCCCGATCTTCCTGTGTGCCGACGACTGCAGGCGCTATGAAGATAATGATACGTTGCCCGAGGCACTGACCGACTCTCCCAACTACCTGATCAAAGGCTATGGTGCGGACGATCGGATCGTCTATGGAACCGGGGTTATCACTCCGCAGGCCCAGTTGCAGGAGGCGGCTGAAAACATCTTTTCCCGCGCTGACGTTGCTTATATCCACATCCGATCCGCTTTGAACAATTGCTACCACGCGCGGATCGATCGCGCCTAAAGCTTGACGCGGTGCATCCCACGACGGGGCTGGTTCGGGTCATCGACCGAAACGTCGTCGGCCCGGCTTGAGGTGAGGGCAAGGAACACATCCTCTAGGTCGGCCTCTTCGGTGCGCACATCCCGAATGCGGATACCGGCTTGGCGCACCGCCTCTAATACTTGTTCGGCGGTGGTCAGGGTGCTGCGGTACTGCAGCACCAGATCGCCATTCTCGCGCTGTGTTGTGGTTACATCGTCAGTTTCGGGCAGTGTCTGAACCGGGCCATCCGGAACGATCACCATGGTCCGGCTGTCCATCCGGCCCAGCAGGTTGGCCGTGCTGTCCTGAGCGATCTTTTCACCATGATTGATGATGGCGATCTCGTCGCACATCTCTTGCGCTTCTTCCAGATAATGCGTGGTCAGGATAATGGTCATGCCCTGTTCGTTCAGCTTACGCACATTGGCCCACAGCATCTGGCGCAGCTCGATATCTACTCCGGCGGTGGGTTCGTCCAGCACCAGAATTTTGGGATGATGCACCAACGCCTTGGCCAGCAGCAGACGTCGCCGCATCCCACCCGAGAGCGTGCGCGCATAGGCATCGGCCTTATCGGCAAGGCCGACGAGTTCAAGAATCTCATCGCTCCGCCGGTTCGATTTGGGAACACCATACAGGCCGGCCTGAACCTCCAACGCGCCGCGCGGCGTAAAGAAGGGGTCGAGGTTCAACTCTTGCGGCATCACGCCAATGGCGGCACGGGATTGGCGTGGGTTACGATCCTGATCGAAGCCCCAGATCGAGACGTTCCCGGATGTTTTGACAACCAACCCCGCCAGAATGTTGATCAGGGTCGATTTGCCTGCGCCGTTCGGGCCAAGCAGACCAAACACAGACCCTCGCGGCACGATCAGATCAATGCCTTTCAGCGCTTGTTTCTCGGGTTGGCCCTTGGCCCCGCGATAAGTCTTGCGCAGTGAATTGATTGTGATTGCCGCATCGGACATGTGGCCCTTGCCCCCGGATTGCTCATCGCTCATAAACGCACCTATTACATGCCCGCGAGGCCGACAACCAAAGAAGGATCGCCAGCCGTGACCACCGAAGCGCCGGAAACCAAGATTGTCGATTCAACCCGCGTCGCCTGCGATGGCGGTGAGGGTGCGCTGGGCCATCCGCGCGTCTGGCTGCAGATCCCCGAAAGCACCGGTTGGGTCGAATGCCCCTATTGTGACTGCAAATATGTGCTGCGCGGCGCGGTTTCTGAACGGGACGCATAAGGGCAGTCAGGGCGGCTAGCGGTCGGTATCGGCGAGTATTGAAAATGCTGTTCACAGCCAAAGCGATCAATCTTTCTGACAGCCAGCCAATCGCAAATGGGACCGTGCGCAGTGTCTTTGACTTTCCCGGCCACCCAGACCTGCTGATCAAGGTTTTCACCCGCTCTGGCGATCGCGTCTCGCATCGGCTTGGGAAACGTTTGGCGTGGAAACTGTTCCCCGAGGCGCAATATCGCAGCACCTTGAAAGAGCTGGAATGCGAGCTGCGCGTATCATTGAAACTCGGAGCGAATATCGAGCACTCTCCCCTGTCCAGAATGTTGGGTGTGGTCCAGACCACCCGTGGGGCAGGTGTGGTTGTCGAGCGTATCGCGGGTCTTGAAGGCGGGCTTGCTCCAAAGCTCTATGAAGTCATTCGTAGCGGGCTGGATGACTCGGCTCTGGATGCGCTGAACAGATTTGTCGGGCAGATGTTCGACCTTCATATCGTCGCGCGTGACGTCAAAAGCTCGAATATCGTCTACGGAACACGAGGTGCAGGCCCGGCCTGTTTTCTGATCGATGGGTATGGAGAGCGGAACTTGGTCCCGTTACGCAGCCTGTCGCGTCGTTTGAATGATCGCTCGCTGAACAAACAGTTCGCGTTGATTGCCGAGAAAGCCGGTTTGGCATGGAATGCAGATCAGCGCTCTTTTTCGAATGGCTGAGGCCAGGCCTCAGGCAAATCCGTCGTAACGAATTGGATAAGCGGCCTCGTCTTTCGTTCTGCGCTTCGGTACAACTTGGCGCAACACTGCGCAGGAGCCTCACATGACCACGACCCAATTTGGAAAAGGCTGCCATCTGCACCTGATTGATGGATCGGCCTTTATCTTCCGCGCCTATCACGCGCTGCCGCCACTGACGCGGAAATCGGATGGGCTGCCGATTGGGGCTGTTTCAGGGTTCTGCAACATGCTGCAGAAATATGTTGAGGGGAACGCCGGGCCAGATGCGCCGACCCATGTGGCGGTGATCTTTGATAAGGGATCACACACCTTCCGCAATGACATGTATGATCTCTATAAAGCCAATCGTGAAGCGATGCCCGAGGATTTGCGCCCGCAGATGCCGCTGACCCGAGAGGCGACAAAGGCCTTCAATATCGCCTGCAAAGAGTTGGAGGGGTATGAGGCCGACGACATCATCGCCACCCTCGCCGTTCAGGCGCGTGAGGCCGGTGGGCGGGTGACCATTGTGAGCTCGGACAAAGACCTGATGCAGCTGGTTGGCGGTGGTGTCGAGATGCTGGATGCGATGAAGAACAAGCGCATCGACCGCGATGGCGTTTTCGAGAAATTCGGTGTAGGGCCTGAGCGTGTGGTTGATGTGCAGGCGCTGGCGGGGGATTCGGTTGATAACGTTCCCGGGGCACCGGGCATTGGGGTGAAGACTGCGGCGCTGCTGATCAATGAATACGGCGATCTGGAAACCTTGTTGGACCGTGCCGAAGAGATCAAACAGCCCAAGCGCCGCCAGACCCTTATCGAAAAGCGCGATCAGATCGAATTGTCGAAAAAGCTGGTGCAGCTGGACGAGAACACACCGCTGGATTTCACTCTGGACGACCTTGAGGTGAAAGACCCAGATGCCGATACCTTGCTGGGCTTTCTGGCAGAGATGGAATTCCGTACCCTTACGAAACGTATTGCCGATAAGCTGGGGGCCGAAGCGCCTGTTATCGCTGATGCACCTGCTCCGGCGGTCGAGGAGGCAGAGGTTGAGGTATTGCCTTTCGATGCATCGAAATATGAATGCGTCCGCGACGCGTCCGCCCTACAGAAATGGATTGATCAGGCGTATGAGCGTGGTTGGGTGGCCGTCGATACCGAGACCACCGGCTTGAATGAAATGATCGCCGACCTGGTGGGGATTTCGCTTTGTGTCGAGGCTGGTGAGGCCTGTTACATCCCCCTTACCCATCGGGATGGATCGGCAGATGATCTATTCGGTTCAGACGCATTGGCTGAGGGGCAGATGCCACTGGATGAGGCTCTAAACCTGCTGAAACCGATGTTTGAGGATCCGTCGATCCTGAAGATCGGGCAGAATATGAAATACGATGCCAAGATATTCAGACGCTACGGTGTAAATGTCTCTCCGATAGATGACACGATGCTCATGTCTTACGCGATGCACGGCGGTGAGCATGGGCACGGGATGGATACGTTGTCTGAACGTTATCTCAGCCATACGCCGATTCCGATCAAACCGCTGCTAGGCTCGGGCAAGTCGGCGATCACGTTTGACAAAGTGCCGATAGACGAAGCGACTGCCTACGCGGCCGAGGACGCGGATATCACGCTGCGCCTTTGGAAGCTGTTCAAGCCGCAGCTGCACCAGGTGCAGGTGACGACGGTTTACGAAACGCTTGAACGCCCATTGGTACCGGTGCTGACCGAGATGGAGATGCATGGCATCAAGGTTGACCGCGATGTTCTCAGCCGTATGTCAAACGCGTTTGCCCAGAAAATGGCCGAGTTAGAGGCTGAAATTCACGAGTTGGCGGGCGAAAGTTTCAATGTTGGCTCACCCGCCCAGCTGGGTGAAATCTTGTTCGATAAGATGGGGCTTGAGGGCGGCAAGAAAGGTAAAACTGGCAAATATTCGACTGGGGCTGATATTCTTGAGGACTTGGCCACCGAACATGAATTGCCGCGCCGGGTGCTGGACTGGCGGCAGCTTTCAAAGTTGAAATCGACTTACACCGACGCGTTGCAGACCCATATCAACCCAGACACGGGCCGGGTGCATACGTCGTATTCGATCACTGGGGCGAATACCGGCCGTTTGGCCTCTACCGATCCGAACCTGCAGAACATTCCAGTGCGGACCGAAGAAGGCCGCCGTATTCGCGAGGCGTTCATAGCCGAGCCGGGCAATGTGCTGGTCAGTCTCGACTATAGCCAGATTGAGCTGCGGATATTGGCCCATATCGCGGATATTCCGACCCTGAAACAGGCCTTTGCCGATGGTTTGGATATTCACGCGATGACCGCGTCCGAAATGTTTGACGTACCGCTGGACGAGATGACACCCGATATCAGGCGGCAAGCCAAGGCGATCAACTTTGGTGTGATCTATGGCATTTCGGGCTTTGGCCTTGCGCGCAATCTGCGCATTCCGCGCGCGGATGCGCAGGGCTTTATTGATCGCTACTTTGAACGTTTCCCCGGTATTCGTCGCTATATGGACGACACGATCGCCTTTGCGAAAGAGAACGGGTATGTCCAGACCCTGTTCGGGCGGAAAATCCATACGCCCGAGATCAATGCCAAGGGGCCGCATGCCGGGTTCTCGCGCCGCGCGGCGATCAATGCGCCGATCCAAGGCACGGCGGCGGATGTGATCCGGCGCGCGATGGTGAGGATGCCGGATGCAATCAACGGCCTGCCTGCCAAGATGCTGCTGCAGGTGCATGACGAATTGCTGTTTGAGGTGGCTGAAGATGCGGTGGATCAGACTATCTCGGTCGCGCGCGCGGTAATGGAGGGGGCGGCGGACCCTGCGGTTAAGCTTGAAATCAAGCTGGTCGCCGATGCTGGCCAGGGCGCGAACTGGGCGGAGGCGCACTAGGGGCAGCGCTGCTCATCAAGCCCTGCGGGCCCTCTTTGCAGCGGGTCAGGCCTCGGGCCTGACTAGGCGAGCGATCAGTCGTTTCACGGACGGACCCAGTGTCAGGATCACAGTGAAGGCAATGGGCCAGCAAAAGGCCCAGGATGCCATCCAATCTGAAAATGTACTCGGGCCAAGACCAATTGCCTTGAGCGTGGCAATGCCGGTGACGATGCAGGACATCAGGCCGGACATGATCAGGGAAAACAGAGCATTGGCATAGCGGGCAGGGATCATGCAGGGCGTCCTTGGTGTGGCGATGCCCCCAATTGCGCGATTTTGGCCCAAAAATCCAGCGTTCATCCCGACGCTATTGCCGCATCCACGCCAGCGAGTCCTGGGTCCGCTGGGTTGAGGGCGTGTATTCTGCACTTACCCAGCCATCATACTCGGATTGGTCAATCGCAGCGAAGAGCGTTGGGAAATCCATCTCACCTCGCCCGGGTTCCGAGCGATCCGGCGCGGCCCCGATCTGAGCATGCACGATGCGAGGCTGAAAGTGGTGCCAGACTGCCAGCGCGTCCCCATGGATCATCTGTGCGTGAAAGCTGTCATATTGCAGTCCGACATTTGCTCGGTTCACACGATCCAGCACTTCGGCGGCCAGATTATAATCGTTCAGGTAATAATCCGGCTGCGAAATCGGGTTCAGTGGTTCGATGGTAAACTGTTGATCTGGCGCAAAATCTGCGGCCCATTGCAGGTTCTCGACAAAGCAGGCGAAGGCCTCAGGGCCAGAAGAATACCCTGACATAATGTGAATCCTGTGCGGCCTGAGGACACTGGCATAGCGCAAGACGCGGCGAATGTCGGACTGAAACCGAGGGCCACCACCTGGAACGGCTGCATAACCCGGCTGGCCGCCAGTATAATTCGGGGGTGGGGCGTTGATCAGGACCAGATCAAGCCCGCTTGATAACAGCGCCCGGCGGGTCTCTTTGGCAGCCAGATCGTAGGGAAAGAGGATTTCAACCGCTGTAAAACCGGCCTGCGCAGCGGCAGTAAATCGGTCGAGATAGGGCAATTCAGCAAACAGAAGCGAAAGATTGGCGGCAAATCTGGGCATTGGTCATCCGGTGTCGAGCTTTGCGGAACCTAGCGATCACAACTGCACTGTGAAAGGGCCTGAAAACGACAGATTGTCGAAAATCGGCCAGATAAAGGATTTCGAATCAGGAAGCATCTGACCGATGCGGCGCTTCATTGCGAGGGCCGTGCCAACAAGAAGGTTTGATGACGATGGCCATGAGCCCCGAACCCGCGCGCGGGCACGCTCTTGCTGTAGCCGAAAGCCGACAGGCCGCGTTCACCGGCAATACGCTTGCCGTGGCTTCGATGTTGACGTGGGCGGCGGGGTTTCCTGCGGCTGAGGTGTTGTTGCAAAGCTGGCCACCCATCGCGCTGTTTGCAGCGCGGATGACTTTGGCCGTGCTGGTCTTGGTGCCGATCTGGCTGGTACTGGATGGGCCGGAACAGGTGTTGCGTGCCCGGTGGCGTCATGCCTTTCTAGTCGGTGGTCTGGGACTTGGGTTGGGGATGTTCCTGATACTTGTGGCGCAGAAGCTGACCGACCCGGTGACCGTTGTCATTATCGCCTCGTGTGCGCCTTTGATTGCGACTCTGTTGGAACTGGCCGCTGGAACACGCCGATTACGCTGGAACTTTGTGCTAGGCATGGTGATTTCAATCATTGGTGGGCTGATTGCCACCAGCGCCGTGGCCCCGGCTCAGTTAGGGTTAGGCGCGGCACTTGCAGTTTTTTCAACCGCGCTGTTCTGCTGGGCCAGTATGGCGACTGCGCGCGACTTCCCCGAGCTCAGCCAGTTAGGCCGCGGCACCATTACCTTGGCGGGCGGATTGTTGACCGCCGCTGTTCTGGTGCCGGTTGCCGGTTTTCTGGGGCTGCAGGTCATGCCCTCTCGGCCTGTTGATACGGCGCAGATAGGAATGCTGGTATTCTATGCCCTGTTCTCATTGGGCCTGAGCCAAGTGTTCTTCATCGCATCGGTAGGGAAACTGGGTGTGGCGCTTGCGTCATTCCACATCAACACCGCACCGTTTTATGTGATGGTGATCATGATGGCGCTGGGTGAGGACTGGAACTGGACCCGCGCGCTGGGCGCCGCGATTGTGGCGCTGGCGGTGGTGTTGGCACAAGACCGCAAACCGCGACCGGTTTAATCCATCAGCGCGTCAGACGCGATCAGCGGGAAAAAAAGGCCCTCGGACCAAACACCGAACCAGCCATCGTGATGGCTACCGATCTCGACCAGCCGATAAAAGCTTTTGCGATCAATACGCGCTTCGAGGTTCGCGCGAACCAGTATGTAGGGGGACGGCTCATCTGTTTCCGCATCAAAGACAATGTGGATCGGATGCTCAGGCCCGGCGATGGCGGTATCGCCCATCTGTGTCGTAAAGGTCAGACGCTGAACCTCACCTTCGCCGTCCTGCTCGAAATCAACGGCAATGAACGGCGCATCCTCGACAGTGATTCCCACCTTTTCGACCGGGGTGACGAGGTAATATTTGCCCTCTTCTTTCTTAAGAATTGAGGAAAATAGCTTAACAAGCTCGAACCGGGTGATCGGTGAGCCTAAATAACTCCAGGTACCATCTTTTGCGATCTTGATGTCCAGATCGCCGCAAAACGGAGGATTCCATAGGTGAACCGGCGGTAAACCCCGCGTTTCGGCCGCTTTGACCGAAGCCGCCAGACCATCTGGAGAAGGGGTCACGGGTTTTTGTCCGCTCATTGCTTTTGCCATTTCCTCTCAGCGCGATACACTTCAATCATAACAGTCCACGGAAGGGAACCTCATGTCCGAACCTGCCGACCTCGTGTCCGAGATCGAAGCGCTGGAAAACAAGCTGCAAGAGGCCAAATCCTCGATCACCCGCCGCTTTATCGGGCAGGAGAGGGTCGTGGACCTGACCTTGACCGCGCTTTTGTGCGGCGGTCACGCTTTGTTGATCGGTTTGCCGGGTCTGGGAAAAACGCGGCTGGTCGAGACGTTGTCGACCGTGATGGGCCTGCATGGCAATCGCATCCAGTTCACGCCGGACCTGATGCCCGCCGATATTCTGGGCTCCGAGGTTCTGGACACCGCCGAAGACGGCAGCCGCCACTTCCGTTTTATCTCAGGTCCGATTTTTTGCGAATTGCTGATGGCGGATGAAATCAACCGCGCCAGCCCCCGGACCCAATCGGCGCTGCTGCAGGCAATGCAGGAACAAACCGTGACGGTTGCGGGTGAAGACCGGGATCTGGGCGTGCCGTTCCACGTGCTGGCCACGCAGAACCCGATTGAGCAGGAGGGAACTTATCCACTGCCCGAAGCTCAGCTTGACCGCTTTCTGGTTCAGGTCGACGTGGAATACCCCGACCGCCAGACCGAACGCGACATTCTTCTGGCCACAACAGGTGTAGAAGAAGCAGAGGCGCATCAAATATTCACCAAAGAGGATTTGCTGGCCGCGCAGGTCCTGCTGCGCCGGATGCCGGTGGGCGAGTCGGTTGTCGAACTGATCCTCGATCTGGTTCGAGCTTTCCGCCCGGATGAGGCGGGCGTGTCTGAGCGGGTCAAGGAAACCGTTGCCTGGGGCCCTGGTCCACGTGCTGCGCAGGCACTGATGATGACCGTGCGAGCCAATGCAATGCTGCAGGGGCGCTTGGCCCCGAATGCCGAAGATGTACTGGAGATGGCGCGCCCGGTCCTCAGCCACCGGATGGCGCTAAACTTTGCGGCGCGTGCCCGCGGCGACAGCTTGTCTGATCTGATCGAGTCAACTGCCGCCGGTCTGGTCCGCACCGAGGCTGCGGCGTGAACGCCGCCCAGACCCTACGCGAAAGGTCCGAGGCCGAAGCGTCTCGGCTGCCGCCCCTTTTGGCGCGCGCCGAACATTTGGCCGGAACCGTGTTGTTGGGCGATCACGGGCGCAGACGCTCGGGTCTGGGGGATGATTTCTGGCAATATCGGCCCGCACAGATCGGTGACAGCCGCCGGATGATTGATCACCGGCGTTCGGCCCGCGGTGATCAGCAATTCGTGCGCGAGCGGGAATGGCAGATTGCGCAGTCAATCATGCTTTGGGTCGATCAGGGCGCATCGATGCGGTTTGCATCGGATAAGACCCTGCCGACCAAGGCCGACCGCGCCCGCCTTTTGGGATTGGCAACCGCCATTCTGCTGGTGCGCGGTGGTGAGCGGGTTGGTCTGACCGGTACAACCTTACCTCCACGCCGGGGCAACGCGCAGATCATTCGGCTGGCGCAGGCATGGTCCGAAGATGCACAAACCGATTACGCCCCGCCCGAACACCGGGCCATGATCCCGCATGCGCGCGCGGTGTTCATCTCGGATTTCCTTGGATCTCTGGATGAGGTCGAGCTGGCCCTGACCAAGGCTGCTGACCGTGGGGTCCGTGGCGTGTTACTGCAGGTGCTGGACCCCAGCGAAGAATCCTTTCCTTATTCCGGGCGCACCATTTTTGAAAGCGTCGGCGGCACCGCCCGACATGAGACATTGAAAGCCGCGGACCTGCGGGATCGCTATCTGGATCGCCTTGCGGCGCGCAAGGATGCGCTGACTCAGCTGTGCCGCGCGACCGGATGGCAGATGGGGCTGCACCACACGGGCGACAGCGCGCAATCGGCTCTATTGTGGCTCTATCGCGCCTTGGATGGGGGTGCGCAATGACGGTTTTGGCGGGCATCGGCTTTACCGCGCCTTGGATTTTGCTGGGTCTTCTGACCCTGCCGATCCTATGGCTGATCCTGCGCGCCGTCCCACCTGCGCCGATCCGTCGCCTGTTCCCGGCGGTTACCTTGCTGCTGGGTCTGAAGGATGACGAAAGTGTCTCGGATCGGACCCCATGGTGGTTGCTTCTGCTGCGAATGCTGGCGGCGGCGGCGATTATCATCGGGCTGGCGGGGCCGGTACTGAACCCCTCGCGCGATGAAACCGGATCCGGGCCGCTGCTCCTGGTGTTGGATGCGAGCTGGGCGGGTGCGACACGCTGGTCATCAACGCTTGATCAGATCGACGCACAACTGACCGAGGCCGGGCGTGCGGGTCGCCCCATTTCGATCCTGCGCCTGACCGAGCCAGAGGCCCCAGTGTTTCAGGCTGCCGAGGCATGGCGTGGGCGGTTGCCAGGCCTCGCACCGATGCCGTGGCAGCCGGCCGATGTGCAGATTGACCAAACACTGGCCGTTCTGGAGCAGGTCGAGGGCGGCTTCGATACCCACTGGTTCAGCGACCGCCTGTTTTTTGATGGCCATGAGCGTCTGACTTCCGCTCTGCAAGCGCGTGGGGATGTGATCGTTTACCAATCCTCTGCGCCTGTAACGGCGATCCTGCCCGCCACGTATCAGGACGGTGCCATCCAACTCAACGTTCTGCGCGCTAATCCGGGGCCTGCCGAAAGCGTCACTGTGCTGGCGCAAGGGCGCGACCCGGCTGGTGCGATGCGCGTGTTGCAATCCACGCCGCTTGAGTTCGAAAGCGGCTCTACTCTGGCGCAAATCGATTTGGCGTTGCCTTCTGAATTGCGCGCCCGGATCTCTCGGTTCGAGCTTCAGGGCCAGCGCTCGGCCGGCGCGGTGACACTCACTGATGACAGCCTGCGCCGACGCGAGGTTGCTTTGATCGCCGGGACATTGAACCGTGAGGGGCTAGAACTGCTCTCGCCGCTGCACTACCTGACCCAGGTTCTGATCCCCACTGCAGATTTCGTCGAAGGTGGTCTGGCCGAAGTTCTGCCCGCCAACCCGGATGTGATCGTGCTGGCGGATGTGGCCAAATTGTCCGACTCCGAACAGGCCGGAGTAATCGAATGGGTCGAACAGGGCGGTCTGTTGTTGCGTTTTGCCGGCCCTCGCATGGCCGCCAGTGATCTGGGTCGCGATGCCGAAGATTCTCTGCTGCCGGTCCGCCTGCGCAGCGGTGGCCGATCGGTCGGCGGCGCCATGAGTTGGGGTGAGGCCAAGGGGCTTGCGCCCTTCCCCGAAGAATCGCCATTCTATGGTTTAGAGATCCCAGAAGATGTCTCAGTGACCACGCAGGTCATGGCACAACCAGACCCTAATTTGGCGGATCGGGTGATTGCATCGCTCTCTGATGGCACGCCACTGGTCACCCGCAAACCACTGGGTTTGGGACAGGTGGTTCTGTTCCACGTCACCGCGGATGCCGAATGGTCCAGTCTGCCTTTGTCGGGTCTTTTTGTTGAGATGCTGGATCGCCTCGCCGTCGCCTCAGCCGCCAAATCACGGCAAGAGGCGCAGATGCAAGGCACCGTATGGGAGCCGGTCCAAATCTTGGACGGCTTTGGTACTTTGACAGACGCAGGAACAATGCCCGGTGTCGATGGGGTCGAGCTGGTTTCTGGCCAGATCGGGCCAGACCTGCGCCCGGGGCTTTATGAAAGCGGTAAACAAAAACTGGCGCGGAACGTTCTTGCCGAGGATGCTGTGCTGTCGCCGGTGGCATGGCCCGCTGATGTCCCGATCAGGGGTCAGGAGATCAGCACCGAGACCCCGTTGGAGGGGTTGCTGCTTGGCCTTGCGCTATTGCTGCTGACGGTTGATGTGATTGCGTCTTTGGCGCTGTCGGGGCGATTGGCCAAGGCCACCCCCGTCGCCTTTGCGCTTGCTGCCATGTTCCTTGCATCCGAGGTTCAGGCGCAGAACCCCGATGACACCGATTTCGCGTTGGGCGCGACGCATGAGCTTGTGCTGGCGCATGTACTGACCGGGAATGCCGAGGTCGACGATATCGCATTGGCCGGGTTGCGTGGGCTTGTGCAGACGCTGCATTTCCGTACCTCGGTTGAGCCTGCCGACCCGATCGGCGTTGATCTGGAGCGTGATGAGCTGGCATTCTTTCCATTGCTCTACTGGCCGATTACGCCTGATCAACCGCAACCCTCGGTCGAGGCCTATGCTAAACTGAACGCCTATCTACGTTCGGGTGGGATGATCCTGTTTGATACGCGCGATGCCGATATCGCCGGTTTCGGGGCATCCAGTCCCAACGGGCGCAAACTGCAACAATTGGCGGCACCGCTGAATATCCCCTCATTAGAGCCGGTCCCGCGTGACCACGTGCTGACTCGCGCCTTCTATCTGCTACAGGATTTCCCCGGGCGCTATTCCGGCACCGAGGTCTGGGTCGAGGCTGCACCGCCCGATGCCGAACAGATCGAAGGGATGCCTTTCCGAAATCTCAATGACAACGTCACACCCGTGGTGATCGGCGGCAATGACTGGGCCGGGGCCTGGGCGGTGGATCGCAATGGGCAATCTTTGCTGCCTGTGGGCCGAGGCTATGCTGGGGAACGGCAGAGAGAGCTTGCCAATCGTTTTGGTGTTAATCTGGTGATGCATGTTCTGACCGGGAACTACAAATCCGATCAGGTCCACGTGCCCGCCCTTCTGGACAGGTTGGGACAATGACCGGAACCATCATCTTTGACCCGCTTATCCCATGGCCGATTCTGGCGGTTGTGGCATTGATTGCCTTGTCAGGCGTGGTTCTGGCACTCTTGCGCGGCCTTTCGGGCTGGGCCTTGCGCGGGTTGGCAGCCCTGGTTGTCCTCGCCGCCCTCAGCGGCCCTGTTTATCAGGTCGAGGATCGCGCTCAGCTGACCGATATCGTGCTGATGATCGAGGATGAAAGCGCCAGCCAAACCCTGTCGGATCGCACCGAACAGACCGCCCAGACCGCAAACGAACTTGCCGCCGAGATCGAAGCCCGCGATAACACCGAGCTGCGCCGGATTCAGGTTGGTGACGGTGATGGGGATGAGGGAACGCAAGTGATGGCCGCCCTGAATGCGGCGTTAGCTGAAGAACCCCGGGCCCGGATTGCGGGCATCATCATAGTCTCGGACGGTATCGTTCATGACGTAGACCAAGCACCTGATCTGCCCGCGCCGATGCACTTATTGCAAACCGGGCGCGAGGGCGATTGGGATCGCCGCCTGATCGTTCGCAACGCCCCTGCCTTTGCCATCATCGGAGAGCCCGTGACACTGACCCTTCGGGTCGAGGACACCGGGGCCGCACCAGTCGGCGTTGCGAATGCACCGCTGGAGATTTCGGTCGATGGGGGAGAGCCCGAGCAATTCACCATTCCCATCGGGCTGGATGTCGAACTGCCGATAACGCTGCCGCATGGCGGACGAAACGTCATTCAGTTTACTGTCCCGCAGGCCGAGGGCGAGCTGACTGATCGCAACAACACCGCTTTGATCCAGATGAACGGCGTGCGCGATCGTCTGCGCGTCCTGCTGGTATCGGGTGAGCCACATCCGGGCGGGCGCACTTGGCGCAACCTGCTGAAATCTGACAGTTCCGTCGATCTGGTCCATTTCACCATCCTGCGGCCACCGGAAAAGCAGGACGGCGTGCCAGTGGATGAGCTTTCGCTGATCGCATTCCCGACGCGTGAGCTGTTTCTGGAAAAAATCAATGATTTCGACCTGATCATCTTCGACCGCTATAAACGGCGCGGCATCCTGCCCGCGATCTATCTGGACAATGTGGGCGATTACATCGTCAACGGCGGCGCAGTTCTGGTTGCTGCGGGCCCCGATTTCGCCACAGCCGACAGCCTGTTCCGTTCACCACTGGGGCCGGTTCTTCCGGCAAAACCCAGCGCGCGCGTCTATGAGGAGCGTTATGTGCCAATGGTCTCAGAACTGGGTCAGCGACACCCGGTGACCACCAATTTGGGCGATGCTGAGACATGGGGCGCGTGGTTGCGCCAGATCGACGTCAGCCAATTGTCCGGTGACATGCTGATGACCGGAGTCGATGACCGCCCGCTGCTGGTGCTGGATCGTGTGGGTGAGGGCCGTGTGGCCCTGATGGCCTCAGATCACGCATGGCTGTGGAGTCGCGGCTTTGAGGGCGGTGGCCCGCAACTGGAACTTTTGCGCAGGCTGGCGCACTGGATGATGAAAGAACCCGAGCTTGAGGAAGAGGCCCTGTGGGCCGAGGCAAACGGCCAGTCCATGCGCATCATTCGCCAAACGCTGGAGGATGAGGTTGGCCCCGTCACCGTCACCCGCCCCAACGGCGAGACTTTGGAGATCACGCTGAACGAAGTCTCTCCCGGTCGGTTTGAGGCTCAATATTTCGGCCCTGAGATTGGCCTCTATCGTCTGGAAGAGGGCGAACATTCTGCGGTGATTGGTCTTGGCCCCGCCGCACCCAAAGAGTTTGAGCGCACAATCGCGACCGATGAGATCCTAAATCCGGTTCTCGCCAGCCTGCGCGGGGGTACGATCCGGGTAGAAGAGGGCCTGCCTTCAATCCGAAATGTTCGCGCTGGTCGACCCGCAGCCGGTCGCGGCTGGATCGGCCTGACCCCGCGCGACGCCTATGAAACTCGTGATGTCACCCAGGCTGGCTTGCTTCCGCCCTGGCTGGTGCTGTTGTTGGCCGGTGGATTCCTGTTGGGCGGATGGTTGCGCGAAGGGCGTCGCTAGACCGCTTAAGCACTTTTTCATGCTCTCCCGCGATGCTCGGCGCAAAGTATCGCGGGAACACGATTCATGAGCCTTGCAGAAAAACTGGCACAAGAGCGGCGCGCACGTTTGGCCGCCGAACGGCTTTTGCACCTGAAACAGGCCGAGCTGTCTGCCGCCAATCGCAAACTAGGCCGCCACGCCATCGCGCTTACGCGCCAGATCGATGAAACCCAGGCCGAAGTTGCGACCGTTCGGGATGAGAATGAAAAGGTCAAATCAGACCTGACCGTGGCCCATGCCAAGGTCGAAGTGGCCGAACGTCGTTTGTGGCATTCGGTCCAGACCATCCCCGACGGTTTTGCCTTTTTCGATGGCAAAAACACATTGGTCGGTGCGAATGCTGCTTATCTGAGTGTGTTCGATGGGTTGGAGGAGGTCGCACCGGGAATTTCTTACACGCGTATTCTCGAGATTCTGACCCATGAAGGGATCGTGGATATCGGTGCGGAAAAGATCGAGAATTGGCAGGCCCGCATGCTTGCGCGTTGGGGGCAACCTCATCCCGAGCCCGAAGTAATCCAGCTGTGGAATGGTCAATATATCCGTCTGATCGATCAGCGCGGCCACGGGGGCGACGTGCTCAGCCTTGCGCTGAACATCACCGCTTCGGTCCGGCATGAGGCCGAGCTGAATGCCGCGCGTGAACGGGCTGAGGCGGCCAACCGGGCCAAATCCGCCTTTCTGGCCAATATGAGCCATGAGATTCGCACCCCGATGAACGGCATCGTTGGCATGACTGAGTTGCTAACCGAGACGCCGATGAACGAAGAACAAAGGCTCTATGTCAGTACAATTCGCAATTCGGGCGAGGCTTTGTTGGTCATCATTAACGATGTTCTGGACTATTCCAAGATCGAAGCCGACAAGCTGACGCTGCACCCCGAACAGTTCGATCTGGAACGCTGCATTCTTGAGGTCGCAATGCTGTTACAACCCAGCGTGCGCGATAAGGGCCTGACCTTGCTGGTGGACTATGACCTGTTCCTGCCAACGCTCTTTGTGGGTGATCCTGGTCGGATTCGCCAGATACTGACCAACCTTGTCGGCAACGCGGTCAAATTTACCACGCAGGGTCATGTCCTGATCCGGGTGACAGGTGTTCCGGACGCAACGACCGAGAGCTGCGATATTCACGTGGCCATTGAGGATACGGGCATTGGGATCGAGGCTGACAAGGTTCCGCATATCTTTGGGGAATTCAATCAGGTCGAGGATGCCCAGAACCGCCAGTTCGAAGGCACGGGCCTTGGTCTCGCGATCACCAAACGTCTGATCACCATGATGGGGGGCACGGTTTGGGTCGAAAGCGAACTGGAAAAGGGATCATGCTTTGGCTTTCGCATATCGATGCCGACCGCAGAAGGCCCGCAACCGGCACCACCCGATTTGGCCGGGCAGTTGGGGCGTGTTCTGGTGGTCGAGGATATGGCCGTCAACCGTGCGATCCTGACCAAGCAATTGGACCGGCTCGGGTCTCAGGCGCTCACGTGCTCGACCGGGGCCCAGGCGTTATCTGCGATCGATAAATCCATTGATCTGGTTCTGTGCGATCACGATTTGCCGGATATGGACGGGTTAGAGCTTGCGACTACGCTGCGCGAAAAGGGCTGGGGTGAGCTACCCATCGTGGTGATGTCGGCCAATCCCGGCGTAATTCACGCCGACCCAGCCCATCGCCTGATTGACGGCGTGTTGCAAAAGCCCATTCCCCGGGCCGAGTTGTATTCCCGACTGATGGCGATGGGCGCGCCCGTATTCAAACCGAATCGCAGTGACGACCGGGCGCCTGATGGCCCGTCTAAACCCAAAGTTTCACAGGATCAGAGACTGATGCGTGTCTTGGCCGCCGAGGATAATCGGACCAATCAGTTGATACTTGGAAAGATGACGAAGGATCTGAACATCGATCTCGAATTTGTCTCGAACGGGCTGGAGGCGGTTGAGGCCTATTCCAGCTTTGACCCGGATTTGATTTTCATGGACATCTCGATGCCCAAAATGGACGGCAAAGAGGCCACGGGTGAGATTCGACGTCGTGAAATCGGGACCGATCGCCATGTTCCTATCGTCGCGCTGACTGCGCATGCGATGGCAGGCGATGACCAAGGTATTCTTGCGGCGGGGCTGGATCAGTATTTAACCAAACCGTTGCATAAGACGCTGATTCACAAGATGATATTGGAACACCAACCCGCTGACGTCCGCGCGGTTGGTGCGGATGATGAACGGGTGGAATAGGACAATTTGATGTCGGATCAGCGTGGTTTTCAGCCCAGAGGGTTGGGTGAGATTGCAATTCGATGTGCCGACATGGGCGCGATGGTGCAATTCTACGAGTCGGTGATCGGATTGCAGCGTCTGCAAGGCGATCACAACTCTGCCATCACATTCTTCAAAATCGCCGAAGGGTTCGGGGGACACACGCAGGTGCTTGCCCTGTTTCATCATTCGGTTGGATCTGAAACCGGATCAGAGACACCGAACAAAGCCCCGGTGACAGGATGTGCCTCGGCGTTGCACCATATCGCACTGTCTGTGCCCTTTGCAGAGCAAGAGGCTGTCATCCGTTGGTACGAACAAATCGGTCAGCCCTATCGTGTTGAACAGTTCGGCTGGATCGGCTGGCGCGGAATTTTCACTCAGGACCCCGAAGGCAACACGGTCGAACTTGTGGCTTACGATCCGTCGATGCTGAATCAGGCCTGATAGGGGCGCACGAAAACAGGCCTCTCTTCCGAGGATAAATCTGCCCGGTATTCATATCCCCCGCTGTCGAAATCAAGCAGTCCTTTGGGATCAGTTAGGCGGTGTTGGATGACATAACGCGCCATTGCGCCACGTGCCTTTTTGGCAAAGAAGCTGACGATTTTAGGCGCGCTGCCTTTGTCTTCCATAAAGATAGGGGTCACAACGGGCAGCTTCAGCGCTTTCAGATCGACCGCGCCGAAATACTCTTGGCTGGCGCAGTTCACCAGAACCTTGCTTTCGGCTACGGTGGCTTGTGCATTCAGTGCTTTGCTCAACTGATCGCGCCAGTATTCATACAGGTTCTTGCCACGGCGGGTTTTCAACTTGCTGCCCATCTCAAGCCGATAGGCCTGAATGGCATCCAGCGGGCGCAATACGCCGTAGAGGCCGGATAAGATGCGCAGGTGATCTTGCGCCCAGGCCATTTCATCCGCGTCCAGCGACGCGGCTTCAAGACCCTGATACGTGTCACCCGCAAAGGCCAAGGCGGCGGGGCGTGTCGCATCTGTCTCGGGTGCATCTGAAAACACGCGATATCTATCACGGTTCAGGCGGGCCAGATCATCGCTCAGGTCCATCAGCTTTTTCAGATCACCCAACGTCAGGTTGCGCGCGGTTTTCGACAGGCGGATTGCGTCGTCTTGAAAAGCGGGTTGGGTCACGTCGACATTTCGTTCCGCCCAATCCAGCCGTTTGGCCGGGGAAATCACTACCAGCATATCCGCCCTCGTTTCTTGCCTGTCGTTGGGTATCTAGCCCGCTTGTTGCAGCACGTCCAGAAACGCCGCTCCAAACCTTTCGTGTCGGCGGTCACCCAGAACTTGCTCCATCCCGCGTGGATCGTCCGGGCGTAACTGCGCCACCTTGGCCAGTTGCGAAGCGGTGCAGCTGAGCGGTTTGTCAATACCGTCGGGCCCCCGAGACAACTCGGACTGCACCTTGAGCAACTGATCATAAATGTCGCCCTGATCGCGGCCTGCCAGCTTGCGCCTTGCGGGGTGAAGCTCTTCCACCGCGCCTGTCAAAACCTCAAGGAACGTCACGCCATAGCGCTCCAGCTTCTTAGCGCCGATACCGCTGATCCGGGCCATATCGTCCAGATTTGCGGGGCGGGTCTCGGCCATTTCGATCAGGGTACGGTCGGGAAAGATGACATAGGCTGGAACCCGTGCAGCCTCGGCCAATGCGCGGCGTTTGGCTTTGAGCGCCGAAAGCAGCGGCGCGTCTTCCTCGGACACTATCGCCTTAACCGCGGGTCGTCGCGAGGCTTTGCGGATGGTATCCTTACGCAGATCGATCTGCGCCTCGCCCTTCAGGATCGGTTTGGCGGTTTCGGTCATGCGCAGTGCACCGTGGCGCTCGGGGTCGGGACGGACCAGATCGTGGCCCATCATCTGACGAAAGATCGCCTGCCATTGCGGGCGCGACCAGTCTTTGCCGATGCCCCAAGTGGACAGCGTGTCATGCCGCCGCGCCCGGATCTTGTCGGTCTCATTGGCCAGTAGAATGTCGATCAGGTGGCCCGCGCCAAACCATTCCTCGGTACGCAGGATTGCGGACAAAGCCATTCGAACAGGCGTGGTGCCATCGAAGACCTCGGGCGGGTTGTCGCAAAGATCGCACTTACCACAGGCTTCAGCGAGTTCCCCGAAATATCCCAATAGGGTCTGACGACGGCATTTCAGGGCCTCAGCCAAACCCAGCAACGCGTTAAGGCGCGCATGATCCGCCATGCGCCGCTCGGGCGGGGCCAAACCTTCGTCGATCTGGGAGCGACGCAATCGAATGTCATCGGGTCCGAATAAGGTCACTGTTTCAGCAGGGGCCCCATCGCGGCCCGCACGGCCGATTTCCTGATAATAGGCCTCAATCGATTTGGGCAGGTCCGCATGCGCAACCCAGCGGATATCGGGTTTGTCGATGCCCATGCCAAAGGCGACCGTGGCGACGACAATCAGCCCATCCTCTCGGGCGAAACGTGTCTCGACTATACGCCGATCTTCGGCCTCCATCCCGCCGTGATAGTGACAGGCCGTGTGGCCTTCGGCGCGCAGGGCTTGAGCCAGCACTTCGGTCTTGTTGCGGGTTCCACAATAGACGATGCCGGATTGCCCTTTGCGCGCAGAGGCAAAGTCGAGGATCTGTTTGCGCGGCCCGTCCTTGGCGGCAAAGGCCAGATGGATATTGGGCCGATCAAAGCCACGCAGGAATTTGCGCGGCTTAGAGCCGTCAAACAATTTCTGAACGATCTCATCCTGCGTTTCCGCATCCGCCGTTGCGGTGAACGCGGCCAGAGGCACATCCAAGGCGCGCCGCAGCTCTCCAATCCGCAGGAAATCAGGGCGGAAGTCGTGACCCCATTGGCTGACGCAATGCGCCTCATCCACCGCGATCAGGCTGACGTTGATCCTGCGCAGCATTCCCAGCGCTGACCCAGCCGCCAGACGTTCCGGTGCCATATAAAGCAGTTTCAGCCGCCCGGCCTCTAACGCCTCCCAGACGGCATTGGTTTCTTCGGGGGTGTTGCCTGACGTGAGCGCCCCGGCCTCAACCCCAGCCTCTTGCAATCCGCGCACCTGATCCCGCATCAGTGCGATGAGAGGTGAGATCACGACGGTCACGCCGTCTCGCAACAGTGCAGGCAATTGGAAACACAGGGATTTACCACCACCCGTGGGCATAATCGCCAGCACGTTCTCACCCGCTGTCACGGCATCAACAATCTCTTCCTGCCCGGGGCGGAAGGCGTCGAATCCAAAGACATCGCGCAGCAAGGGTGCGGAGTCGAACATCTGCGGGGTGGCCCTGTTTTATGGTTTATCTGCTCTTAAGACAGGACCATCACATACTAAGATTCGGTGAACAAGAGGTCAGTAGAAATAGACCGCATTGTTGATCAGAATTATCCGCAGCGCATAAACCCCGATCAGTACCACCAAAGGCGTCAGATCAAGCCCGCCCATATTGGGCAGGATGCGGCGGATGGGGCCGTAGATCGGCTCTAATATGCGGTTCAGGCCGTACCAGATTTGCGCGACAAGCTGTTGATGCAGGTTCAACACCTGAAAGTTGATCAGCCAGCTCATGATCACATGGGCCAGGATGATGAACCAGACGATGTCCAGGATCAGCAGCAAGATTTGGATCAGCGACAGCATGGGCACTTCCTTTTTCGCGTTTGCAGAGACCTAAGCGCAGAGGTCGCAAAGAGCAAGCCTGTCCCAACACAACCCTTGCGAAAAAGCCCAAAGCCCCGTCTTATGAAAACAACGAAAAACAGAGGCATCGATGGCAGTAATATCCAAGCGCAAGCGTATTTGGGGCTGGTGGTTCTTTGACTGGGCGAGCCAGCCGTACCATTCGCTATTGGTGACCTTTGTCTTTGGTCCTTATTTCGCGGGTGTTGCCGCTGGGTATTTTGCCGGAACCGGGCTGGACGCGCAGGCTGCCGCCGCGCGGGCGCAAACGGTTTGGGCCAATTGCCTGACCATCACCGGATTGATCATCGCTTTTGGTGCGCCTTTGCTGGGCGCGATGGCAGATGTCTCAGGCCGCCGCATCCCCTGGATATTTGGATTTTCGGTTATGTACGCCGTGGGCTCGGCGGCGTTGTGGTACACGATGCCCGACGGCTCGAACATGTGGCTGATGCTATCGGCATTTGGTCTGGGCTTTGTGGGCGCGGAATACGCGCTGATTTTCATCAACTCGCAATTGCCCGATTTGGGGGACGACGATGAGGTTGGAGAGATTTCGGGTTCGGGCTTTGCCTTTGGCTATTTCGGCGGGCTGATCTCACTGGCGATCATGCTGCTGTTGTTTGTCGAACAACCCAACGGCAAGACGCTAATCGGGATCGAGCCTGCCTTTGGGCTGGACGCTGCTGCGCAGGAAGGCACGCGCTTTGTCGGACCGTTTACCGCAGGATGGTTCATCTTGTTCATGGTGCCCTATTTCTTGTGGGTGCGCGATGATCCTAACAGCGGCAAACATGGCGGCTTGGGCGAGGCTCTGCGGCTGTTGGGCAAATCCATCTCGGACCTGCGCCACCGGGTCAGTCTGGCGACCTATCTGGGCTCGTCCATGTTCTATCGTGACGCGCTGAACGGGCTTTACAGCTTTGGTGGGGTCTATGCGCGGCTGGTGCTGGAGTGGGACCTGATCAAGATCGGCGTGTTCGGCATTGTCAGCGTTCTGGCCTCGGCCATATTCGCATGGATCGGTGGCAAGATGGATCGGAAATTCGGCCCTAAACCGGTGATTATGATCACTATCTGGGTGTTGATCTTTGTCTGCGTCACCATTGTGTCGATGGATCGAACTCAGATTTATGGCATTGCCTTACCCGAAGGCTCGGGCCTGCCGGATATGGTGTTCTTTGGCTGCGGTATCCTGATCGGCGGCATGGGTGGCGTTTTGCAATCGGCCAGCCGATCGATGATGGTACGCCATACTGACCCCAAGGCCCCGGTCGAGAGCTTTGGCCTGTACGGTCTGTCGGGCCGCGCCACCGCCTTTGCTGCACCATTGTTGATCGGGATTGCAACAACCGTAACCGGGAATGCGCGATTGGGGGTGTCTCCGATCATCGGGTTGTTTATTCTGGGGTTATTCCTGATGCGCTGGGTGAAACCGGAAGGGGATCAGAGCAGATGAATTTATTACGCTTTTTGGCCATTCTGGTCGTAACAGTACTGGCAGGCACAGCTGGGGCACAGCCCTTGGCCAAACAGTTGTTTGGAGCCCAAAAGGTTGGGTCACAGCAAAAATCAGCGGCATTCGGCAGTTATTCGCGCGGATGTGCAGCCGGGTCAGTGCAATTGCCCGAAACCGGTCCAACTTGGCAGGCTATGCGCCTGTCGCGTAATCGCAACTGGGGGCACCCCGAGGCGATCGACTATGTGCAAGACCTCAGCCGATTTGCCGCCAAGCAACCGGGGTGGAACGGTCTCTATATCGGCGATATCAGCCAGCCGCGTGGGGGGCCAATGACTTCGGGCCATCGCTCGCATCAACTCGGGTTGGATATCGATATCTGGATGTTGCCTGGGGACAATATGCGCCTCAGCCGCAAGGCGCGCGAGAATATCTCGTCAATTTCATTGCGTCGCTCGAACGGAGCCTATGTGAACGGCAACTGGACTAAGCAGCATCATGCGGTTCTCCGCGAGGCTGCAAAGGACAAGCGCGTCGCCCGGATATTTGTTTTCCCCGGCGCCAAGGTGCAGATGTGCAATGATGAGAAGGGCAACAAGGCTTACTTGCGCAAGATCAGACCATGGTGGGGGCATCACTATCATTTTCACGTGCGTCTGAAATGCCCAAGGGGTTCAAAAGGATGCGTCAATCAGGACCCGCCGCCGAAGGGCGATGGCTGCGCCGAGGCGCAACAATGGGTGCGCAATATTCTGAACCCGCCGCCACCTGATCCAAACGCGCCTGCACCCAAAAAACGCAGAGAGTACCGCCTGGCTGATTTGCCCCAGCAATGCACCGCCGTCTTGCAATCCAACTGATTGCGGCTTTGCTTTGGATTGGACCAGCCTGGGCGGTCGATCTCAAGCGTGCTTCGCTGCTGGAAAGCTATGATTGGCGCTATAGTGCCGACTGGTTTGGCGGGTTTTCGGCGATCCATATCTCGGGGAATGGTCGCCATTTGATCGCCGTCAGCGATCGATCGCGATTGGTGTCGGCGCGGATCGAGCGGGACGGCACTCAAATCCGCAACATCCAGCTCCTTGAAAACTGGTTGATCCTGTCCAGTAAAGGCCGTGTCTTGAAGGGGTGGCCAGGGGATTCCGAAGGGATCGCGATTGCGCCGCATGGCAGCTTCTATATCTCGTTCGAAGGGGTCCACCGCATAGCGCACTACTCCGCCCCCGGTGCCAAGGCGCGTGTTCTGCCGCGCCCCCGAGAGTTTCAGAACCTCGATGATAACGGCTCATTCGAGGGGCTGGCGATTGATGATCAAGGGCGGCTTTATACTCTGACCGAAAAGAGCCGGACCCGGCGCGGCGATATACCTGTCTATCGCTGGGATGGCAGCCGCTGGTCGACGCCTTTTGTGTTGCCACCGCGTGGAAAGTTCCTGCCGGTTGCTGCTGATTTCGGTCCGGATGGGCGGTTTTATGTTCTTGAGCGGGCTGTTGCTTTCATCGGCTTCCGCTCACGTTTGCGGCGTTGGGAGATCGCGAACGATATTCCGCAAGCCGAAGAAATTCTATTCGAGACAGACACGGGGACCCATGACAATCTCGAAGGTCTGTCGGTTTGGCGCGACGCAGATGGACACTTGCGCGCAACGATGGTGTCGGATGACAACTTCCTTGCCCTACAGCGCACTGAGTTGGTGGAATATCTGCTGCCCGATTGACAGGTCCAACACAAAGGTCTAAACGCACGGCCTGCCCTGGGATGAGCCCGGGGCCAAGTCGCCGCTACCTTGTCAAAACGGGCATCTGAAAATGCAACGCAGCTATATTCCCGGCATTCTTGCCATGGCCTCGATCGTCGTGGCCTCAAACATTCTGGTCCAGTTCCTGATCTTTGACGGGCTGTTGACCTGGGGTGCATTCACCTATCCGCTGGCCTTTCTGGTCACCGACATTATGAACCGCGTCTACGGCGTGGGCCCGGCCCGCAAGGTCGTATTCGCCGGCTTTGTCACCGGCATCATCTGCTCGCTAATCGGCAGCCAGATCATGCTGCAGGGTGACGGCTTCACCTATGCTGCCGTGCCGCTGCGTATCGCAGTTGCTTCGGGCACCGCCTTCCTGATCGCACAGCTGACCGATGTCACCGTGTTCAACTCGCTGCGCGGTGGCCGCTGGTGGCGCGCGCCGTTGGTCTCGACGCTGGTTGGCTCGGCGCTGGATACGGCGATCTTTTTCACTCTCGCCTTCTCGGCCTCGGTCACCTTCTTCGGTGCCAACGCGGATGCCGCGATCAACTGGGCGTGGGAGCCTGTGCCGTTTATGCTAAGCGGCCCGATGGCCCCACTCTGGGTAACGCTGGCCTTCGCCGACTGGCTGGTGAAACTGTCGCTGGCGCTAATTGCCCTGATTCCGTTCAAGGTGATCGTTGCCCGTTTGACCGCCGCGCAACCTGCATAAAAAAAGTGCTTTGAGATTGGCGCATCTTGTGTCAGGCTCAAAATTAACCGCAACAGATAGAAAAGGAGGTGATCCAGTGTCGAGAAAGAGATTGGAGAGAGGTGTCGGAACAACCGGGGGGATCGCCTGTTAAGGCAGCCCTTGGCGGAGCGCGCGCTCCGGCTGGTCGATTGATCTAACCGACCCAACCTCCTGAACTTTCGAAGGGCCGTCCCACCGGGGCGGCCCTTTCTGTTTCGCCCGCTAACTTGTAAGGTCCGCCCCATGTTGCACATCACCGAGGATATCATCCTGCAGGACTGGGAAATGACCGAGAACTTTGTGCGGTCCTCTGGCCCTGGCGGACAGAACGTCAACAAGGTCTCCACGGCAGTTGAGCTGAGGTTTGAAGCCGCGCGCTCTCCTTCTCTGCCGGACCCGGTCAAGAACCGGCTGAAACGTCTGGCCGGGCGGCGCTGGACCAAAGATGGTGCGATCATCATCCAATGCGAAGAAACCCGCAGCCAGGCCCGAAATCGTGAAATCGCCCGCGCAAGACTGGCCGATTTGATCACTCGTGCGCTGGTCAAACCCAAGCGGCGCATTGCCACCAAGCCCACCTATGGATCCGTTAAACGACGGCTCGCGGCGAAGAAGGCGCGCGGCGATGTCAAAGCCCTGAGGGGCAAAGTCTCTGAAGATTGATCTGGCAGTTTCCGCCCGCCTTGCTACTCTGCCGAGGTAATACGCAGGGGAGGTAAAGCCATGAGGCTTGACGGAAAAACCGCGATTGTGACCGGCGGTGCATCCGGATTTGGTGCGGGGATCGTGCAGAAGTTTCTGGCAGAAGGCGCCCACGTGCTGATAGCCGATATCAACGGCGACGCGGCACAGGACTTGGCGGCGCAACTTGGACCGAACGCGCTGGCGCAACAGGTGGATGTAGGTGATGGAGCTTCTGTTCAAACCATGGCGGACGCGGCTCATGCCGAATTCGGTCAGCTTGACATATTGGTGAATAATGCTGGCGTAACCCATTTGCCAACACCGCTTGAAGAAGTCAGTGAGGCAGACTTCGACCGCGTTTTTGCGGTGAACATGAAATCCGTTTACCTCACCGCGCGCGCCTTTGTTCCGCAGATGAAGGCCAACGGCGTAGGCGCGATCCTGAATGTTGCCTCAACGGCCGGATTATCACCTCGCCCCAACCTCAATTGGTACAACGCGTCCAAAGGCTGGATGATCACCGCAACCAAAACGATGGCGATTGAACTTGCTCCCTCGGGTATACGCGTCAACGCAATCTGCCCGGTTGCTGGTGAAACGCCATTGCTGAAATCCTTCATGGGGGAAGACACGCCTGAAATTCGCGCCAAATTCCTGTCGACCATCCCACTGGGGCGCTTCTCTACACCCGAAGATATGGCGAACGCGGCCTGTTTCCTGTGCTCGGACGAGGCCAGTATGATCACCGGCACAGCCCTCGAAGTGGATGGCGGCCGATGCATCTGATCCGCCTCTTCATCTGGCCATAAATATCCCCGCCGGAGGCAGCGCGCCTCAGCGCACTTCCCGTTCCAAATCCCGAGACGAAAATGACACCCGGACCCAAAAACCTGATCACTGATGTCCCCGGCCTTAAAGTCGGCAACGCGCAAGATGACACGCTGAAATCGGGCACAACTGTTTTGACGGCGGACCAGCCTTTCACCGCCTCGGTGCACGTGATGGGAGGAGCGCCGGGCACGCGCGAAACCGATCTGTTGGGACCCGACAAATCCGTGGACCACGTCGACGCGATTGCCTTGTCTGGAGGTTCGGCCTTTGGTCTCGATGCCTGCTCGGGTGTGTCAGATGCCCTGCACGCAGAAGGGCGCGGATTCAGGGTGGGCTCGGCTGTTATTCCCATTGTCCCGGGGGCGATTCTGTTCGATCTGCTCAATGGCGGCAATAAGAACTGGACTGAAAACCCCTATCGCGCGCTTGGGAGGACCGCCTATCAGGCTGCATCACCAGAATTTGAACTGGGCACGGCGGGTGCCGGAACTGGCGCATTAGCCGCGATGCACAAGGGTGGCCTGGGTTCGGCGTCGCTAAAATTAGAGGATGGAACAACGGTCGGAGCATTGGTTGCTGCCAACCCGATTGGCAGTGTGACCACCCCGGGCGATCGTCATTTCTGGGCAGCGCCGTTTGAGTTGGATGGCGAGTTTGGCGGGCTTGGGCCAGATCCCGCATCAGGCCTAGGCAGGGCGCATGTCAGCCGCAAGGCTCAGGCAATGCATGCAGTCCCGCCGGATCGTACAAACACCGCGATAGCCGTAGTTGCAACCGATGCTACATTGACCAAACCGCAATGTCAGCGGATGGCCGTCGCTGCCCATGACGGCATCGCTCGTGCCATTGTTCCAGCCCACACACCCGGAGACGGAGACCTTGTTTTTGGCCTCAGCACAGGCGCGCGCAGCGTTGCGCCCGAGGCGGTGGCAATGATTGGGCACGCGGCTTCGATGTGTCTGGCGCGGGCGATCGCGCGGGCAATTTATCTGGCCACGCCCAGCACCAATGACCTTCTGCCCTGCTGGTCACAGTTACATGACTTCGGTTAAGGACAGCGCCAGGGCGGCGTGACACAGTGCCATCGCGCGGCAATCTGCGCGTTGACTCTCTGCTGCGCCAGCAGTCCATTCGGTGCAGCTAATTCGTATCGGAGCAAAAAGCTATGAATCGTATCCTTGCCACCGCTGTTGCCGGTCTGCTGGCCCTTCCTGTTTACGCAGAAGGCGACGCTGAAGCGGGTAAGAAAACCTTCAACAAATGCAAATCCTGCCACATGATCGCTGATCCTGCGGGTGAAGTGATTGTCAAAGGCGGCAAGACAGGTCCGAACCTTTACGGTATCGCGGGTCGTACCGCCGGAACCGAAGAAGGTTTTAGATATGGCGACAGCCTTGTCGAAGCTGGTGAGAATGGTCTGGTTTGGGATGAAGAGACCTTTGTGGCCTATGCTCAAGACCCCAAAGCGTTCCTGAAGGATTATCTTGGTGAAACCTCGGCCAAGTCGAAAATGACCTTCAAATTGAAGAAGGGCGGTGAAGACGTCTACGCCTATATCGTGAGTGTTTCCGGCGAATAAAACCGTCAGCAAAATCTCGGACGAAACAAGAAAGGCCGCAGCCCCTGCGGCCTTTCGTGCGATTGATTGATGTCGCCATCCGCGTCACTTTGGGAGAAAACCGGCAAAACCGCACGGACCGGCAATCGCCAGCAGGAGACAACAGATGGGAATCTTGATCCCGGCCTGGGTTGAGGGTGAACTGACACCTGTCGACAAGTTGGAGGCCCATGAAAAAGGCCTGAAGCACAAGGCCGTTTCAGTCTTCGTTGTGCGCGGGACCGAGATATTGCTGCAACGTCGTGCGTTGGGCAAATACCATACGCCCGGCCTCTGGGCGAATACCTGTTGCACCCATCCCGACTGGAACGAAAGCCCCTCGCACTGTGCCGTTCGTCGCCTGAACGAAGAGCTGGGGATCACCGGGCTTTACCCCGAGTATCGGCATCGGTTGGAATATCACGCGGATGTCGGCAACGGTCTTGTCGAAAATGAAGTGGTCGATGTCTTTCTGGCCCATGTGCGCGGTCCGTTGAAAATCGAGCCTAACCCGGACGAAGTGATGGATATTCGCTGGGTCGATTATCATGATTTACTGGCCGAGGTGAAACGACACCCGGACCGGTTTACGCCTTGGCTCAAGATTTATCTGCACAACCACGCTGATACGATCTTTGGCCCTGACTTGATAATCTCAGCCAATTCATAACCTCGTCTTGCAAGGCGCGCGCAAGCGGCATACATCAACGCGTCATGGCCAAGCAGAAGCAGAACACTGACCCGAATTACAAAGTGATCGCCGAAAACCGGCGTGCGCGCTTCGATTATGCAATCGAGGACGATATCGAATGCGGTATCGTGCTGGAAGGGTCCGAGGTCAAATCCCTTCGTGCGGGTGGCTCGAACATCGCTGAAAGCTATGCCTCGGTCGATGATGGGGAACTGTGGCTGATCAACAGCTACATCGCGCCGTATGAGCAGGCCAAGGTCTTCAAGCATGAAGAGCGTCGCCGCCGTAAGCTGCTGGTCACAAGCAAGGAATTGTCGAACCTGTGGAACGCGACCCAGCGAAAGGGCATGACGCTGGTGCCGCTGGTGCTCTATTTCAA
This sequence comes from Ruegeria sp. BA2, assembly GCF_056539605.1. Taxonomy (NCBI): domain Bacteria; kingdom Pseudomonadati; phylum Pseudomonadota; class Alphaproteobacteria; order Rhodobacterales; family Roseobacteraceae; genus Ruegeria; species Ruegeria sp. BA2. Next base: position 111,343 of record NZ_JBQFVE010000010.1, on the reverse strand, counting down.
TCACAAGGGTCGGGCGAAGCTGAAGATCGGCATCGCCAAAGGTAAAAAGCTGCACGACAAGCGCGAAACGCAAGCCAAGCGGGATTGGTCACGTCAGAAGCAGCGCCTGATGAAAGACCACAGCTAGAACGCCATGGCCGCCTGAACCGCGCGTTGCCACCGCGCGTAAGCCGCGTCTCGGTCGGCATCGGCCATCGCAGGTTCAAACCGGCGATCCAGATCCCAGGTTTCGGCAAATCCTGCCTGATCCGGGTAGACACCTGCTTTCATACCTGCCAGCCAAGCAGCCCCAAGCGCGGTGGTTTCCTGCATCACAGGGCGGTCGACTGGCGCGCCCAGTATGTTCGAAAGCCCCTGCATCGCCCAGTCAGACGCGCTCATCCCACCATCAACGCGCAGGATCACGTCAGCCTTTGCACCCCAATCGCCCTCCATCGCGTGCCACAGATCGCGGGTCTGGAAGGCGATGCTTTCCAACGTGGCGCGCGTGATCTCGGCCCGGCCTGAATTGCGGGTAAGGCCGAAGATGGCGCCGCGACAATCGGGTTTCCAATACGGCGCGCCCAAGCCAGTGAAGGCAGGGACGAGGACCACATGCTGGGTCGGATCGGCTTGCGCGGCCAGTTCACCACTTTGCGGGGCCGCATCAATGATCTGCAACGCATCGCGCAGCCATTGCACCGCCGCACCCGCAATAAAGATCGAACCCTCAAGCGCATAGGTTTTTTGCCCGTCCAGCTGATAGGCAATGGTTGTCAGCAGTCGGTTCTTCGATTCCACCGGCTGTGCCCCGGTGTTGAGCAGCGCGAAACATCCTGTGCCATAGGTGGATTTCATCATGCCCGGCTGAAAACTGGCCTGTCCGATCGTTGCGGCCTGCTGATCCCCTGCCACGCCCAGTATAGGGATGTTGCCACCCAGCAGCTGCGTTGATCCGAAATCCGCCGCACAATCCCGCACGTCGGGCAGCATGGTCCCAGGGATATCCAGCAGGTCGCAAATTTCGCTGCTCCATTGTCCCTTGTGGATGTCAAACAGCAGGGTGCGGGCCGCATTGGTGGCATCGGTGGCGCGAACGCGACCTTCGGTCAGGCGCCAGATCAGGAATGTGTCGATGGTGCCGAACAGCAACTCTCCCGCAGCGGCGCGCTCGCGTGCGCCGGGCACGGTGTCCAGCAGCCACTTGACCTTGGTTCCCGAGAAATAGGGGTCCAGCAGCAGGCCGGTCTGGGCGGTCACATCGTCCTCGCACCCGGCTTTGCGCAGGCGTTCGCAGATGTCGGCGGTGCGACGGTCCTGCCAGACAATGGCGTTATGGATCGGGGTGCCGGTGTTGCGATCCCAGATCACTGTGGTTTCACGCTGATTGGTAATCCCAATCCCGGCGATCTGGCTGGCAGCGACGCCGGTGGTTTTCAGTACTTCCCGGCAAACGGTCAGAACGCTGTCCCAGATCTCCTCTGGGTCATGCTCGACCCAGCCTTCCTGCGGGAAATACTGTGTGAACTCGCGCTGAGCTGTACCGACGCGCTGCATTTGCGCGTCAAACAGGATCGCACGAGACGATGTCGTGCCTTGATCGATTGCCAGAATATAGGTCATGCCTGCGCCCCTCCCGCCATGGTTTTGCGGGACTTTAGCGCAAACAATGCTGCGCGTACCAGAGGGGAAATCAGACCGGCGAAACCGGTAGATTGTCGATCAACCGAACGCTATCGGCCCAAGCGGCCGCAAACAACCGAGCCGGTCGGGTGGCATGGGTCAATGGTTCCAGCGTTTCGGCACAGCGCAGTTCAAGGTATTCGACATTGGTAAAACCAGCGGCCAGCAAATCCGCCTGCGCCTGCTGCGCCAGCGCCTCAAAGGCGTCTCCGTGTTCCATCGCCTGTACAAGCGCGCGCATGATCCGGTGCTTTTCGGAGGCGATCATCAGACCGCCCTCTGACAAAAGTTGATTGCGCGACGACATCGCCAGACCCGAAGGTTCGCGTATTGTGGGGCAGCCAATCACCTCAATCGGAATATCAAGATCTTTGGCCATCCGACGCACGATCATGAGCTGCTGATAGTCTTTTTCCCCGAAATAGGCTCGATTTGCCTGCGTCTGCAGAAACAGCTTGGCGACGACGGTTGCTACTCCGTCGAAATGCCCAGGTCGGAATTCACCCTCCATCACATCGGTCAGGCCCGAGACCGAAACAGTGGTTGCGAACCCTGCGGGATAGATCTGATCCGGGTCAGGTACATAAATTGCATCGACATCGTAGGGGGCCAGTTTCGCGGCATCCTCCACTTCGGTACGCGGATATTTGGCAAGGTCGTCTGCGTTGTTGAACTGTTTGGGGTTCACGAAGATGGTTACAATCACTCGGTCACAATCCGCCTTTGCGGATTCCGCCAAGGACAGATGCCCGTGATGCAGCGCGCCCATGGTGGGTACAACGCCGATCACTTCCCCTTTTTGGTGCCACTCACGGGTCAGAGCGCGCAGGTCAGCCAATTGGCGCAGGATGGGCGCGGTCATGCGTTGGGTCCTTTGGCGGGCGCCGTGTCGGCAAAGACATGTTCATCTGTGGGAAAGCTACGGGCACGCACATCGGCTGCATATTCAGCAATGGCCGCTTCGGCCATCGGACCCAGATCAGCATATCGTTTGACGAATTTTGGTTTGAACTCTGTGAAGAAACCCAACATGTCATCCACGACCAGAATTTGACCGTCACAACCAGCCGAGGCACCGATCCCGATTGTTGGAATCGCAATCTCTGCGGTGATCCGGTCGGCCAAACCCTGCGGAACCTTCTCTAACACGAGTGAAAATGCCCCTGCTTCGGCAACGGCATGGGCGTCGGCCGACACGGACTCGGCCTGCTCATTGCGGCCCTGAACCTTGTAGCCCCCCAATGTGTTGATCGATTGTGGTGTCAGTCCGATATGCGCCATCACCGGGATGCCGCGTTTCACGAGAAAGCGAATGGTCTCGGCCATCTCCACGCCGCCTTCCAGCTTGACCGCCCCAGCGCCGGTCTCAGACACTAGCCGGGCTGCGTTGCGGAAGGCCTGCGCTGGGTCATGCTCGTAGCTTGCAAATGGCATGTCGATCACCATCATCGCCTTGTCCAGACCACGGGCAACGGCCTGGCCGTGCATGATCATCATCTCCATCGTTACCCCAAGGGTCGATGTCAGCCCATGCAGCACCATACCGACGCTGTCACCGACCAGAACAAAGTCGCAATGCGCGTCCATCAGGCGGGCCATCGGCGTGGTATATGCGGTCAGCGAGACCAAGGGGTCCGTGCCTTTCCGGGCGCGGATATCCTCGGCGTTTGGGGCTTTCTTGCGGGCGGTGGCGCTCATGATCGCTCCTCGCTGGGTCATGTTGCAGCGCGGCATAGCAGATGCGGCAGGTGCAAAGAAACCCCGGTTGCGCCAACAATCCCTTGATTGACCCGGGGTTTCTGGCAGGATCAGTCTCAGAACGATCCGTAGTCATCGGGACAGTCGTACAATGTGGGGAGAGATTTTTATGACAAAGCAGCGCTTTCGCTCGTTCGCGTCGGCATTGGCCCTGGGTGCCAGTCTGATTGCCACGCAAGCCTTGGCAAAATCAGATATCACCATCGGCATACAGCTGGAACCGCCGCATCTGGACCCAACCAGCGCTGCCGCACAAGCCATCGATTCGGTTGTTTACACCAACATTTTCGAAGGCCTGACCCGGTTCATGGGTGACGGTTCGGTGGTTCCAGGGTTGGCTGAAGGTTGGGAAATCTCGGATGATGGCACCGTCTATACCTTCAAACTGCGCGATGGCGTGACGTTTCACGACGGCACCACGATGGATGCCGAAGACGTCAAATTCAGCCTCGATCGTGCCCGTGCCGAAGATAGCGCCAATGCGCAAAAGGCGTTGTTTGCCGGGATCGAAGCCGTCGAAGTGGTGGACCCTCTGACCGTGCAAGTGACATTGAAGGAACCAAACGGCAATTTCCTTTTTAATCTCGCCTGGGGTGATGCAGTCATCGTCGCTCCGGAAAGCATCGAGAATATCAAGACCAACCCAGTGGGAACCGGGGCCTTCACCTTTGCCGATTGGGTGCAAGGCGACAGCATCACCCTGAACCGCAATCCCAATTATTGGGGCGACCAACCTGCGTTAGAGACTGCAACGTTCAAATTTATCTCGGACCCCACGGCTGCTTTTGCGGCCATGATGGCTGAGGATTTGGATGCGTTCGAAAATTTCCCAGCGCCCGAGAACCTGCCGCAGTTCGAGGCTGATCCACGTTTTAAGGTTCTTGTCGGCTCGACCGAGGGTGAGACCATCCTGTCAACCAACAATAAACAGGAGCCGTTTGATGATATTCTTGTCCGGCAGGCCTTGGCCCATGCAATTGACCGGCAGGCCATCATCGACGGTGCGATGTTCGGTTATGGCACACCCATCGGCACGCATTTTGCACCGCACAATCCGGCCTATGTCGATCTGACCGGTAATTCGGCCTATGACCCTGAGAAAGCCAAGGCCCTTCTGGCTGAGGCAGGCTATCCCGACGGATTTGAAACCACATTGCATCTGCCGCCGCCCTCCTACGCCCGGCGCGGGGGCGAGATTGTCGCCGCCCAGTTGGCCGAGATTGGGATCAAAGCCGAGATCATCAATGTAGAATGGGCGCAATGGCTGGAAAGCGTATTCAGGGGCAAAGAATTTGGACTGACCATTGTCAGCCATACCGAGCCGATGGATATCGGTATCTATGCCCGCCCCGACTATTACTTCCAGTATGACAGCACGGATTTTCAGGCTTTGATGGATACGCTGAACTCCACCACAGACCCTGATGAACGTACACGTCTGTTGGGAGAAGCGCAGCGCCTGATATCGACCGACTACGTCAATGGCTACTTGTTCCAGTTCGCCAAGCTTGGGGTGGCCAAAGCCGGGGTCCAAGGCCTGTGGGAAAACGCGCCCACTGCGGCGATCGACCTGACAGCCATCAGTTGGGACGAATAGATCCAATAAGGGGGCTGCGCATGATCAGACTATTCCTCGCCGCTTTTATACTCGCGGCGCAGGTCCTATTCGCGCCGACCGCGCGAGCCAACACGCCGCTGCAGCAGGCGGTGGCGTTGTGGCTGCAGGGGAATGATATGCAATCCCTGCCTTTGCTGGCGGATCTCGCCAACAAGGGTGTTGTCGAAGCACGTTTATTGCTCGCCAGGATCGAGGCATCGGATCTGGGCCCATCGCCCTATCGCCAATCGCTTGATCCTGATCAATCGCGTGAATTGTTCCGCCAAAAAGATCTCAGTGCTTTCGGGCAGTCCTGGCTGATGGTCGAAGTGCGGGACGGAAATGAGCTTGCACAGGCTCTAATGCAGGCAAAACGGCCAGAGCCCGATCTTGATCTGATTGCGCAACTCAACGCGCTGGGCGAACATCAGGCCACGGATTACCCCACCCGGATCGTGGCGCTGTATGGCGATGATGACCAGCGCGGGCGCTTGTTGGCAGACGATCAGGTCATGCAGGATTTGAAACCTTATCTGACCTATCTGTCTGGTCAGCCCGAACCACGTGGCGACGGCCTTGCCGCGCTGCGCCATATTCAAACTGATCCGGTGGACGCGAATTCGGAGCAGGCATTAGACATGGCAGGCCTGCTGGCGCTTGGGTTGGGATATGGCGACGTATCCCCGGACAATCCGTGGCGGCCAGCGGTTGAAGATTGGCTGATGACGTCGGCATCAACCCGGCCCATCGCGCAGCTTTGTACTGATCAATGTGCCGATGAGGCACCCGATTGCGCCTTCGCATTTCTAGCCTTATCGGGCGGTTATTTCGAAGTGATCCGTACCGATAGCCCGCTTGAAACCGTTATCCCGCAAGCAGAGTTTCTGGACAGCCCACGTGCCCGGTTGATGGTTCTACGTCGCGCGACGCTGGCCCGCACGGAAACCAATCTGGAATGGCTGTCCGAGACCGAGCCCGCCGCTGAACTATCCACCTGTGCAATCAACCTGATTCGGACAGAGCGGCAGGCCTACAAGTAGATGCTGGACCCGCGCATTCCGCACACTTAACCTGTTACCAATGCTACGTTATGCCCTCAAACGCCTTCTCTCGCTGATCCTGAGTCTAGCCGTTGCCTCGGTCGTCATCTTCGCGGTGATCGAGGTTGCGCCCGGCGATCCGGCGTCTTTTATGCTGGGCGTGAATGCGCAGCCCGATACGTTGGCTGCATTGCGGGCAGAGCTAGGCCTCGATGTCTCAAAGATCGAGCGGTATTTCAATTGGGTCGGCGGGATGCTGGTCGGTGATTTCGGTACCTCCTACACCTATCGCACCCCCGTATCGCAGATGATTGCCGATCGGTTGTGGGTGTCGCTGCCGCTCGCGCTTTATGCGCTGACGCTATCCACGTTGATTGCCTTTCCGGCTGGTATCTACGCCGCTGCGCGACGCGGCAAACCGGGTGATGTGGCCGTGATGGGCGCGACCCAGCTTGGTATCGCTGTACCGAACTTCTGGTTTGCCATGATGCTGGTTTTGGTTTTTGCCATCAATCTGCGCTGGTTCAACGCTGGAGGGTTCGCAGGCTGGGAAAACGGCGTGTGGGTGGGTCTGCATTCTTTGACCCTGCCTGCCATTGCTTTGGCTTTGCCGCAGGCGGCGATCCTCGCTCGGGTCATGCGATCAGCGCTCTTGGACATTCTGGCCGAGGATTTCATGCGCACCGCACGTGCCAAAGGCCTTTCGCGCCGACAGGCGTTGTGGCGACACGGTGTACGGAACGCTCTGATCCCGGTGCTGACAATCATCGGGCTGCAATTTTCCTTCCTGCTGGCCGGCTCGATCATCATCGAGCAGGTATTTTATCTGCCCGGCCTCGGGCGGCTGGTGTTTCAGGCGATCTCGGCGCGTGATCTGATCGTGGTGGAATCGGTTGTCATGCTGCTGGTCTTCGCCGTTATCATGGTGAACTTTCTGGTCGATCTGGCCTATGCCGCCGTCGATCCAAGACTAAGGAGCAGGACATGAGCCGCAACCTGATCCTTGGTGCTGCACTGTCTTCGCTGGTACTTCTGGCGGCGCTCGTGTCGTATGTCTGGACGCCATATGACCACGCCGCGCTGGACATCCCGGCCAAGCTGCAACCGCCAAACGCACAACACTGGTTTGGCACGGATCATTTCGGGCGCGACATGTTCTCGATGATCATGGTCGGCGCGCGCACATCGATTGCGGTGGCGTTGGTGGCCGTCGGGATCGGAATGGCGCTGGGCGTGCCCTTGGGCCTGACTGCCGCCGCGCGCAAAGGGTCTTGGCTGGACGAGGTCATCATGCGTGGCAACGATCTGGTCTTTGCCTTCCCGTCTCTGGTTATCGCCATTCTGATCACCGCCGTCTTTGGCGCAGGGGCAATAAATGCGATCATCGCCATCGGTATCTTTAACATCCCTGTCTTCGCCCGCATTACCCGGGGCGCAGCGTTGTCATTGTGGGAGCGCGAGTTCATTCTCGCCGCCCGCGTATCCGGCAAAGGCGCGGCGCGGATATCGGCCGAACATATCCTGCCCAACGTCGCCAATCTGTTGATCGTTCAGGGCACTATCCAGTTCTCGCTGGGCATTCTGGCCGAGGCCGGGCTGTCTTATGTCGGCCTTGGTGCACAACCCCCCACGCCCAGCTGGGGCAGAATGCTGGCCGACGCGCAGACAATGGTCAGTTTTGCCCCGCATTTGGCTCTGATTCCGGGTCTGGCGATTATCGTGACCGTGCTGGGTTTGAACCTGCTTGGGGATGGCTTGCGCGATTGGTTGGACCCTCGGATACGGGTGGCCCGCGCATGAGCCTGCTACAGATCAAGGACCTTTCGCTGACCATTCATGGCACGCCGATCCTGAAACGGATTAACCTGTCGATAGCGCCGGGGCAGATCGTGGCTGTCACGGGCGAAAGTGGTTCGGGCAAATCCATGACCGCCCTTGCCGTAATGCAGTTGCTGCCGAACGGCGCCAAAGCAGATGGGGTGCTGCAGCTTGAAGGTCAAAACCTGCTGAGCCAGCCCGAAGCTGAGATGTGCGTTCTGCGAGGTGCTGCGATCGGAATGGTGTTCCAAGAGCCAATGACCGCCCTGAATCCGGTGAAAACCATCGGCGATCAGGTGATGGAGACCATCCTGATCCACAAGGCCATGCCCCCCGCACAGGCGCGCGCACGGGCCGAAGAGGTTTTGGCGCGGGTCGGATTGCCCACCGAGCGGTTCCCTATGACACGCTTTCCGCACGAGCTGTCGGGCGGACAGCGTCAGCGTGTGGTGATCGCCATGGCGATTGCTCTCCGTCCCCGGCTGCTGATCGCGGATGAGCCGACAACGGCGCTGGATGTGACCACGCAGGCGCAAATCCTTGATCTGCTAAAGGGGCTGGTGTCGGAATACGGCATGGGCCTGCTGATGATCACCCATGATCTGGCTGTGGTTGCCGACATGGCGGACCAGATCGTGGTTATGCGGCATGGAGAGGTGGTTGAAACCGGCGCAACCGATCATCTGCTGAACCATATGCAGCACCCCTATACCCGCATGTTGTTCGAGGCTTCGGGGCATCAGGTCAACCTGCCTGCCTCTCCTGCGCCGCGCCCATTGCTTGAAGTCGACAATGTGGTGCGGGAGTACCGCCTGCCCAGAACGCGCTTATTCGACACGCCAGGTCACCATCGGGCGGTTGATCAAGTCAGCTTTACTCTGAACCGGGGTGAACGTTTGGGGTTGGTCGGAGAGTCTGGATGTGGAAAATCGACCCTAACACGGGCCATATTGGGGCTCGAAGAGGTTCAGCAGGGACGAATTACTCTGGATGGTCAGCCTGTATTCTCAGGCCACAGACCCAATCTGGCCGTGCGTCGTAAGATGCAGGTTGTGTTCCAGGACCCATATGGCAGCTTCAATCCCCGCCACCGGGTCGCACGCCTGATCACCGAGCCGTTTCACCTGCTCGACACCCCACTATCCGGATCCGAGCGGCAGGACCGCATCGCCGAGATGCTGAGCGCTGTGGGTCTCAGCCCCGATGATGCGGGCAGGTACATTCACGAATTTTCGGGCGGGCAGAGGCAGCGGATTGCCATCGCCCGCGCGTTGATCATCCGGCCCGAACTGATCCTGTTTGATGAGGCGGTCTCGGCGCTAGACGTTTCGGTCCGCGCCCGTATCCTCGATCTGCTGGCCGAACTTTGCGCGACCTATGACCTGACATACCTGTTCATTAGCCACGATCTGAGCGTGGTGCGAACGATCACGGACCGCGTGTTGGTAATGCAGGCTGGCAAGATCGTTGAGCAAGGTGAAACTGACCAGGTCTTCACCCAGCCTGAACACCCATACACGCGAACACTTATAGATGCGGCCCCGAGTCTGCCTGAGATTGGAAAAGGTGCCGCATGAGAAACACCTACTTAGAGCCTGATTTTGGAGTTTCTAATGTCTAATCCCCTCTGGTTCGATCCCAACCTCTGCCTGATTGGTGGGGAGTGGATAGCGCCCGCCTCGGGCCAATCGCTGCCTCTGACGAACCCCTCGGACGGTTCAGAAATCTGTCAGATCGCCCGAGGTAGTGAAGCCGATATCGACGCCGCCGTGCGGGCCGCCCGAGCCGCCTGCGAGAGCGATTGGGGTCGGATGACAGCGCTAGAGCGTGGGCGGATTCTCAACCGTATAGGGCAATTGGTTCTGGAACGCGTTGAGGATCTGGCGCAGCTAGAGGCGATGGATGTCGGCAAACCTCTGACCCAGGCGCGGGCGGATGCGATTGCTTTGGCGCGATACTGCGAATTCTACGGGGGTGCGGCGGATAAGGTTATGGGGGAAACTATTCCCTATCTCGATGGATACACCGTTTATACACTACGCGAGCCGCATGGCGTGACCGGCCATATCGTGCCATGGAACTATCCGATGCAGATCATTGGCCGTTCGGTCGGCGCTGCGCTGGCGATGGGCAATGCCTGTGTGCTGAAACCTTCAGAAGAGGCGTGCCTGACCGCCTTGGCATTTGCCCATCTGGCGCTTGAGGCTGGATTACCGCCCGGAGCTTTGAACGTGGTGCCCGGCTTGGGGGCCGAAGCAGGCGCCGCATTGTCGGCGCATCCGGGCGTCGATCACATCTCATTCACTGGTTCGGTTGCTACGGGTGCATTAGTGCAGCAAGAGGCAGGTCGAAACGTTGTTCCTGTCACGCTGGAACTGGGCGGCAAGTCCCCGCAACTGGTTTTTGACGATGCCGATCTGGATGCGGCGCTGCCGTTTCTGGTGAATGCGGGCATTCAGAATGCAGGCCAGACCTGCTCAGCCTCGTCGCGCATTCTGGTGCAGCGGGGTATCTACGAAGGTGTCAAAGCCCGCATGGCAGAAGCTTACAGCCAACTAACGGTGGGCCCCGCGATGAACGACCTGCGCGTCGGGCCGTTGATCTCGGAACGGCAGAAACAGATCGTCACCCGCTTTCTGGAGAAAGGCGCAGATCTGGCCATTACCGGACAGGGACAGATCGTAGAAAACGCCCCTGAAAGTGGGGCCTATGTTCAGCCTACTCTCTTTGCCGATGTCCCGCCTGATCACGTACTGGCGCAAGACGAAATCTTTGGACCCGTGCAGGTTTTAATCCCGTTTGATACTGAAGAGCAGGCTCTAACCATCGCCAATTCCACCGACTACGGCCTTGTCGCCAGCGTCTGGACCCGGGATGGTGCCCGCCAGATGCGACTGGCCAAAGGGCTACGGACTGGGCAGGTATTCATCAATAACTACGGCGCAGGCGGCGGTGTTGAGCTGCCCTTTGGAGGTGTCGGGAAATCCGGCCACGGCCGCGAAAAAGGGTTCGAGGCGCTCTATGGGTTCTCGCAACTAAAAACGGTTGCCGCCTATCACGGCTAAACGATGACTTCGATCGCCTGCTGAGCTCCCACGCCAAACACACGCTTGTACCGCTCGATCTGATCGGTAGGTCCCATGGCCTTTTCCGGGTTGTCCGATAGCTTGACTGTCGGGCGACCATTTGCCGAGACCGCCTTGCACACCAGCGAAAACGGGGCCAGCGCGTCATTCGGCACCAGCCCCCTGAAATCATTGGTCAACAGCGTCCCCCAGCCGAAGGAAACATTGGTCCTGTCCGCGAACTTTGCATGTAGTTCGCGAATTTTGTCGACGTCGAGACCATCCGAGAAAATGACGCGTTTTTGCTTTGGGTCCTCACCACGTGAATTCCACCAATTTATCGCGATTTCGGCCGCGGCGGCAGGGTCCCCGCTGTCAATTCGGATGCCAGTCCATCCGGCCAGCCAATCAGGGGCGCGGTCCAGAAAGCCTTTGGTGCCGTAGGTGTCGGGCAGGACAATGCGCAGATTGCCGTCATGTTCTTCGTGCCAATCGCTGAGAACATCATACGGGGCCTGCGCTAGTTCGGTGTCGTTTTCAGCCAGGGCAGAATAGACCATCGGCAGCTCATGTGCGTTAGTGCCGATCGCCTCAACCTCGCGTCGCATGGCGATCAGGCAATTTGATGTACCGGTAAACGAAGGCCCCAATCCTTCGATCATCGCCTGCACGCACCAATCCTGCCACAGAAATGAATGCCTGCGCCGCGTGCCGAAATCTGCGATCCCCAACCCGTCGATAGTGCGAAGCTGAGCAATCTTTTCCCAAACACGCGTCATCGCGCGCGCATAAAGCACCTGCAGCTCGAACCGGCGCATGCCGTTCAGCACTGCGCGGGACCGCAATTCCATCAGAACCGCAAGCGCAGGGATTTCCCACAACATGACCTCGTGCCACTTGCCCTCGAAGGTCAGCTCGTATTGGTCACCTTTGCGTTCCAGATGGTAGGGCGGCAGGCGCAAATCTTCGAACCATTCCATGAAATCCGGGCGGAACATCTGGCGTTTGCCATAGAATGTATTTCCGCGCAGCCAGGTGCTTTCGCCCCGGCTGAGGCTAAGCGAGCGGATGTGATCCAACTGCTCGCGCAGCTCACCTTCGTCGATCAAATGGGCCAATGGAACGTGATTCGAGCGGTTGATCAACGAGAATACGACGTCGGTTTGAGGCTTATTTCGAAACACTGACTGGCACATCAGCAGTTTGTAGAAGTCTGTGTCGATTAATGACCGCACAATTGGGTCAATCTTCCATTTGTGATTGTAGACCCGCGTCGCGATATCGACCATGGGGACCTCCTGCAATTTCCGTTGTTAGATCAATCGGAGCACGAAATGGCAAGAGTCGCGGGATTGGGAACAATGCCTATGACTGAACACATTACGGGCTTATTGTGGGTTACCTTCACGCTTTAGTGAGGGGTGGGGATGGAAATGAAGGTTGTAGTTAGTGTATGAGTCTCGAGTACGATTTTGACATTGTTGCCATAGCTCCGGATGAGGTTGATCCCGAGCATGGCCATACAGCGATAACAGGACGGCCCCCAGTGCGGGCGCAGTTCAGGGATATCAAGACAGCGGACGCCTTGCGCGCTGCGTCACCCAAGATTCGCAGGATTTTTTTGGAATCCGGCTTTAGCTTGTATGGGGCAGATGGGCATTTGGCGCGTGGCTATTACAGGCCGGAAGATACCCATGATCGCATTGCGATTCTGAAGCGTCTTTTTGCAAATGTACGGAACATGGGTGTTCAGGGTGAGTACAGTGGGGAATTCGACTTCCATCACTTTCTGGCCCATATCAGAAACGCAAAGCCGGGTTCCGTGAAACGGTCGGTACCAGATCGGCCTTTGCAACCACCGCGCCCTAGACCCGAGCGATCAACGCGTCGCTCTGCAACCGGTCGTATCGGGTTCGCGCTGGGGCTGGCCGCCATCTTATATGTTCTGTTTAGGCTGCTTGCGGCCCATGGCGCCTCTTTGGGTTAATCAATCCAATTGAACATCTGCATCACGCATGGCCTGCTCTCCTGCGGCCAAAGAACCGTCCATATCGATGGCACGGCACAGTTCGGTTTTGACGGTAACCTCAAAGCCAAGCCGTGCCGCATCAACGGCCGAATAATGCACGCAGAAATCCGTCGCCAGCCCAACCATGGTCAGCTGCGTGATCCCACGTGTCTCAAGATATCCCTTTAGACCGGTTACTGTGGAATGATCATTTTCGAAGAAAGCAGAGTAGCTGTCGATGGCGCTGCGAAAGCCTTTGCGGATGATAAGATCACCATCGGTACGCAAATCAGGATGAAAGGCCGCCCCCTTGCTGCCCTGCACACAATGATCTGGCCACAACACCTGTGCGCCGTAGGGCATGTCGATTAACTCGAACGGGGATTTGCCGGGGTGTGAGCTTGCGAATGAGGAATGGCCTGCAGGATGCCAGTCTTGCGTCAGGATCACTGCGTCGAATCCATCCATGATCGCGTTGATCGGAGCAACGATTTCATCCCCTCCTGCGACGGCAAGCGCGCCTCCGGGGCAGAAATCATTCTGAACATCGATAACGATCAGCGCGTGGGCCATGTCGGTCTCCTTCTCTTACGATATCGGTATGGCGCGCAGCGGGTGTCGTCAATGCAGTCTCTTGTGTGTTTTCACCAAGGGCATTAGATCGCGCACATGTACACTATTGCTGCTCTCTATCATTTCACGCGTTTCTCTGACCCTGATGCGTTGCGCCCAGCCTTGCAAGAGCTTTGCCGTGCTCAATCGGTCAAGGGGACCCTTCTGCTGGCGCAGGAGGGGATCAATGGCACAATTGCAGGCCCTCGGGACGGGATCGATGCGGTGTTGGCGCATATTCAAGCCTTGCCGGGATGCGCTGATTTGGAGTGGAAAGAGGCGAAGTCAGACCATCCGCCTTTTGGCAAGATGAAGGTCCGATTGAAGAAAGAGATCGTCACAATGGGTCAGCCCGATGTCGATCCGCGCGCCAATGTTGGCAACTATGTCGAACCTAAGGACTGGAATGATCTGATCCGCTCGGACGATGTGGTGGTGATCGACACGCGCAACGATTATGAGGTGGCGATTGGCACATTTGAGGGCGCAATCGACCCTAACACAGCAAGTTTTCGCGATTTCCCCGCTTGGTGGGAAGAAAACAAGGATCGGTTTCACAACAAGCGCGTGGCTATGTTCTGCACTGGCGGAATACGTTGTGAGAAATCCACCAACTACCTGCTGGGGCAAGGGGTTGAGGATGTCTATCATCTGAAAGGCGGTATCTTGCGATATCTCGAAGAAATGCCGCCCGAAGACAGCAGCTGGCAAGGCGATTGCTTTGTCTTCGACAACCGCGTCTCAGTGGGGCATGGGCTGGTCGAAGGCCCACACAAGCTGTGCCACGGGTGCCGCCGTCCCATCCTGCCCGAAGATGTGAAACGCCCCGAGTACGAGCATGGTGTGTCGTGCCACCGATGTGTCGATGAGACCTCCGAACAGGACAAGGCGCGATTCCGCGAGCGGCAGAAACAGATCAAACTGGCCCGCGCACGGGGTGAAGAGCATCTGGGGTCCGACTGATTTCAGCTTGCAGGTCGCACTGGAAATCGGATGATGAAGCTCAGGCCTGACAGACGGAGCGCCCATGACCCATGAACCCAGAACTCTGGAAGAATGGAAATCCACCCTGCTGGCGGCGTTTGGGCTGGTTCTGGCCAGTTTCCTTGCTTGGTATGGCCTGTCGCGCCTGAATGAGACGGCAGCAGGTGATACGATCGGGACGATTGCATCGATCGGTCTGGTCATCTGGATGGTGTCGCAATCTTACTACTACCTGACACAGGTGAAATCCCCGCGCAAAATACTGTTCCTGATGGGGGTGTCCTTCATTCAAGTCGTGCCCTTCCTATTTGCCGCCGTCTACGGGGCCTTCGGGTACGCGGATCGCTGTGTTGTCGGTGCCAAAGGACCGGCGGATATCCTGTATTTCTCATATGTCACCTTCACCACGGTTGGATATGGCGACATGTCTCCGATCGGGCTGTGCCGCGGCCTGGCCGTGGCCGAGGCTGTGACGGGCTATATTCTGTTGGGCATGTTTGTTGCCGCTGCCGTTGCGCTTTATTCACGCAACCACAGCAAGTAGAGCGACCTATTTGTTCTGATCGATCCAGCGCGACATCATCTGCTTGTCGCGGAAACACTCGGACGGGATTGGGCGGCGTTTGCTGCGCGAGATACGCTCGGCAAAGGCAACCTGCTTTCCGGTCGGATAATTTGCAAACGGCGACGGGTCATGCGGTTTATGCACCGATATCCAATCTGACAGGGATTTACGATCGCGCTGCGCTTCGACCGGAATCTCAAGTGCTGATTGCCGCGCGATAGCTCGGGCAAAGCGCATCTGCCGGTCTGTCACGGGCAATAGGTGATAATCATTTGACGGGCCGCCAAGGGCGGAATTTCGCATGTTCTGGGCCATCGGGTAATCCTCTGACTATGTAGAACATAAATAGAACATTAACCTTTTATTTCAAGAATTGGCTGTTAAATCTCGGCGAGAACATGCCAATCCTGTAGTTTATTGACTGATCAGTTAATAATATATAACCGAGTCCGCGACGCATGAGATTCCTTTTTTCCAGAGGGATCGAACAAAAAGGGAATCGGCATGAAGTTTCAGCCCAAGGCCAGCCATTTCATCAACGGTGAGTATGTCGAAGATACAAATGGTGCACCCATCGATGTCATCTATCCAGCCACCGGCGAAGTCATCGCGCGGCTGCATTCTGCGACGCCTGAGATCCTGGAACAGGCTCTAAACAGTGCAAAATCGGCCCAAGCAGACTGGGCTGCCATGTCAGGCACCGAACGGGGCAGGGTGTTACGGCGTGCTGCCGACATCATGCGGGATCGCAATCGTGACCTCTCGATCCTGGAAACTCATGACACGGGCAAGCCTCTGCAAGAGACATTGGTGGCTGACGCGACCAGTGGTGCCGATGCGCTGGAGTATTTTGGCGGTCTGGCCGGGTCGTTGACCGGTGAACACATACCGTTGGGTGGCGGAGATTTCGTGTATACCATTCGCGAGGCTTTGGGTGTCTGCGTTGGTATTGGGGCTTGGAACTATCCGACACAGATCGCGTGCTGGAAAGGCGCCCCGGCGCTGGCTTGCGGAAACACAATGGTTTTCAAACCGTCCGAAACGACGCCTTTATCCGCATTGCAGGTGGCAGAGATTCTGGTCGAAGCGGGCGCACCCAAAGGGGTCTACAACGTTGTGCAAGGCTACGGTGATGTCGGGGCTAAACTGGTCACCGACCCGCGCGTTGCCAAAGTCTCACTGACCGGGTCGGTCCCGACTGGGCGCAAAGTCTATGCGGCGGCGGCTGACAGCATGAAACACGTCACCATGGAATTGGGCGGCAAGTCCCCGATGATCGTGTTTGACGACGCAGATATCGAGAACGCCGTATCCGGCGCGATCCTGGGCAATTTCTATTCCTCTGGGCAGGTCTGTTCCAACGGTACCCGTGTGTTTGTGCAAAAAGGTATAAAGGAAGCATTCCTTACGCGCCTGACCGAACGCCTTGCCACTGCAAAAATTGGTGATCCGCTTGATGAAGAGGTCAACTTTGGCCCGATGGTCAGCGAAAACCAGATGAATATCGCCCTAAGCTATGTCGAAAAAGGCAAGGCCGAGGGCGCGCGGTTGGTCTATGGCGGTGAACGGGCTGCAGGCGATGGATTCTATATGCTTCCCACAGTCTTTGCTGACGTCACCGACGAGATGGCAATCGCCCGAGAAGAGATTTTTGGCCCCGTCATGTCAGTTCTTGATTTTGACACCGAAGAAGAGGTGATGGCCCGTGCCAATGACACTGAGTTCGGTCTGGCGGCTGGAGTTTTCACCAATGATCTGACCCGCGCCCATCGCATCGTGGCAGGATTCGAAGCGGGAACTTGTTATATAAACACCTATAATCTCGCCCCCGTCGAAGCGCCGTTCGGCGGGTCCAAGATGTCGGGAGTTGGACGCGAAAACTCGAAACTGGCGATCAATCACTTCAGCGAGGTGAAAACAGTGTATGTCTCGATGAATGATGTTGAGGCGCCCTATTGATCAAAACCGATCAAGCAGGTTCTGTTTCCGACATTTCGCGTCGGGAACAGAGCATAACCTGACATCCACCTGTGGCTGACTTTCCTGCAAGCGCCAAGACCGCAAACAGGAGTTCACCATGAAAACGCATGCTCAGGCCGTAGTTATTGGGGGCGGTCTTGTTGGCTGCTCGATATTGTATCATCTGGCCAAGCTGGGCTGGCGTGATGTGGTGTTGCTTGAACGCGATGAGCTGACGTCGGGTTCAACCTGGCATGCTGCGGCGAATATCCACGGGCTGCATGACAACAACAACATCACCCGCATCCAGCACTATACAATGAATTTGTACAAAGAGCTTGAGGCCTCGACCGGCCAAGGCTGCGGCGTGTTCCAACCCGGTTCGCTGTATCTGGCGCAGACAGAAGACCGTGAACATCAGCTCCGCCTGCAAGAAGCGAAGGCGCGGTTCTATGGTCTGAACTTCCATGAGATTAGCCGCGAAGAGGCCAAAGAGCTGCACCCTCTGGCGCAGTTCGACGATATTCGCTGCATCATGTACGAACCCGATGGCGGCAATGTCGATCCCTCGGGCGTGACTCATGCCTATGCCGCTGGTGCCCGCGCGATGGGGGCCACGATTGAACGGTTTTGCCCCGTAATAGGGACTGAACAGCAACCAGATGGGTCCTGGATCGTGCGCACCGAAAAAGGTGTCATCCACACCCAATGGGTGGTGAACGCAGGCGGTCTGTGGGGGCGTGAAGTTGCGGCGATGGCCGGGATTGAATTGCCGTTGCAGCCGACCGAGCATCAGTATTTTGTCACCGAAACCATTGACGAGGTCGCCAATCTGGACCGCCGTCTGCCCTCGATCGCCGACCGGGATGGCGAGTATTACTTCCGGCAGGAAGGCAATGGTCTGCTCATCGGTGCCTATGAGAAGGACATGAAATTCTGGGCCGAAAACGGCACCCCGCTGGATTTTGCGCATGACCTGTTCCCTGACGATCTGGACCGGATCATGGAAAACGTCATCCGCGCAACCGAACGCGTACCCGTTGCCGCCACGGCGGGCGTTAAACGGGTGATCAACGGGCCGATGATCTGGTCACCCGATAGCAACGCGATCTGGGGTCCGGTGCCCGAGTTGCAGAACTATTTCTGTTGCACCGGCATCATTCCCGGTTTCTCGCAATCGGGCGGGCTGGGCCTGTTGTCGGCGCAATGGATGATTGAGGGTGAGCCGCAATATGACATGTTCGCCTGGGATCTGGCCCGGTTTGGTGACTGGGCCGACAAGGCCTTTACCAAAGCGCGGGTCGAAGATGTCTATACCCATCGCTTCGCCATCCATTTCCCCAACGAAGAACGCAGCGCCGGACGCCCGGCCCGGGTGCGCCCCGCCTACGAGATGCAAAAGGATTTGGGCTGTGTCTTTGGCCTGAACTGCGGCTGGGAACATCCCTTGTGGTTCGCGGACCAGCCCGGCGCACGGGAAACCAATGGGTTCACGCGCCAAAACTGGTGGGAACCCGTGGGCCGCGAAGCGCAGATGCTGCGCGATCATGTCGGTGTCATCGATATCTCGAACTTCGCCAATTATGTGATCAAGGGGCCGGGTGCCCATGACTGGCTGGATGCCCTTGTCGCCAACCGGGTCCCAACCGAGGTTGGCCGGTCCTGTCTGACGCCGCTTATCTCGGTGCGTGGTGGTGTGGCAGGTGACTTCACCATCACAAAGGTTGCCGATGAGGAATACATGATGATCGGTTCGGGCATGGCCGAGCGGTATCATCAGCGCTTTTTCAACATGATCGAACTGCCCGAAGGCACCACGTTCGAGGTCGCTACCGATCGCATTGCAGGCTTCAACGTGGCCGGGCCCAAAGCGCGCGACCTGCTGCAGCGGCTGACCAACGCGGATCTGTCGAATGAAGCCTTCCGCTTTATGCGTTCACGTCGCATCGAGGTGGCCGGTATCGCCTGTCTGGCCATCCGCGTCAGCTTTACCGGCGATCTGGGTTGGGAATTACACTGTGCGGAATCCGATCAAATCAGGCTCAATTCCGCACTTCTCGAAGCCGCCAAAGACCTGAACGGCGGCCCGGTGGGGGGCCGCGCGCTGGGATCGTTGCGTATCGAAAAGGGCTATGGGTCCTGGGGGCGGGAATATTCTCAGGAATACTGGCCGCAAGAGGTTGGCCTGGCAGGTTTGATCAAGCTGGATAAAGATTTCCTGCACAAGGATGCCTACCTAGCAGTCAAAGACAACGCTCCGCGCGAAGTTTTGTGTGTCTTTGAGGTCGAAGCCTCAACTGCAGATGCCACCGGAGGTGAGCCAATCTTTACCCCCGATGGCACCCCTGTTGGCCGTGTAACATCTGGCGCATATGGCTATTCGGTCGGCAAATCCCTGGCCCTCGGCTATGCAAACCCAAGTGCGGCAAAACCGGGCGACACTGTCGAGATATTCATCCTCGGTGCCCCCCACAAAGCCCGCATCCTCACAGAGCCCCCATTCGATCCAAAGGGGCAGAAACTTAGGGGTGAAATACCTGCGATAGAGCCTGCACAATGACGAACACATTTGGCCGGGTCAGTGATTTTATACTGACCCGTACGGCCGAAGAGATACCTGTATCTGCAAAGGAAACGGCGGCGTTGTTGCTGCTTGACACGCTCGGTGTTCTGATCGCGGCTGGTCCGATGCAGGCCGGGGTCATAGCGCGTGACACTGCGACATTGCTCTATGCAAGTTCAGACCCTGATTTCAGCGCGCGGATGCTGTTTGATGGCCGCTGTGCCAGTCTGGCCGGTGCGGCCTATGCCACTGCGACGCAGACTGACAATCTGGATGCGCATGATGGCTTTAATCCGGTCAAGGGGCATATCGGGGTCGCCGTGGTTCCCGCGCTTGCTGCGCTGGCGGAACGATCGCCCGAGTTAACAGGTCCGGACGCACTTGCAGCGCTGATCGTTGGGTATGAAATCGCCGGTCGGGCAGGGCTTTCTTTGCATGCCACCGTCACCGATTATCATACGTCCGGGGCGTGGAATGCGTTAGGCGTGGCTGCCATGGCGGCGCGCCTGCGCGGTCATTCACCCGAACAGCTCCGCCAGGGGTTAGGGATCGCCGAATTCCATGGGCCGCGCAGTCAGATGATGCGCGAGATCGCGACCCCCACCATGTTGCATGACGGCTCTGGCTGGGGTGCCTTGGTTGGTCTGTCGTCGGCCGTTTTGGCCGAACGCGGATTTACCGGCGCCCCCGCCATCACGATCGAGGCCGCCGAGGTGACACCGCATTGGGCTGATCTGGGCAGTGTTTGGCAGGTCGAGCAGCAATATATCAAACCCTATCCGATCTGCCGTTGGGCCCACGCCGCAATTGATGGCGTTCGGGTGCTGATGCAGCAACATGGTTTGTCGCACCAGCAGATCGAACGCATCCGTATCAACAGCTTTCATGAGGCGACCTGTTTGTTTGCGGGCCACCCGGAGACCACGTCACAAGCGCAATACTCCCTGCCATTCGCCGCAGCCGCTCAAGCGGTACATGGTCGCATTGGGGTTGAACAAATCTCGGGGGCAGGTCTGTCAGATCCCGACGTAGCAAGGGTGATGTCAAGGATTACCGTCACCGAAAGCCCGCGCCATTCGGCTCGGTTCCCTGACGGAAGATGGGCGGATGTGGTGATCGAAACCTCAGATGGAACCGTCTATGACTCTGGCGACCTGAACGCACGTGGTGGTCCCGAGGACCCGCTGAGTCGTCAAGAGATTATCGACAAGTTCACTGAATTTGCAGCCCCGGTCTTGGGATCATCACGGGCAGATCAGATCTGTCAATTCATTCTAGAGCTACCTCAGGTGACGTCGCGCTTTTCCGGCTTGGCCGAACTTATCTACGATCCACCCGAAGGCTGACGAAGTAGTTGCCAAATTCTCTTGATTAGACCCGATTAAGGGGCGACCGCTCGTCTGCGTGTACCTCGAGTGCAATAGATTGAAAATGAACTAACCCTCTGGGATTTGGGTCGTTGGATGAGCCTGCACCTTCTCAAGCATTTCAGTGATCTGTTCGCGCGCCATAGCACTGTCTTGCAACAGCGTTGCCGCGTCCGATAACGGCTTGTCCGGCTGCCGCTCTATCGGGTTGGTCAGAGACATTCTGATCCGTGTCAGATCGGCGAAGACATTTGTTCCAACGCTTTCCTCGTTGTCCGCACCGGCCAGCCAGGAATAGCGGTCCGCCGCATCGGTCTCGCCAATTTCACGAAGCGCATGCGCGGCCGCTTCGAAATCCCCAGCCTTTTCCATAGCTTGGGCACGCAGCTCATGCGCACTGTCTGACGCATCTTCCTCGATTTCCAGCAGAGCCTTATGCGGGCGACCATTCAAAAGCGCAGCGCGCGCTCGAACCTGTGCACGATCAAACTTTTGCCCTCGATCCTGAGGGCGATTTGACAACGCATAGGCCTGCGCAGGAAATCCCAAATCGACCAATCGTTCTGCCGCAGCGACGACAGTCCCGAGCGTGAGTGCATTTCGCTGCTTGTCAGTCATCGCGAAAACATGTCGCAGGAAGGTGATGTCATCTGCCCGCTCGGCAAGCAGCTGGTGCACTTGATCACCTGTTCTGTGCCATTCGCGGGATTTTGGAGCGGCCTTAAGGCCATCCATGGCACCAGCAAAATCATTTGACAAAGCCATAGCCAGCGTGTGCGCTTGCGCCATCATTGGGCCAAGATCAGCTTTCCGAAGCTCACGGGCATAGCTCGCGATTAGGTCAAGCTCTTTGGGTGATACCGCCCCTCGATCTGACCAGCGTTTCTCGATCAAGCGGGCCAAGGCCAGTGGTGCCTCGGTTGCGGCGCTGGAATCGGAAACAACTTCGCCTAACAGCGATTCAGCGGTGTCGGTGTCGCCTTGTGCATCCGCGATTTTGGCTTTCGTCAGCGTTATGTCGGCAGGCTTTACTTCGAGCACTCGTTCTACTGCGCGCAATACGCGGCGTGATGCTTCGAGATGGTTCGCGGAAACAAGAATCTCTGCCAAGTCCGGGCCCAAATTCTGCCGAAGATGCTGCGGAAGCCGCCCAAAGCTGCGTTCAATCGCCTTCACATCGGCATCCGAATCCAGTTCTCCGGTGCTTAAAAGCGCCCAGAGCCCGGCGCTTCCTTCGCAGCGTTGCAGCTCTTCGAAGGGGTTAGGCGTTGGGGTGGGCAAATTGTCCATAACAGATGCAATGATCGCTAGCCTGCTCTGTTCACTCGTGGAGTCCGATTGCAGCGACAGCGCTTGGAGCGCTTCGGCGCCAAATCCGAAATATGTGTAGAGCTTTGCCAGATCCATTGCGAGTGCTTGGTCAAGCCGATCGAATTCCTGAAACAGCCCAATCCGCAAATCTGCTACGCCCATAGAAAACGGCCCAGTGCCCGACCATGCGTCGAATGCCAATTCGCTATCGGTGATACATTCAGGTTTGTCGTCGATCTGCGGGATTGCCAGATGAGCCAGCCCTGAAACGTCATCGAGAACCGATGATACGCGCAGATTTGATATCGGTTGCTCTGATGATCGCAACGGCCCAAATTCGGTTGAGTGCCTGCGCCCTACGCCTGCAAGATGAAGGTCTATGACTTCTCGATCTGCGCTTTGCAGGATACGCGATATTAGCTGCTGTTCGAAATCTCGTTGATCCAGATCCAACAAAGGTAGCGCCAGTGCAGCGGCGGGGACTTCGGCAAAAGCAGTCTCTGCGGCTGATTTTTTCTCAACAGACGGCGATGCAAATGGCGTCGGCGTGTCACTTGCAGGTGGTGGCTTGCCTGGGCCGATATCTATCACCACCATGGTTTGCCTGTGTAGAAATGCCGTGGCCACGCATTCACATCCGAATGTCATGTCCAGCGCAGCTCCCGGTTCGGATTGACCCAGCGATTGAAGCCTGCCGCCCGACAGCCGATTGAAAACCGACGTGGTGTCGAACGAGACGTTATCTATTGCGACACGAAGTTGAGCGCCATTCGGACCTTGATCCAGAGCCCATTCTGTACCTGCAGGCACCTGCACCACCAGACGTGTATATCCATCATGTTCGCCCGAACGCACGCGCAAGCTTTGTGCGGAAACGCCGGTGCCAATGGCAAACAAGACCAATGTTAGTAAGCGGATCATGCTGCGGCCTGTTTGATTTCCTTCAGTGCCTCTTCAAGCTCGGAAAAGCCCGGGCGATTGTGCGTTGGAGTGTTCTGACGGCCCACTTCGATGCACATCGCCGCATTGTGGTTGTGCAGGTTCGCCACCAGAACCTCTTTGATGAGCTGATAAAAATGGTTGTCCTCCTCGACCACGGTTTTCAGCTTGCCCGCGAAGGGCCCGACCAGCCCGTAGGCGAGGAAAACGCCCAGAAATGTGCCAACCAGCGCGCCGCCGATCAGTTTCCCCAGAACTTCCGGAGGCTGGTCGATCGAGCCCATGGTCTTGATCACCCCCAGAACGGCGGCCACAATCCCGAGGGCTGGCAATCCATCCGCAACAGTTTGCAGCGCGTGGCTTGAGTGCATGGCGTGGTGGAAATTGGCCTCCATCCGCTTTTCCAGAACCTCTTCGACCTGATGCGGATCGTCATAATTCATCGCCGCCGACCGCATAGTGTCGCAGATCAGATCCACCGCCTCTTTATCGGCTTGAATCTTGGGGTAACTGGAAAAGAGCGTCGAGTTTTCCGGCTCTTCAATGTGTTGCTCAACTTCGACCGGATTTGCACGCGCGATTCTGATCAATGAAAACAGCAGGCACAGCAGATCGCGATAATCTTCGGGCTTCCACTTCGGCCCCTTGAACACCTTGGCGATATCCTTGGCAGTATGTTTGATACCACCCATATCATTGCTGATCAGGAACGCGCCGACGGCTGCCCCTCCGATCATCATCATCTCAAAAGGCAGTGATTTCATGATGATGGTCATCTTGCCACCGGCGGCCAGATAGCCACCGAACACCATGACAAATATGACTGCAATTCCGATGATTCCGATCATGAAAAATCTCCGGTGTTAGGGTTGCATTGCTGATCACGCATCGGCTTTATTCCTGCGGTGCACGGGCGTTGCGCCCGGCCATGATCACGCTGATCGTATAGGCGGCTTGGGGGCTGAGACCGGCCATCACGTTGGCGGCGGCGTCGGGCGGCATACGGGATAGAAAACCAGCCGCAAATACAGCGTCCATCGTCTCGAACAAAGCGGCGGCATCCTTGGGTTTCATGCTCTGATAAACGTCGGTCAGTTGCGTCAGATCGGTTTCGGCGGCCTTTTCGGCAATCGCCACCGTTTCGCGCAGGGCTTCTTCGGCCTCTTGCAACATGATCAGACGGGTTTCGATAGCCTCATCCGCGATGTCCAAAGCCCGCTCTCGGTCGATTATCGTATTCTCGCGCCGGTTCAGTTCGTCCTCACGACGCAGCAATTCTGTCAGCAAAACTTGCAGATCGGCTGCGCTGGCCTCTGGATTCTCAGCGCCGTCCAAGGCGGTCATTTCGGGATCGGCCCCACGCGCCAGAGCTGGACCGGCTTCAAGCCCGATCCGAATGACTGCAGAGCCGACCATCAGCAATGAGATAACCGTCAGAACACCCCCGCGCGTGCGTTGGGCTGGCGCTCTGGTTTTGCTTCGGATCATTGCGCCGCTCCGCCTGATGTTGCGGCGTGTCGAAAGAACATGAGCCCTTCGGGTTTTTTTTCCGCTGGCTCGGGTGTGTCCTCTGCGGCCTCAGCAGGCGGATCGGATTCTTCATTGGGCGTTTCGATTGCCGGTTCAGGCGTGTGCTTTGGCGTGTCCGAAACCTCATCCGCCCTGTCTTCATCAGGCTTTTCAAGCGGGTGTTCCTCAGGCGTTTCGGGTTCTGACGGATCGTCTTGCACAACATCATGCATCGAAGCCATCATCAGCTCCAATCGCTGTGCAACGATTTCCGCCCGTTCGGTCAATGCCTGCAACGCGACCCCCGAATCGTCAGAAGCCTGGCGCGCGCTATCCAGAGAATTGCGTAATTCCTCGGCCTGAGTGGACAGAACAGAAACCGCACCGCCCACGCCTTTCTCCAGATCGGTAAATCGTTTCAGACGCCGCGAAAGGACGAAACAATACAACCCCGCGCCAAGCGCACCTGCAACCAGCAGAATATCGGCAATCAGCTCCACCTTCGCCTCCTAGTTCAACACAAATTCCATCACCAAAACGTCGCGTACGCGGCCTTCACCCACGACGATTTCGATGCGCCGCAGCAAGTGCCCGCGTATCCTCATCAAAGCCAAAGAGTCTTCGAGATCGGTTAATTCCACCGCCCGCAGATAGCTGTTCAGAACATCCATGATTCGGGGCTGCATCTTTTCAACCTCGGCGGCATGGCCCGCATTCACCTCAAGCTGTGCATGAAATTTCAGATGACGCGAATCATCTGTTCTGACCGAGAGAATCACCGGCGGAAGATCGACAAATTTCACATCGGGAAGGGCTGTTACAGAAATCTCGTCGCCCTTCGCTTCCGTATCTTTCGCCTTCTCGCCAACCCCAATGGGAAACAGGCCGGACGCGGTTACGAAATAGCCCCCCGCACCACCCGCGATGGCCAGAATCAGGCCAACCAACAGGCCCTTTTTCCCTGACTTCTTAGGGGCTTCTGCCTCATCTGCGGTTGCGTCGGTCATGCGGTCCTCATCTATTTGTTCGGCAACCGTCATAACCCCTCAGGGACTAACCGATTGTTAAGGGCAATCGTCCAAACAAGGGCAGAGCCGCACAGAATGTCGGTGAGTCGGAGGTGAGCGTGCAGCAGATCGGAACTGTCTGGGCAAGTTTGGACAGGCGTAAACAAATTGTCGTAGCTGGTGCGGTTGCACTGGTGTTTCTAGGTGTGCTCGCGATGTCGCGACTTGTAACAGCACCGTCGATGACCCTGCTTTATGCCGGGCTCGAAAGCGGGGCGGCTGGCGATATCGTGCGGTCATTGGATCAGCGCGGTGTTGCCTACGAAATACGTGGTGGCTCGATCTACGTCCCGGGTGCGCAACGGGATGAGCTGCGCATGACCTTGGCCAGCGAGGGCCTGCCTGCAAACGGCAATCGGGGATACGAATTGCTCGATTCCCTCAGCGGCTTTGGCACTACATCGCAGATGTTTGATGCCGCGTATTGGCGCGCAAAAGAAGGTGAACTGGCGCGTACGATCGTTGGCAGCCCGCATGTCAGCCAGGCACGGGTCCATATTGCCAATGGCTCGGCCAATCCGTTTCAACGCAGCGTGGCACCCACTGCGTCGGTTTATTTGGTGCCTTCGGGCGCGCAGATCACGGGCGATCAGGCCAAGGCGATCCGGTTTCTGGTGGCCTCAGCCATAAGTGGGCTGGCGCCGGAAAATGTCACAGTTGTAGATTCGAACGGTGCCGTGATTGGGGCGCAAGATACGGCTGTGGCTGCGGATACCGCAGATGACAAGGCGCGCCAACTGCGCGAAAAGGTCTTGAGGCTGGTTGAAGCTCGGGTCGGCACGGGTAACGCGGTGGTCGAAGTCAGCGTCGACACTGTGACCGAAACGGAATCAATTCGTGAGCGGCGTTTTGATCCAAAGGGTCGTGTTGCAATCAGCACCGATGTTGAAGAGCGATCCGATAGCGCGCGCAATCAGTCGGCAGATGTCACCGTGGCCTCGAACCTGCCTGATGGGGATGGGGCCGGCGGCGACGAATCTAACTCAAACGCCACTCAGACCCGTGA
This sequence comes from Ruegeria sp. BA2, assembly GCF_056539605.1. Lineage (NCBI taxonomy): Bacteria > Pseudomonadati > Pseudomonadota > Alphaproteobacteria > Rhodobacterales > Roseobacteraceae > Ruegeria > Ruegeria sp. BA2. The sequence continues at coordinate 84,513 of NZ_JBQFVE010000010.1, read as the reverse complement.
GCGGGTAAATTATGAGGTTTCCGAGACCGAGCTTGAAGTGCACCGTGCACCCGGAGCGATCAAACGCCTGACAGTTGCCGTTCTGGTCAACGGCGCGCGAACCGTGGGTGCAGATGGTGTCGAGAGTTTTGAACCCATGCCGCAACCCGAGCTGGATGCGCTTGAGGAACTTGTTGCCTCGGCGGTTGGTTTTAATGCTGAACGCGGCGATGTGATCACTCTGAAATCGCTCGATCTACCTGTGGTCGAACCACAGGGCACACTGGTATCGGCGTCGATCTGGCAGAAGATCCATTTGGATGTCATGTCGCTGATCCAGATGGTGGTTTTTGCGCTGGTCTCCCTTGTATTGGGTCTGTTTGTCATCCGTCCGATCCTGACGAAATCCGCCGTACCGGCGCTACTGCCAGCGGGCGTACCGACTGATGCCGATCCCGCCGCTTACCTCACCGGAGAAATCGCCAGCGCAGACACGCAGGACTTTGCGCCTCTCCCGGATCCGGCACAGCCGAACGTCCCAGCGCTTGCCAATACGCGCGGTGAAGATCCAGTTGACCGTTTGCGCGCCATGATCGGCGACAAGCAAGAAGAGACGGTTGAGATCCTGCGTAGCTGGCTTGAAGAAGGCGAGGAGAAGGTGTGATGTCGATCGCTCATCTCCTTGAAGATTTCACTGCTCCAGCAGCGGGTGTTGCGGTCCATCTCATGGATGAGGACGCGTTGGAAGAACAACGTCTTGCCGCGTTTGAACAAGGCTATGGCGCAGGCTGGGAGGATGCGATTCAGGCACAAGAGCAGGGCGGGGTACAGCTTAGCTCTGATCTGTCTGCAACACTGTCCGATCTGTCATTCACCTATCAGGAAGCGTTGACCCGCATGACATTGTCACTGGAGCCTATGTTCCAGAGCCTAGTTCAAGTTGTTTTGCCTGAGACCGTCGAGCGCAGCTTCGCCACGCGGATAGCCGAGCAGTTAAGCGAAATGGCTCGCGAGCAGATCGGGCAGCCGATGCAACTCACTGTCCCGGTCGGAACGGCAGAGCAGGTCGAAGCAATCTTGCCGCCTGAATTCTCGCCGCGCCCGCATGTGTCTGAGGACCTGTCCTTAGAACCTGGGCAAGCGCGTTTGCAGGTCGGAACGGCACAGCGCGAGGTGGATTGCGCCGCGCTGCTTTCGTCTATCGCTACAGCGTTTGACGCATATCTGTTTGAAGCAAAAGAGGCATTGTCAAATGAGTGACCCCCAACCCACAAAACCCGAAAGGCCCAACCCGTTTGAGGCTGTCCCGATCGAGGTCACAGTATCGGTCGGACGGGCGCGGCCGCTGATCCGTGATCTGCTGAACATGGGCGAAAATGCCGTTCTTACGCTGGATAAGCGGATCGAGGACCCTGTTGACCTCTATGTCGGGGATCAGTTGGTTGCACGCGGCCTGTTGGAAGAAATGGAAGGGGATCAGGCCGGACAACTGGCCGTGCGGCTTACTGAAATCTCGGATCTGCAAAACGGGATCGGATGATGCGCCACCTGTTCTGGCTGGCGCTGTTGCTGGCCATACCCTCCGGCGGGGCAGCGCAGGAATTGTCGCTGTCTTTGGGCGAGGGCGGATCGATCTCGGCCCGAACGATCCAACTGATCCTGCTGATCACTGTGCTGAGCCTAGCACCGGGTCTGGCGATCATGATCACCTGTTTCCCGTTCCTGATCACCGTACTGGCGATCCTGCGGCAAGGGATCGGGCTGCAGCAATCGCCACCCAACATGCTGATTGTCAGTCTGGCGCTGTTCTTGACCTACTTCATCATGGAACCCGTTTTTACCGAAGCGTGGGAGACGGGGATTCAGCCAATGTTCGAAGAAACGCTCGACGTAGAACCTGCGCTTGAGCGCGCATTAGAGCCGTTTCGCAGTTTCATGGCGGCGCGTCTGGATGCTGATACGTTTCAGGCTATGGTGGCGCTGCGCCCGGATGGCGCCGAGATGCAATTGTCGCCTCAAGCGCCACTGTCCGTTCTGATGCCTTCCTTCATGCTGTCAGAGATTGCGCGCGCTTTTCAGATCGGGTTTCTGATTTTTCTGCCATTCCTGATCATCGATCTTGTCGTTGCGGCGGTGCTGATGTCGATGGGGATGATGATGGTGCCCCCGGCAACGGTCTCATTGCCGTTCAAGCTTGCGTTCTTTGTGATCGCGGATGGTTGGGCGTTGATCGCCAGCGCACTTGTGCGCAGTTATGTGCCCTGACTCTATTGCCGGGTTATCTGAAGACGGGCGCGCAAACCCTGTTCTCCGGCTTCGAAACTCAGTGTTCCGCCATGCTGCTCGGCGACGGTGCTGGCGATGGTTAGGCCCAATCCGAACCCATCCGATGATCCGATATTTGATCCGCGCTGAAACGGGGCCAGCAGAGCCTCGATATCCTCAACTGAAATATCGGTGCCCTTGTCCTCGACAATGATCGTGGCAGTTTGGGCATCGGTCTCTAGCGCCACCTCAGCCCTGCGTCCGTATTTCAATGCATTGTCGATCAGATTTGTAAGTGCGCGTTTCAATGAAATCGGGCGCCCCATCACCAGAATGCGCCGTGTTTCCGGAAGCGATCCATGCCCACGGCGCGACATGAAGACAGAAGGCGCGCCCTCGACGGCCACCGGTTCAATCTCCTTCAGTGAGACAGGCCGATCCATGTCCTGATAGTCGGCCACCAGCGACTCGACCAAAGAGGTCAGAGAGATCTGGCGCGGCTCCTCGACGCTTAGTTCCGATCGCGTATAGGTCAGCACGCTTTCGATCATACCGGTCATCTGGTCCACATCGGCCTCAAGCTTTTCGCGCAGCTCGTCATCGGGTATCAGCGCCGCGCGCAGCCGGACACGGGTTGCAGGCGTCCCCAGATCGTGGCTTACGCCCGATAACACAATGGCGCGTTTTTCAAGCTGAGCACGTTCGGCGTCCAAGTGGTCATTCACAGCGGCAACAATATCGCGCAGCTCTTCGGGCCCGTCCGCATCATAGCTTTGCGGCCCGCCGCGCCGCTTGCGGTCGCCAAGGGCCTGCGCAAAGCGGGTGAAACTGTCCGAGACATTCCCGACCGAGGTCAACAACACCGCCAGCGCGACGATCCCGATCAATATGGCAGGCAACCGCAGATCAACCGGCGCGGCTTTGCAGCCCCAGATTTCAGTGCCATCGACCTGCTGCCAGACCCCACGTCCAAACTGCGCGATCAGGATCGGCTCGCTGCAATAGGTCGCCAGCAGGCGGGTCAGGTTGCCCATCTTTTCGGGGCCGGTTTGATCGCTGCCCGACACAATATCCGAGACTGGATAGACCAGTTGATCCGACAACACCGCCAGCGTTAGTTCGCGCCCGCTTAGGGGGGATGAACTGTCGGTCAGGATCGACAGATTGGTGACAAAGCTGCGGCCAGAGAAGCCGGGCATTTGCTGGAACTCTCCCATATCCGCCAGCGCGGCGGCCGGGGCAGGCAAGGGGGAAATCGACAGGCCAGGCGGTGGCGCCGTACCCGTTCGCAGATCTTCGTAAACCGTGAAGCCAGCAACAAAGGCTTTGGTCAAATGCCGGTTCCACGCTTGAGCTGATGCAAACCACATCCCGGCGGCGACCAGCCCGGCCGTAAAGGCGGACAGGGTCCATACCCATCCAAAACTGCGCAGCCGCAGGGTCATGCGTCTTCGTCCACCGAGACACTTGCGGTAAAGAGGTATCCGACCCCGCGTTCGGTGCGCAGCATTTGTGGCTCTTTGGGATTGGCCTCGATCTTCGAGCGCAGGCGCCCCACCAGCATGTCAATCGCGCGGCCTTGCGCCTCGGGCTTGTCGGCCTCACCGGTAACATCCAGCGCGGCGGCGATCTCATCCCGCGTTAACGGGATATGCGGGTTGGCCAGCAGAACTTTCAGCAAGGCGGTTTCGCGTTGCGACAGGGAGACCAGATAGCCCTCGGGCGAGTGCACTTCGTCGCGCTTGCCGTCAAAGACCCAACCATCAAAGTGAAAGGTACGGGTGCGGCGGCGATAGGCCAGCGAAGGCGTGCGTTGCGCCCGCTGCATTACCGCACGGACCCGGGCCAGCAAAAGCTGCGGGTTGAACGGCTTGGCAATGTAATCATCCGCACCAACCTCATAGCCCGCCATACGCTGATGATCCGCCGACAGGGCCGAAACCAGAATGATTGGTACATCCTGCTCGGCTCGCAACCGAGCGCAAATCTCAACGCCATTCTCATCGCCCAGCATCACGTCCAGCAGGATCAGGTCGATCCGGCCCGAGGTCAGATGCGTGCGAATTTCATGTTCGGAACTGGCAGGCAGCGCGATATACCCGTTCTGCTGAAAGAACTGGGTCATCATCGACCGCATCTCTGAATCGTCGTCCACCACCAAGAGCCGGGGAATGCCCACTCTGATTCTCCTCCTCAATTTCCTCCGCGTCCGCCAATTGTAACGAATGGAAACGGATTCAAGCCCAACGTAACACGGGGTAACAAAAGCGGTGAAAATTTCCAGCTTGTCGGGGTTTTGCTTGGGATTACGCGTTGCCAGGCGACAATCTGTTAGCGCTATATCGAGCATCGCCGCCTACTGGGTGGCACAGAGTTCTCAGGGAGGAGACCAAAAAATGAAGCGTTTTGCATTTGCCACTGTGTCGAGTCTGGCCATTGTCGCCGGATCGGCTGTTGTGGCCGAACCACAGGCTGAGGTTCTGCATTGGTGGACGTCGGGTGGCGAAGCGAAATCGGTCGCGGTATTGCAAGAAGAGTTCGCCTCGAACGGCGGCACCTGGACCGATATGCCGGTCGCGGGCGGTGGCGGTGATGCGGCGATGACCGCGCTGCGTGCTCGCGTTCTGGCGGGCAACGCGCCGACTGCTGTTCAGCTGAAAGGCCCGGCCATTCAGGAATGGTACGAGGAAGGCGTTCTGGCTGACATCTCATCAGTGGCCGAGGCCGAAGGCTGGGCGGACGTTCTGCCTGCATCCATCGCGGGCCACATGCAGTGCGAAGGCACATGGTGTGCGGCACCTGTGAACGTGCACCGCGTGGACTGGATCTGGGCCAATGCGGATGTTCTGGCTGCTAACGGCATCGAGATGCCGACCACTTGGGACGAGTTCAACGCTGCTGCTGATAAGCTGCAGGCCGCTGGAGTGATCCCGCTGGCCCATGGTGGTCAGGCATGGCAGGACGCAACCGTCTTTGAGACCGTGGTTCTAGGCATTGGTGGACCCGAGTTCTTCCAGAAAGCGCTGGTTGATTTGGATCCCGAAGCGCTGACCTCGGATACGATGGTTCAGGTCTTTGACCAGATGCGCACCCTGCGCGGATACGTGGACGAGAACTTCTCGGGCCGTGACTGGAACTTGGCCACTGCGATGGTCATGAATGGTGAAGCGGCGTTCCAGATCATGGGTGACTGGGCCAAGGGCGAATTCCTGGCCGCTGGCAAAAAGCCCGGCGAAGATTTTCTGTGCGCCTCGACCCCCGGTGACGGATATCTGTACAACGTCGACAGCTTTGCCATGTTCGATGTGGAAGGTGACGACAAGAAGGCGGGTCAGGACCTTCTGGCCAAGCTGATCGTTGCACCGAACTTCCAGAAAGTGTTCAATCTGAACAAAGGTTCGATCCCTGCGCGGACCGATGTAGGCCTGGAAGACTTTGATATCTGCGCCAACCTGTCGGCGGAAGATATGGGCTCGACCTCGGCAGGTGGCTCGCTGTTGCCGTCTTACGCCCACGGTATGGCTCTGCGCGGTGCGCAGTCTGGTGCGATCACTGATGTTGTGACCGCGCATTTCAACTCGGATATGTCGTCAGCTGACGCGGTTCAGCAACTGTCGGCCGCAGTGGCAAACAGCTACTGATCCAAATCGCTCTGCCCCCTATAGTGAGGGGCAGAGCACCTTTCCCCGGAGGCTAAAATGTCCGAATGGCTGGAAAACCACCTGCCCAAGGTGGTGCTGGCACCGTCGTTCATCGCCGTATTGATCTTTGTCTACGGATTTATCGGATGGACCGCATGGGTGTCGCTGACCCGATCGAAACTATTGCCGAAGTACGAAATCAAAGGCTTCATTCAATATGAACGCCTGTTCGAGTCCCCCCGCTGGGACACGGCAATCAATAACCTTTACATCTTTGGCGCGCTGTTCATCGTGATCGCAATGGTGCTGGGCTTGTTGCTGGCCATCCTGCTGGATCAGAAGATCCGCGTCGAAGGGGCCATTCGCACGATCTACCTGTACCCCATGGCGCTGTCGATGATTGTGACCGGCACAGCGTGGAAGTGGATACTGAACCCAGGTCTGGGCATTGAATCCATGGTGCAGGGCTGGGGCTTCACAAATTTCGAATTCGATTGGCTGGTGAACCCCGACTACGCCATCTACACCATTGTGATGGCCGCGATCTGGCAAAGCTCGGGTTTTGTCATGGCGCTGTTTCTGGCCGGTTTGAGGTCGGTTGATGGTGAGATCATCAAGGCCGCTCAGGTCGATGGTATCCCCACATGGCGCATCTATACGGCGATCATCATCCCGTCGATGGCCCCGATCTTCCTGTCGGCTTTCATCGTGCTGGCGCACCTCGCGATCAAAAGCTTTGACCTTGTCATCGCCCTGACGGGTGGCGGTCCGGGCTACGCGACCGATCTGCCAGCCACCTACATGTACGCCATGGCCTTTTCGCGCGGTGATATTGGTCAGGCGGCTTCATCCGCGATGATCATGATGCTGGTCGTCTTTGCCATCGTGGTTCCTTATCTTTATTCAGAGCTGAGGGCGAAAAATGACTGATCTGTCGATGCCCCAAACCGAAACCCGCACCCAGAGCGCCACAGGCAAGATCGCCCTGCGTTGGCTGCTTTACGTCCTGCTGGGCCTCTTCGCGCTGTATTACCTGATGCCGCTGTTCGTGATGTTGACCACATCGCTGAAGAGCCTTGAGGAAATACGCACAGGCTCGTTGATCTCACTGCCACGCGAAGTCAGCTTTGACGCCTGGAAAACTGCATGGTCTGGTGCCTGTACCGGTATCCAGTGCGAAGGGCTGCGGCCTTATTTCTGGAACTCGGTTCTGATCGCGGTGCCTGCGGTGGCGATCTCGACCCTGTTGGGCGCGCTGAATGGCTATGTCGTGGCGCAATGGCGGTTCAAAGGGGCCAACATCATCTTCTCGCTGATGCTGTTTGGCTGCTTCATCCCGTTCCAGGTTGTTCTGCTGCCGATGGCGCGTCTGCTGGGCATGATGGGCATCGCAGGCACCATTCCGGGCCTGATCTTTGTCCACGTCATCTACGGGTTGGGCTTCACCACGCTGTTTTTCCGCAACTACTATGTCACCATCCCGGCTGAGCTGACCAAAGCAGCGCGCGTTGATGGGGCCGGGTTTATGCGGATCTTCTGGTCGATCTTCCTGCCGCTATCGCTGCCCATCATCGTGGTGACCGTCATTTGGCAGTTCACGCAAATCTGGAACGACTTCCTGTTTGGCGTGTCGTTCAGTCAGGCAGGGACACAGCCCGTGACTGTTGCGCTCAACAACATCGTAAACTCCACCACCGGCGTCAAAGAATACAACGTCGACATGGCTGCCGCGATCATCGCGGGGCTGCCGACGCTGCTCGTCTATGTCGTTGCCGGTAAGTATTTCATCCGCGGCCTGACCGCTGGCTCAGTGAAGGGATAAGACCCATGGCTCCCATCCTTGATATTAATAATCTCTACAAGAATTACGGCGCGACCGAGATTCTGAAAGACATCAACATCTCGATCGAACCGGGCGACTTCCTGGTGCTGGTTGGCCCCTCGGGCTGCGGTAAGTCCACCCTGCTGAACTGCATTGCAGGGCTTGAGGAAATCACCGGTGGCACCTTGTCCATCGGCGGCAATGACATGACTCACGTCAGCCCCAAGGACCGCGACATCGCGATGGTGTTCCAGTCTTACGCATTGTACCCGACCATGTCGGTGGCCAAGAACATCACCTTTGGCATGAAGGTGCGCGGGGTCGATCAGGCCACGCAGGAGGCCAAGCTGAAAGAGGTCGCCTCGCTGCTTCAGATCGAACCTTTGCTGAACCGTCGCCCCAGCCAATTGTCGGGTGGTCAGCGTCAGCGGGTCGCGATGGGGCGAGCCTTGGTGCGCGATCCCAAGCTGTTCCTGTTTGACGAACCGCTATCGAACCTTGACGCCAAGCTGCGGGTCGAGATGCGGACCGAGATTAAGAAGCTGCACCAAACACTGGATGCCTCGATCGTCTACGTGACCCACGACCAGATCGAGGCGATGACGCTGGCCACCAAGATCGTTGTGCTGAAAGGCGGGATCGTACAGCAGATTGGCACCCCGGCCGAGATCTACAACAACCCGGCCAACCTGTTTGTGGCGGATTTCATGGGCTCTCCGGCGATGAATCTGATCCCGGCGCAGGCGTCGAACAATGGTTCGGGGACGCAGATTTCAATCGCGCGGGAAACCGGGGATACGCTGGTCTTAACCGATGCGCGCGCGCCGGAACTGCCTCAGGATGTCATCCTCGGTCTACGCCCGGAAGACATCGCCGAGGCCGGTTTCCGTGCCGGGGCAGGCGTGCAAGAGGCCGCCTGTATGGTCGATATGGTCGAACCCGCAGGGGCCGATACTTACGTGGTCTCGGAACTGGGCGGCAAACAGGTCACGGCGCGCCTGCATGCCGAAACCAGCGCGCAGGCCGGTCAGATGCTGAACCTCGCTTTTGACATGAGCAAGGTGTCTTACTTTGCCAAGGAAACGGGTGAACGGCTGAATTAAAGCCGCAGCACATCAAATGTGGTCGGTTTTGGCCGGTCACTTTGAAATGTGCTAAACTTGGGACATAGCGAAGGGAGGCGCGCTATGTCCGATCCATACTCCGATCTTGCTGGCCAAGACATCTCGATTCAGGAACGTATCGCTGAGGCGATGGAAGCCCGGTGTCTGGAACCGGCGCAAAAAGAAATCAGAAATGCATACCTGAGCGACCTACTCGTCCCGGATGGTGGTTTCGCGGTTGAGTTGGGTTCTGGCACCGGCCATGTCACGCATGAGCTGTTGTCAGTCGCCGGAGTGGAGCGCGCGCTGGGCATAGAGCCTTCGCCAGTCATGGTCGAACGTGCCCGCAACAGCTTTGCAAACGAAGGCGCCCTCGTTTTTGAGACCGGTGATGCCAAAGCGACCGGCCTGGAAGACAATTCTGTAGACCTTGTTCTGGCGCACACCCTGTTGTGCCATGTACCGGGTGCTGAAGATGTGATTTCCGAGGCGTTTCGGATACTGAAACCCGGTGGGATATTTGCGATTTGTGATGGGGATTATGACACCGCCACCGCACAGATCGCCGATTATGATCCTATGGATCAGCTTGTCCGGTTCATGATCAATCAGAACGTCACCAACCTTTGGATCATCCGTCAGATAGGCGGATTGCTGACGCAGGCCGGGTTTGAACTGGGCCGCCGCCGGGGGCACGGATATGTTGCCGAGGGCGAGGCGACTTACTTCCTCACCGTCATTGATAGGGGTGCGGACCGAATGGCGGAAACTGGGTTGCTACATCCCGAAACGGCACAGGCGCTGAAATCCGAGGCCCGGGCGCGCGTGTCAGCAAATACGTTCTTTGGCTACATGTCTTATGTCAGCCAGATCGCGCACAAGCCTGTCCCCTGAATAAAAAAGCCACCGCGCGGACGGGCCGGGCGATGGCTGGGCTGGATTAGAAACTTTGCTTACCCTGTCTTACCCAGATCCTTGATCAGACGGTTCAGATCGCCGCCGCGCGCATCCAGCATGGCGCCGATTTCGGTGCGTTCGGTCAGCAGCAGGTTCACGCCTTCGATGAACATGTTGTAGAACTTGCCGCGCCCCGATTTGTCGGACACAAGGAAGGTTACTTCGAACGGGGAAGAGCCACGCAGCTTGACCGAGGTTCTGACCTCGTATCCGGTCTTGATCTTGCGGGCGTTGCGCACGGTGACTTCTCCGCCGATGAACTCGCGGAACCGGCGACCGTATTTGCGTGAGATATACCCTTCGAACGCTTTGGTGAATTGGCGCAATTGCGCCGAGGATGCTGTGCGTGCATCTGCCCCCAACGCATAGCGGGCCATGATCGGCACATCACCGTATTGCACGAAAATCTTCTGGAAATCGCGCAGCATGGCGTTCTCGGATTTGCCCGAGTCGATGATCCGCGTGATATCGGCCACCACGCTGTTGACCAATTGCTTGGCCTGCGCTTCGGTCAGCGCAAAGGCGGGCAGAGGCAATGCGACAACTGTCATCCCGGTCAGGGCGGTGGCCACAAAACGACGTCGGTTCAACAGGTTATTCAGCATAGGGGTCCTCATACGGGTCAAGATAGGGGTCTCTGACAGGGTCGGTCCCGGTGGTGGCGTAGGGATCGTCATACAAACCCAGATAGGCGTCCTCATCATCCCTTGCCAGTTCAAAGCGGCGGTTTTGCAAAAAGATCGTGCGCGCCTGCGCGTAACTATCTGCACTTTCATACAGAATCGAATCGACCGTGTCCGAGAACCGTCCGCGATCCCCCATGCGCCGTACGACTTCGGCATAGACACCGATATTGTCGACTGGGCGGGTCGGGCTAAAGTTGATCGGGTTCGAGAACAGGTTGACCACAACGCCAACCGCATCGCGCGCGGTGGACGGGCCGTAGAAGGGCAGTTCCACATAGGCACCTTCGCCCACGCCCCAGACATGGAGGGTTTCGCCGAAATCCGTGTCGACGGGGGGCAGGTTCAGCTCATCCGCCGGGGCAGACAGACCAAAGCCGCCCACGGTCGAGTTGATCAGAAAGCGCAGCAGCGCATTGCCGGACTGTTTCAGATTGCCTTGCAGCAGATAGTCCAGCGCCTGCCCGGGCATCGTCAGATTTTCGGCAAAGTGATTGAAACTGGTGACCATGGGATCGGGCACGATCTTCACATAGCCTTTCGAGGCCGGCCGGAACAAGAAACGGTCGACACCCAGATTGAACTTGTGAATGCCGCGGTTGGTCCCTTCATAGGGGTCAAAAATCTCACCCCGTGCTGCTGCGTCCTGAGGCTGCGTCGCGCAGGCCGACAAAACCGTCATGAGGGCTAGAATGATCAGGTGCTTCAGGCGGATGTAGCGTGGCACTGTCTTCGTTACTCCGAAAATCGCCCGGTGGTGTGCCGAGCCTTCAATCAATACGGCCGTTACGCTCATGGTGGCGCAATTGGTCTCACATATAGGTTTCGCGCAGAATATGAAACAACAACTCGCGTTTATCTTATCCAGTGGGATGCCGTAAAGTGGCTGGAATTCAACACTTCCTGAATAAGAGGAGACCTGCCCAGTTCGCAGGCAATGGGAAAAATACCGCTTTCCCGCTTTCCGAAACCTGCGTTCCCGGTTAGCGTCCGCGCGGAATCACTATGAGATGAGGATCAACCACATGAGCATCGCAGCAAAACTGGACAGCCTGGGTGTCAGCCTGCCGGACGCGCCTGCGCCCGCAGCGAACTACGTTCCTTTCGTGCGCATCGGCAACATCGTCTATGTCTCGGGCCAGATTTCCAAGGCGGATGATCTGATTACCGGTAAGCTGGGTGATGACATGGATGTCGAGGCAGGTGCAGCTGCCGCCAAAGTCTGCGCCATCAACCTGCTGGCTCAGGTCAAAGCGGCCTGCGGCGGCGATATCGATAAGCTGGTGCGCGTGATCAAGCTGACCGGGTTTGTGAACTCGACCGCTGATTTCACCGCGCAGCCGCAGGTGATTAACGGGGCTTCGGATTTTCTGGTCGAGGCGCTGGGCGACGCCGGTCGTCACTCGCGTTCAGCCGTCAGCGCAGCCTCGCTGCCACTGGGTGTCGCGGTTGAAATCGAAGGCATCTTCGAGGTTCAATGACGCCCTCGCTGCCTTCTGCATTTCTGCAACGCCCGATAGCACATCGGGCGTTGCATGATGTCGCCAATCAGCGGCCCGAGAACAGCATGGCCGCCATTCGCGCTGCGATAGAGGCCGGTTACGGGATCGAGATTGATCTGCAGCGCACCCGCGACAACCGCGCCATGGTGTTTCATGACTATGACATGACCCGCCTGACCGGGCAGCCGGGTCCGATCCAACAGATCACGGCGGCGCAGGCGCAGGTTCGGCCACTGCTGAATTCTGACGGCGAAGGCATCCCCTTGCTGTCAGAGGTGCTGGACCTTGTTGCTGGCCGCGTGCCTCTCCTGATCGAATTGAAGGATCAGGATGGCGCAATGGGTCCTGATATTGGTCCATTGGAAGCGGATGTCGTTGATGTGCTGAAAGATTACGCCGGGCCAGTCGCCCTGATGTCATTCAATCCGCATGCGGTTGCAGAGCTTGCGCGCCTTGCGCCACATCTTCCACGCGGTCTTGTCACTAGTTCTTACGATCCCAAGGTCGAGCTTTTGCCGCAGACCGTTTGCGATCATCTGCGCAATATTCCCGATTTCGATCGTGTTGGCGCAAGTTTCATCAGCCACGAAGCCTCTGATCTTGATCGCCCTCGGGTCGCTGAGCTTAAGGCGCAGGGTGTGCCGATCCTGTGCTGGACCATCCGCTCGCCCAAAGAAGAGGCCGAGGCGCGCAGGGTTGCCGATAATGTGACCTTCGAAGGCTATCTGGCCGAACATCCCGCTTGATCCCGCTGTGCGCGATCACAGATAAAGGAACAGCGCGGAGGGCACATGGATCAGGCACAGATTGAGGTTCGGGTTCTATCATCGCTCTCGCAGATTTCCGCGGGCGATTGGGACAGTTGCGCCTGCCCCGAGGCGTCAGATGGCGGGCGCCCGCTTGATCCGTTCACAACGCATCGGTTTTTGCTGGCTTTGGAAGAAAGCGGTTCGGTCGGGCCAGGAACTGGCTGGCAACCGCAATATCTGACGGCCTATCTGGATGGGATGCTGATCGCGGCGGCACCGATGTATGCCAAATCGCATTCTCAGGGCGAATATATCTTCGATCACAGCTGGGCCCATGCGTATGAAAGCGCGGGCGGGCGGTATTATCCCAAGCTGCAGATTGCGGTGCCCTTTACACCTGCAACCGGTCGGCGGTTTTTGGTGCGACCTAGCTATGATGCGGTTGGCATCTCGGCTTTGGTGCAAGGGGCGGTGCAACTGGCTGCCGAGAACCGGATTTCTTCCCTGCACGCCACTTTCTGCACCGAAGCCGAGGCGCTGGCAGGGGAACAGATGGGCCTGATGGTGCGTCACTCGCAGCAATTTCACTGGCTGAATGACGAGTACACCGACTTTGGCGAGTTTCTGGCCGCCCTGTCCTCGCGCAAACGCAAGAATATCAAAAAAGAACGCGCGCAGGCCTGCGATTTCGGCGGGCAGATTCGCACCATCACCGGCGATGATCTGCGGCCCGAGCATTGGGATGCCTTTTGGCGGTTCTATCAGGACACCGGCGCGCGGAAATGGGGCTCACCTTATCTGACGCGGCAATTCTTTGATATCGCTCAGGAAACCATGAGGGATGACATCGCCTTGGTGCTGGCCGAACGCAACCGATACCCCATCGCAGGGGCGTTGAACTTCATCGGGCGGGAAACGCTCTTTGGCCGCTACTGGGGCTGTGTCGAGCATCACCCCTGCCTGCATTTCGAACTGTGCTATTATAGGGCGATCGACTTTGCCATTGCAGAAGGCCTGGCCCGGGTTGAGGCCGGTGCACAGGGCGAGCACAAGCTGGCGCGCGGCTATCTGCCAACGCGCACGCATAGCTTGCATTGGGTTGGCGATCCGGGTTTTGCTGATGCGGTTCAGAAATATCTGGACGCCGAGTCCCACGCAGTGGGAGAAGAGATCGAGATTCTGACGGATTATGGCCCGTTCAGGAAATCGAACCCGGAGGAACAGCAATGACCGAACTTCTGTCAACCGAGACCCGCGGCCCGCTGCTGGACCCGCTGTTCAGAAATGGCTGGACTATGGTCGAAGACCGCGATGCGATCACCAAGACCTTCATCTTCGATAATTTTGTCGCCGCCTTTGGCTGGATGACGCAGGTGGCGATCTGGGCCGAGAAATGGAACCACCATCCCGAGTGGTCGAATGTCTACCGCACGGTCGAGGTGGTGTTGTCGACTCATGATGTCGGCGGTCTGTCTGCACAGGATGCTAAGCTGGCCCGCAAGATGGATAGCCTGTTAGCGGTTGTCGGGTGATCCTATGCCACCGGCCAGCAATGTTGCTGTTCCCAGCTGCTTGAACTCGGCTGGGGTGATCGTGCCATCGCTGACACTGATATTGCCCGGAATCCTGATGGTTCGGGTGCCGACGGACCGCACGCTGCGGGCCGCCGGGTTGATGTCCAGGCACCGATTTTCATAGCAGGTCAGACCAGCAGTATTGATCTGAATCTGCACCTGCCCGTCAGGGCCGGTCACCACCGGAGCTTGCGGTACGTCACATGCAGCCAACACCGCCAAACTGCCAAGGCAAATCCATTTCTTCATGACGCGCTCCTGCCAACGGGGTTGGCGCTCAGTCTAATTGGCCATTGCCATCCTGATCTGCAGCTTCGAAATCACTTTGCATCTGGGCGGCATACTCTGCCTTGGAAATAAGGCTATCGCCGTTCCGGTCAACAGCCTGAAACTGCTTGATATCCAAAAACGGCTTGGCTTCGCTCAGGCCCAGAGTGCCGTTCTTATCCTCATCCATCGCCTGAAACGCATAGTCGGAAAAGGCGTTGAATTCATCCTTGGACAAGAAACCATCATTGTTGGTGTCGATATTGTTCAGCTCGGCCTCATGCAGTTCCTTGACGCTCTCGGCATTTGCGGCTCCGGTCATCATGAGGGCGACGGCGACAATCAGTACTCGTTTCATCTCTGGTCTCCTCAGCACGCGTAACGTTCGCCAGACACACCACCGGCAGCAGCGCCCGCTGCGGTTAGAATGGTCTTGCCCGAACCACCACCAAATTGATTGCCGATCACCCCGCCGATCAGCGCACCGCCGATGGTGCCGCTCAGGCAAGCGATCTCATGCTGCCGTGCCGCCTGTTGCTGGGGGGTGGGGGCAGGACCGCAGGCTGCCAGGGCGCCGGCGCTGCCAAGAAACAAAGTGATTAATTTCAGTCGCATCAATGAACTCCCACGATGTATGGGCCAAGTATTGGCACATCGGGACGTTGCATCAAGTTAAATGCGCTTCATGTGGCCCCGACGGTGCCGGGGCCAGCAAAGATCAGATGGATTCAAGCAGCCCTTCACCGGCCGAGATTTCGCAAGCACCGGGGTTTTCTTCCAGGTTCAATGCAACAATTTTGCCGTCTTCGACCAGCATCGCATAGCGCTTGGACCGTGCCAGCAAACCCACCGGTGGTGCGTCGAAATCCATGCCGATGGCCTTGGTAAACTCAGACGCCGCGTCAGCCAGCATGGTCAGTCCGGCCGCTGTCGCGCCGGTGCTTTCGCCCCAGGCACCCATCACGAACGGATCGTTAACCGAAATACAGATGATTTCTTCCACACCTTTGGCATCGAACTGGTCCTTGGTTCGCATGAAGCTGGGCACATGCGCGGTTGTGCATGTCCCGGTAAACGCGCCAGGCACGGCAAAGATCACAACTTTGCGCCCTTTGGTTTTGTCTGAAATCCGTACCTCTTCAGGGCCTTCGGCTCCCATCTGTGTCAGCGTCGCTTCGGGCAGCATGTCACCTGTTGAAATCATTTTTGGGCTCCTGTCATTTGGATTTGCAGAGTCGGGCTTTGTCGCAATATAGGTGGTCGCAACTGATAGACCATGGGTATTCTGCAAGGTGGGCACAACATGAGCCATATCGTCGTGATCGGGGCAGGCCAGGCCGGTGCTTCTTTGGTGGCGCGGCTGCGCAAGGACGGGTTCGAGGGTGATATCACGCTGATCGGAGCCGAGCCGCATCTGCCCTATCAGCGCCCGCCCTTGTCCAAGGCTTATCTGCTGGGTGAGATGGAACTGGAACGCCTGTTCCTGCGGCCCGAGAGCTTTTATGCCGAGAACAACATCACTTTGCGCTTGGGCCAGCCTGTGACGGCGATTGATCCGGATGCCAATACAGTGACCGTCGGCGATGACGTGATCTCGTATGACGAACTGGCTCTGACCACTGGCTCCGACCCGCGCCGCTTGCCTGCAGCAATCGGAGGCGATCTTGAAGGCGTACATGTGGTGCGCGATCTGGCTCATATCGACGAGATGGAGCCTCGGGTGGTCGACGGTGCGCGCGCGCTGATCGTAGGGGGCGGTTACATCGGGCTTGAGGCTGCCGCGGTGTGTGCCAAGCGTGGGGTCAAAGTGACTTTGGTTGAGATGGCCGACCGCATCCTGCAGCGCGTCGCCGCGAAAGAGACCAGCGATTATTTCCGCGCGCTGCATTCCGAATACGGCGCTGACATTCGCGAAGGTGTCGGGCTAGATCGTCTGGTTGGCGAGGCTGGCCACGTGACGGGCGCAGTCCTGACCGATGGCACCGAGTTGCAGGTGGATTTTGTCGTGGTTGGCGTTGGCATTGCGCCATCGACTCATCTGGCTGAGCTTGCAGGGCTCGAGCTGGACAACGGCATCAAGACCGACGCCCATGGCCGCACCTCGGACCCGTCGATCTGGGCGGCAGGTGATTGCGCCTCGTTCCCGCATGGCGAAGGTCGCATCCGACTGGAGAGCGTGCCCAACGCCATCGATCAGGCCGAGATTGTGGCTCAGAATATGCTGGGCGCCGCCAAGGATTACACCGCAACGCCATGGTTCTGGTCAGATCAATATGACGTCAAGCTGCAGATCGCTGGCCTGAACACTGGCTATGACCGCGTCGTGACTCGCAAAGGTGAGGGCGCGACGGTGTCCTTCTGGTACTATAAGGGCGATCAGCTGATCGCGGTCGACGCCATGAATGACCCGCGCGCTTATATGGTCGGCAAACGCCTGATCGATGCGGGCAAGACCGCTGATCCCGCTGTTGTTGCCGATCCTGAGGCGGACCTGAAGCCGTTGCTCAAAGCGTGAGGATCATCGCCGGAGAGTTCCGGGGCCGGGCCTTGGCCTCGGTCGGCAAGGGCGATGCGGGTGCACATCTTCGGCCCACCACCGACCGGGTGCGGGAAAGCCTTTTCAACGTCCTGAACCACCAGATCGACTTTGATGACCTGCACGTGCTGGACCTGTTCGCTGGCACCGGTGCATTGGGGCTTGAGGCGCTGTCGCGCGGTGCAACTCACGTTACCTTTGTCGATGACGGACGGGTTGCACAAGGTCTGATCCGCAAGAATATCGACCTGACCGGAAGCGCCAACCAGACTACTTTGATCCGCCGCGATGCGACCCGGCTTGGCGAAAATCCGGCAACGGCCTGCGATCTGATTTTCCTTGATCCACCATACGGAAAAGCCCTGGGTCAAAAGGCGCTGACATCGGCGATCCAAGGTGGATGGCTGGCCGATGACGCCCTGATCGTCTGGGAGGAGAACGCCCCCATGACCGCGCCCGAAGGCTTCACGCTGCACGACACGCGGAAATACAGCGACACACATATTTCCATGATGTGGCGAGCCGGGGGCTGAAATGCACGATCTGGTCATCTTTGATTGCGACGGTGTTCTGGTCGATAGCGAGGTTACCACCAATCAGGTCATGGTCGACAATCTCGCCGGATATGGCCTGCACCTGACTTTGAGCGATTGTATGTCGATGTTTGTCGGCGGTACCATGTCGGGCGTGCGCAACAAAGCGCGCGAGATGGGTGCGGATCTGCCGGATGACTGGACCGAACAAATCTACGCCGAAATCTATGCCAGACTGCGCGAAGGCACCCCGCTGATCGACGGCATTCCCGAATTGCTGGCACAACTCGACGCAAGCGGCATGTCCTATTGTGTTGCCTCAAATGGTCGGCCCGAGAAAATGCAGATCACTCTGGGTCAGAACGGGTTATGGGAGCGGTTCAGTAAAGTGGTGTTCTCAGCCCATATGCTGGGCAGCGCCAAACCTGATCCAGCGCTGTTTCTGACCGCCGCGCAGCATTTCGATGCCAAATCCCCGGTTGTGATCGAAGACAGTGAAAACGGCGTGACCGCTGCGATACGGGCCAATATGCGCTGCCTTGCCTATGCCGCCCATGACGACGGCGCGCGGTTGTCTGCACTCGGGGCTGAGGTTTTCACGGATATGTCACACGTGCCTGGGCTTTTGGGACTCTGACCGAAAAACATGTTATGGTCGGCGCATGGACCGCGCCATTACACCTCCGCTTTGGGCCTTTTCGACGGATAGCGACACCGCGACAGGACCGCCAAGCAAGCCGCTGCGTGCGCCGATTTTCATCAACGACGCGGTGATACCGTGGCGGGATGAGACATTGCTTCTGAAACTGTTACGCGATCAGGCGAGCGATCAGGACGAATAGGTCGGGTGATACTTGCCGCCCGGCGAGAGCGTGAAGATCTCAACTCCATCTGCCGTTACACCGACCGAATGCTCAAACTGCGCCGACAGAGACTTGTCGCGGGTCACGGCAGTCCAGTCATCGGCCAGTGTCTTGGTTTCAGGCCGTCCCAGATTGACCATCGGTTCGATGGTAAAGAACATACCCTCTTCCAACACGGCTCCGGTGCCCGGGCGGCCATAGTGCAGAACGTTAGGCGGCGCGTGGAAGACACGGCCCAGCCCATGGCCGCAGAAATCGCGCACGACGCTCATCCGGTGTGCCTCAACATAGGCCTGAATCGCGTGGCCAATATCACCGAACGTATTGCCCGGCTTGACCATCTCGATGCCCTTGAACAGCGCGTCATGGGTCACTTGAATCAGGCGTTCCGCCTTGCGCGGCAGTTTGCCTGCCACATACATACGCGAGGTATCGCCGAACCAGCCATCAACAATGACGGTGACGTCGATATTCAGAATGTCGCCATCCTTCAGCTTTTTGTCGCCGGGGATACCGTGACACACCACATGGTTCACGCTGATACAGCTGGCATGCTGATAGCCTTTGTAGCCAATCGTCGCCGAGGTCGCGCCCGCATCCTCGACCATCTGAGTGATCAGACCGTCGATTGCACCGGTGGTTTGACCGACAAAGACATGTTCAGCAATGTCATCCAATATCCGCGCAGCCAGCGCCCCTGCCGCGTGCATCCCGGCAAAGTCACCCTGTTCATAGATGCGGATACCGTCCTTGGTCAGACGGCCACGATGTTCTTTCATCGATGCGAGGCTCCAAATGTTGCGCGCAGCATGTCTTTTACGCTGCTTGTGCAGAAAGTTCCAGAGGGCTCGGCGTCACAGTCCGGATGACATTCCTCCAACCCGTGATATCTGAACCTTAAATTGACCAAAATCTCCGAGAGAGATAGTGTTCATGTCCGCTTACACAAGGATGATGTCATGAGCATAAGTAACCTGTTGGTTTTAGGGCTTTTGATTCTTATCACTTTGTGTGGTGTGATCTGGCTTGTGCGTAGGGCAAGACGAGTCGCTGCGCCAATGACGCATGTGCCTCATAAACCCGGGCCGGGATACGATTCCGCCGAAATGGCACGCAGCAAAGAAGCTGGGAGCGGGTATAATCGTTGACTGGCTGAATTGATGAAAAATCCAAGAAGCTGTTGCGCTGCTCATCCGTTTGAAGCGGTGATATCTCGTGTTCGATCATACCAGACTCCGTCAGGCGAAATGCGAGTGCAGCAGATTAACCGCTCCACCCCTTGCGCCTGCGCGTCCTCAAACGTCGCCGCATAGGTCGGATCAATGTCCTCAGCCAACGCGAACCGGTCGCAATCCGTGCGTTGCACCAGATACAGCATAATCGCTCGGTGGCCCTGCGCGGCCATCTTGGTCAACTCTCCCAGATGTTTGGTGCCTCGCGCCGTCACGCTGTCGGGGAATTCGGCCAGACCGGGCTGGCGGGACAGGGTGACGCTTTTGACCTCAACATAGGCGTCCGGCAGACCGGGCTGGGTCAGCAGGAAGTCGATGCGGCTGCTCTCGCCGTATTTGACCTCGGCCCGCAAGGTTTCATAGGCGGCCAATTCCGAGATTTCGCGCGCCTCCAGCGCTGCGCGCAGGGCCTTGTTGGGGACCGAGGTATCGACCCCGGTGAAATGCCCGTTCTCGTGATCCACCAGCCGCCAGCCGTATTTCAGCTTTTTCTTGGGATCATCATTGGGCTCCAGCCAAATTTTCTCACCCGGTTCCGCCAGTCCCATCATCGAGCCGGGATTGGCGCAATGGGCCGTCACCTCGCGCCCGTCTTCCAACGTACAATCGGCCAGAAAGCGTTTGTAGCGGCGGATCAGGCGGGCGGGGATAAGGGGGGTTTCAAATCGCATGGCCTAGGGCCTATACCTGCCCTAACGGTCGATCAAGAGGGAGGGCGTTCCATGGCCAATCCAACTGCTGCGATGCTGGTGATCGGGGATGAAATCCTGTCGGGCCGCACACGCGATGCCAATATGCACTATCTGGCGGCTGAGCTGACCAAGCAGGGCATCGACCTGAAAGAGGTGCGCATCGTCAGCGACGACGCCCCGGCGATTGAGGCGGCGGTCAAAGCACTGTCCCAGGCTCATGACCATGTGTTCACCAGCGGCGGCATCGGCCCCACCCATGATGATATCACCGCCGATTGCATTGCCCGTGCCTTTGGTGCGCATATCGATGTGCGCGATGATGCCCGCGCTTTGCTTGAGGCGCATTACGAGAAATCCGGGCTGGAACTGAACGCGGCCCGCCTACGCATGGCGCGTATTCCGGACGGGGCCAATCTGATCGATAACCCGGTCTCGACCGCACCGGGTTTTACCATCTCGAACGTGCACGTCATGGCGGGGGTGCCGCTGGTTTTTCAAGCGATGGTGGCCAGCGTTCTGCCCTCATTGACCGGGGGCAACCCGCTCTTGTCGCAAACCCTTCGCGTGGATCGGGGCGAGGGTGATATCGCCGCGACCTTGGCCGTGCTGGCCGAAGACTTCGACGACCTCTCCATCGGGTGCTATCCGTTTCAGACGAATGGCGTTTTTGGAGCAAATGTCGTGGTGCGGGGCACCGATGGCGGGCGCATTGATGCCGCGATGACCCGCCTTGCGAAAGAGATCGAGCTTTGAGCACCGATTGGGCCGCAATCGTCGATGGCACATGGCCCGCTGCGGCCTATCAGACGCAAGGAGCCTTCAAGTTGCGCCAGGGGCAGGGCGGTGGCTCACGCGTTTCAGCCGCCAGCCGTATCGGAGAGGTAACCAACGCAGATATAGACGCTGCTGAGGCCGCGATGCAGGCGATGGGGCAGAAGCGCATCTTCTGCCTGTGGCCGGGGGATGAAGCGCTGGACGCGCAGCTTGCCGACCGGGGCTATGACATTCTCGACCCGGTCAATATCTACGCCTGCCCGGCGCAGCAGTTGACCGATATCCCGATCCCACGCGTGACCGTGTTCAACATCTGGGAACCGCTGGCCATCATGCGCGAAATCTGGGCACAGGGCGGGATCGGGCCGGAACGGCTGGCCGTCATGCACCGGGCGAAGGGCCCTAAAACCGGCCAGTTGATGCGGCGCAGCGATCAGCCTGCGGGTGCGGGCTTTGTTGCGATTCATGACGGTGTTGCCATGATGCACGCGCTGGAAATCCTGCCCGATCACCGCCGCCACGGTATGGGCGCGTGGTCCATGCGTGCCGCGGCGTTCTGGGCGCTGGACAATGGGGCCAAGACGCTTAGCGTGATCTGTACCAAGGCGAATGACGGGGCCAATGGGCTCTACCAGTCGCTGGGGATGGAGATCGTCGGAGAATACCACTACCGACAGCGCATCTGAGGAGAGCGAATTGAACGCACAGGATATGCCCACCGCCCTGAACCTGCCAATGGCAGACCCGCTGCCGCCCGAGACGCAGAAATACTTCGATATCTGTGTCGAGAAACTGGGCATGGTGCCGAATGTGCTGCGAGCTTATGCCTTTGACATCGACAAGCTGAACGCGTTTACCGCGATGTACAACGACCTGATGTTGGCCGATAGCGGGCTGACGAAGCTGGAACGTGAGATGATTGCGGTCGTGGTGTCTTCGATCAACAAATGCTTCTATTGCCTCGTGGCCCATGGAGCGGCGGTGCGGCAGCTTTCGGGTGATCCGCAACTGGGCGAGATGTTGGTTATGAACTACCGCGTCGCTAAGCTGGATTCGCGCCAACGCGCGATGCTGGATTTTGCCGCCAAGATGACCACCGCCAGCACCACAATCGAAGAGCCTGATCGCCAGCAATTGCGAGATGCCGGGTTCTCGGACCGCGATATCTGGGACATCGTGAATGTCGCCGGTTTCTTCAACATGACCAACCGCATCGCCAGCGCTACCGCAATGGTTCCGAACCCCGAGTATCACGCCCAGTTCCGATGATCCGATTCCTGTTCCTTAGCCTTCTTCTGGCTGTGCCTGCGCAGGCGCAGGAGCTGACGCTGCCCGCCAGCGCCCGGCAGATATCAGACCGCACCAGCGCGCTGGACAGCTATGACCTGCCTACCGGTGTGTTTGTCGATGGCACCGTGCCATACCGCACGGTTGAGGGTCAGGTCGAGCGTCTGACATGGCGCCTGCAGGCGGGCTCGAGCACAACGCTGCAAATCCTCGTTCCGCTACGGGATCAGCTGCAGGCGCAAGGCTTCGAGATCGCCTTTGAGTGTGAGGCCCGCACCTGCGGTGGTTTCGATTTCCGATTTGGCACCGAGGTTGTGCCAACCCCCGACATGTATGTGGCGATCCACGACTATCGGTTTCTGGCCGCCACACGAGGCGACGAGGTGTTGAGCCTGCTGATCAGCCGCAACCCGCCCGACGGCTATGTGCAAATGATCCGCGTGACCCCGGTGGGCACTCAAGCGGCGCCGCCACTGGTGATTGAAGAAACGGTGGACAACTCGGCGGGTCTGCTTGGTGAGCTCATCAGCAATGGTCACGTCATCCTCGACGATCTGCACTTTCGCACGGGCGAAGTTGCGCTGGGCGAGGGGCCTTTTGCCTCGCTGAACCTGATTGCAGGTTATCTGGCCGATAATCCTTCGACCCGTTTGGCGCTGGTCGGGCACACGGATGACACCGGCGCGCTGCAGGCCAATATTGCGGTCAGCACCAAACGGGCCGAGGCGGTGCGCGACCGCCTGATCGAGGCCCACGGAGTTGCTGCCGACCGGATCGAGGCGCAGGGCGCAGGTTACCTCGCCCCGATCACCTCAAACGCCACGCCCGAAGGCCGCGATATCAACCGCCGGGTCGAGGCTGTCTTGTTGGTCAACTGACCCACCACAGATACAACGGCAAGCCGATGGTGATGTTGAACGGGAATGACACGCCCAGCGACAATGTCAGGTAAATCCCCGCCTCCGCCTTGGGCAATGCGATCTTCATTGCCGCAGGTACGGCGATATACGAGGCCGAGGCCGACAGCACCATGAACAGGAACAGGCTGCCTTCGGGCAGGCCGATCATCGCGCCAACTGCCCAGGCCATCAGCGCACCGATCAGAGGCATCAGCACGCCAAAGGCAAACAGACCCACCGACAGCTTGTCCCGGTTGCCAATCAGGCTGCGCCCCGCCGACAGGCCCATATCCAGCAGGAACAGGCACAAGATGCCGGTGAACGGCGTGACGATAAAGGGCGCAATCATCTGCATCCCTTCACCCCCGGTGATCGCTCCGATCAGAAAAGCTCCGGTCAGCAGCACAATCGAGCCATTGGCCAGCAGATCGCGCCACAGCTTGTCGTCCTTCACGCCGTTGCTGCCGGTCTTATGCGCCAGCCACAGCGCCGACAGGATCGCAGGCACTTCCATTGCGGCGGCCACGGCGACCATGAACCCGTCATGGGACAGCCCCACCAGATCCAACAGGCTGGTGGCGGTCACAAAGGTCACAATCGAGATCGAGCCATAGTGCCCCGCCACCGCCGCCGCGTTCAGCGGGTCAAGCCGGGTAATCACCCGCAACAGGCCAAAGGCCACAAAAGGGATCGCAAAGGACAGGGCAACGCCGCCCAATAGGGTCAAGAACAGCTGTAGGTGGATGCCATGCGCGGCCAGGCTGGCCCCGCCTTTGAACCCGATGGCCAACAGCAGATAGAGCGACATGAATTTCGCCGCCCCTGCCGGGATCGAGAGATCGCTGCGTACAAATGCCGCCAACAGCCCAAGGGCAAAAAACAATATGGTTGGCACCAGCAGGTTGCTGGACAACGTTTCAATCACACCGGGCATGTTTAGGCTCCTGTTCCCTCAGTTTCGGGGCTAGGTGCCTTGTCGAATTGATTTCGCCAAATACTATCTTTCTAACTTTTACATAGTTATAAACTATATATGCGCCCAACCTTACGCCAACTGGAATATATCGTCACCGTCAGCCGCTTGGGGCGTTTCAGTCTGGCCGCCGACGTTTTGAACGTCAGTCAACCCAGCCTGTCGGCCCAGATTGCAACGGTAGAACAAGAGCTTGGCGTTCGAATATTCGATCGCAATCGCGGCGGCGTGCAGGTCACAGCAAAAGGTGAGGATTTTATCTCGCGCGCGCAAAAGATCCTTGCCGAGGTCAAAGACCTGCGCCACGCGATGTCCAGCGATTTGCCGGTTGGCGGGCGTCTACGCCTTGGGGTTTTGCCTTCGATCGGGCCCTATCTGCTGCCGCAGGTCATCAAAGAGGTACACCGTCTACGCCCGGGTCTCCGCATCGTTGTGCGCGAAGAAAACACCCGTGACCTGGAACAGGGCCTTAAGACTGGACGCTTTGATCTGATCTTGTCGACGCCCGAGGACCATCCAAATACGATTCAACAGCGATTGTTCAATGAAACCCTCTGGGTTGCAGTTGCCGTTGATGACCCTTTGGCCCGCGATCTACATGGCGTCGCGGCGCAGGACCTGCAAAACCGGCTATTCCTGACGCTGGATCAAAGCCATCGGCTTTCGCGCATCGTTTATGCGCTTGCGGCGGAATGCGGTGGAGTGGTGTCGGATGAATATGAGGGCACCACGCTCGATTCCATCGTACTTATGGCGGCCTCTGGGGTTGGTGTTGCGGTTCTGCCGGACCTTTATGCGCGCAGACAGGGAATTTACCGCGACGAAGTGCGCCTGCGCCCCTTGTCCATCCCTAACGCCAACCGCGATATCGCCTTGCTGTCGCGCAATACCGAATCTCTGCTGCCCGGGCAAACCGTGCTGACCGAAAGCCTGCGATCAGTCGCGCGCACCATGGGTCTTTCGGTGATCGGCCCATAAAAAAGACCCGTGCAATTCAGCACGGGCCATCTAGGTGCCGTAGGGAGAATTTTACCAGTCCATCGGGCCCTTTTCCGCAAAGGACTCGACGAGGAAATCGATGAAAGCCCGAACCTTGGGCTGGGTAAACCGGCCCGGCGGGTACACTGCGTAGACGCCTTGAACTTCATCCGGTAGCGATGGCATTGCGTCCACCACCTCACCCGATTTCAGCGCGTCAGCATAGAGATAGCTGGGCAGATGTGCGATCCCCAGCCCCGAAATGGCCGCGTTCAGCAGCGATTGCCCGTCATTCACGCTCAGCCAGCCAGCAGTGCGGACCTGACGTTTTTCACCCGAAGGTGCCGTCAGCTTCCACACGCTGCCCGAGGATTGGCTGGAGTAATGCAGCAATTTGTGTTCGTTCAGATCGTCGATCTTCTGCGGGCGACCGAACTGTTCGATATAGCTGGGGGCCGCAACCATGCGTTTTACCGTTTCGGTCAGCTTGCGGGCGCGCAGGGTGCTGTCTTCCAGCTCGCCAATGCGCACAGCAACGTCAAAGCCTTCGGAAATCAGCTCAACATAGCGGTTGTTCAGCACCATGTTCACAGTGATATCGGGATAGGCCGACAAGAAACCAGACAAGACAGGCGACAGGTGATTAACGCCGAAATCTGTGGCCACACTGATCCGCAGAAGACCAGATGGCGCAGATTGCATCGAGGTTACCAGCGCATCGGCCTCGCCTGCGTCGTTCAGCACCCGGCGCGCCCGGTCATAATAGGCCAACCCAATCTCAGTTGGTGATACCCGACGCGTTGTCCGGTTCAGCAGCCTTGCCCCCAACCGCGCCTCAAGGCTCGAGACGTGCTTGGACACGGCTGATTTGGAAATGCCCATTTTCTTGGCCGCGTCGGTGAAACCACCTTGGTCCACCACGTTGGAAAAGGCCTCCATTTCAGTCAGTCGATCCATTCTCGTTCCCCAGGTCTTCTGTTCGTTGTCTCTTTATCGCGATCAATCTGGGCGAGAACTGGGCAGACATGGGATAATATCAGGGTTTTGAATTGGATCGTTTGCGACTAGGAAACGCCGAAGCCACTTTGCGCTACCCCCATCTATCCGCCATAAAACCCCGGTTTCTGGACTTTTTTCCAATCGTGCTATGCTGAGAATGGCATTTTTGTGACCACGGAGGAGATTATGAGACCCTTTTTGACAGCTGCCACCTTATGTCTGTGCGCAAGCCTTGCCTGGGCGGGTGGGCCAACACCATCGAACCCCGATGCGAAGGTCTATTTTGTCAATCTCTCTGACGGCGATACCGTGCAATCTCCCGTTACGATTGTATTCGGCCTTAGTGGAATGGGTGTCGCGCCCTCGGGAACCGAGAAGGAAAACACCGGCCACCATCATCTGCTGATTGATCGCCCGCCCATTGGACAAGGCGAGGACGGCGCGGATGAGCTGGCCTATGGCCTGCCTGCGGATGACAACCATATCCATTTCGGCGGCGGTCAGACCGAGGTGACACTGGACATGACTCCGGGCGAACACACGCTGCAGTTGGTACTCGGCGACGCCGGGCACGTTCCGCATGCCACGCCCATCGTGTCCGAGGTGATTACGATCAACGTTGAATAGCGCGCATCAGAAGCTGGCTGCCAATCGTGTGCCCTGATTGATCGCGCGTTTGGCGTCCAGCTCGGCGGCCACATCGGCTCCGCCAATCACATGGGGCGTTATCCCGCGTTCGATCAACGCATCGGCCAGTGACCGATCCGAGACCTGACCGGCGCACAGGACAATCGTATCCGCCGGGATCACGGTTGGGTTTTCGCGGGTTTCGCCAAAGCTGACATGCAGGCCGTCCTCATCAATGCGTTCGTAATTCACACCGCCTACGAAATTGACGTCCTTCATCTTCAGCGTGGCTCGGTGAATCCAACCCGTTGTCTTGCCCAACCCCTTGCCGTGACGCTGCGCCTTGCGCTGCAGCAGTGTGACCTGCCGTGCGGGAGCCTCGGGCTGCGGACCTTCGGGCGCCAGACCCGCGCGATGCTCGGCGGGATCGGTCACACCCCATTCTTTCATCCACAATGGAAGGTCCGTGGTTGGGCTGTGGCCGTCCTCAAGCAGGAACTCGGAAACATCGAACCCAATGCCTCCAGCCCCGATCACCGCGACGGATTTGCCAACCTCGGCCTTGCCGCGCAACACGTCGATATAGCTGAGCACGTTGTCCCGATCCTGCCCCGGAATTTGCGGATCGCGAGGCGTGACACCGGTGGCAATGACCACTTCGTCATATTCGCTAAGATCATCCGCGCTGACCTCGCGGTTCAGTTCCACGGTCACGCCCAGATCATCCATCATGGTGCGGTACCAGTCGACCAGCCCCCAGAACTCTTCTTTTCCCGGTACCTGTTTCGCCATGTTCAATTGCCCGCCGATTTCATGCGCACGGTCGAACAAGGTGACGTCATGGCCGCGCTGGGCTGCTGTCATCGCGGTGGACAGACCAGCGGGCCCCGCGCCTACGATCGCAACCGTCTTGCGCGTCTCAGCCTTGTCGATCACAAGTTCAGTCTCGTGACACGCACGCGGATTGACCAGGCATGAGGTCAGCTTGCCACTGAACGTGTGGTCCAGACAGGCCTGATTGCAGGCGATGCAGGGCGCGATCTTTGCGGCCTCACCGGCAATCGCCTTGTTCACGAAATCCGCATCGGCCAGCATCGGGCGGGCCATCGACACCATGTCGGCGCAGCCGGTCGCCAATACCTCTTCGGCAACTTCGGGCGTATTGATCCGGTTCGAGGTGATCACCGGGATGCCGACTTTGCCCATCAGCTTCTTGGTGACCCACGCAAAGGCCGCGCGCGGCACCGAAGTAGCTATCGTCGGAATCCGCGCCTCGTGCCAGCCGATCCCAGTATTGATGATGGTGGCCCCGGCCTGCTCAATCCGCTGTGCCAGTTCCACAACCTCGTCGTGGGTCGAGCCATTGGGCACCAGATCGATCATCGACAGGCGGTAGATGATGATGAAATCACTGCCTACCGCCTCGCGCGTGCGACGCACCACCTCGATGGGCAGACGCATCCGGTTCTCATAGGACCCGCCCCAACGGTCGGTGCGCTTGTTGGTGTGGGTCACCAGAAACTGGTTCAGGAAATACCCTTCGGACCCCATGATCTCGACCCCGTCATAGCCCGCCTTTTGGGCCAGGACGGCGGCATTCACGATATCCGCGATCTGCTTTTCGATGCCTTCCTCGTCCAATTCATGCGGCGGGAACGGAGAGATTGGCGATTTCACCGGGCTCGGGGCCACGCATTTCGGCCCATAGGCATAGCGCCCTGCATGCAGGATCT
Source organism: Ruegeria sp. BA2 (assembly GCF_056539605.1). NCBI lineage: Bacteria > Pseudomonadati > Pseudomonadota > Alphaproteobacteria > Rhodobacterales > Roseobacteraceae > Ruegeria > Ruegeria sp. BA2. Next base: position 55,845 of record NZ_JBQFVE010000010.1, on the reverse strand, counting down.
GCATCGCGATCTTGCCACAGGCCTCATGCACGCGCTGGGTAACAATGGAATGGTTCGCCACCTCGGTGTCATTGGTCATCATCGAGGCGCCCGGCAGCACCGATCCCTCAAGATTCGGGCCAATCCCACCTGTTACCATCAAGGCCACACCGCCGCGCGCGCGATCCGCATAGAACTCTGCCACGCGGTTCCAATCGCCGGTCTCTTCCAGCCCGGTATGCATCGAGCCCATCAGCACACGGTTCTTCAGCGTGGTGAATCCCAGATCCAGCGGGGCCAGCATGTTTGGGTACGCAGTCATGGCAAACTCTCCCTCCCGTCATTGCCCGTCAGATTGACCTTCGCGTCAGCGTTGTCACGCGAAACCTAACGTCATTCTCTTTGCCTTTGGCGCACCGCTTGCTAGAGACGCAGCAAAGCATGTTCACGAGGCCCGTATGACACCTGATGAGATCGCCAAATTGCCCTACCGCCCTTGTGTCGGGCTGATGCTGATGAATGCCGAGGGTCAGATTTTCGTGGGCCAGCGCAACGACCGGCACAAAGACGCCTGGCAGATGCCTCAAGGCGGTGTGGACAAGGGTGAAGACCCCCGCGATGCAGCGCTGCGCGAACTGTGGGAAGAAACCGGAGTGACCGAAGATCTGGTCGAAATCATCGCCGAGACCGACGGCTGGCTACCTTATGATCTGCCCCACGACATCGTCCCCAAAATCTGGAAAGGTCGGTATCGCGGGCAAGAGCAGAAGTGGTACCTAATGCGCTTTCTGGGCCGGGATGAGCAGATCAATATTCAGACCGAGCATCCCGAGTTTACCCAGTGGAAATGGCAGGCCCCGTCGCGGTTGATTGAAGAAATCGTGCCCTTCAAGCGGGATGTTTACGAAAAGGTGATTACCGAGTTTTCAAGCCTCATTCCGAATGGCTAAAGCTAGCTCTGAAATTTCAGAGCCGGTTCTAAACGGTTGGCTGTGGCGTTCCTTGATTAAGAATGAAAAACCGGCAGTGCCACAATTGCGAATAGAATAATGATTATAGCGGGAAACCACATAATACCGTTGCGAAAATAGTTGAATTGGCCCTGAGCTTCTTTGAAGCGCCGAACATGATATTGAACAATATCCAGCCCGGACAACAACAGATCAAAGAATGAGGCGCTTACGACCAAATATGTCAGGTAGTCGTCCCATCCCCAAGTGCCGTTGCTTTCACCAAGAATCGCCAATGCTGTAGACGCAATTAAAATCACCAGCGGCAGGCAAAATCGAACGACCTGGAAGGTGAGTTTGTCCCCAATAGTCGCGATACAATGGAAATGCATTGGGGTTTTGGTTCTTGTTCATGGTCTTATCCGGTTGAATGAAGGGCGCAGAAAATCGAACAGACAGTTCAAACGCAAGTGCATGGGTGTCGTGCGGTCGAGAATCGGTGTTCAATGAAGGCGAGTACGGTTGTTTGGATGTAGTGAGTTGTGCTCAGGACGTCACAGAAGCCCCTCGGTTCTAAGCAATTCCTGCATATTCGCCTCGGGCCGCGGGCCGATATGGCTGATCACCTCGCGGGCGCAAACATTGCCGATGCGGGCACAGGTCTCGTAATCGCGGCCTGTTGCCATGCCATAAAGGAACCCGGCGGCGAATTGATCGCCCGCGCCGGTCGCGTCCACGGGTACGACCTTTTCAACCGGTACATCGATGCGCGCGTCGCCGTTCAGAACGGTCACCCCGTCGCCTGACCGGGTGCAAACAACCAGAGGGCAAATCTCGGCTGTCTTGGCCAATGCCTCTTCCAGATCGTCGGTTTCGAACAGCGATTTGATCTCGGCCTCGTTGCCGATCACAAAATCCAACTCGTTCTCGATCAGCAGCAGGAAATCCACCCGGTGCCGTTCTACGCAGAACGGGTCAGAAATGGCGATACCCGCCTTGCCGCCGCCCTTGTGGCAGTTGCGCGCGGCCTCCAAGAACGCCGCCTTGCCCTTTTCCTTGTCGAACAGATAGCCTTCGAGGAACATGATCTGGCTATTGCCCGCCACCTCTTCCGAGACGTCCTGAGACGACAGTTCAGACGAAATACCCAGATAGGTGTTCATTGACCGCTCACCATCGGGCGAGACAAAAATCATTGAACGCGAGGTCGGCAGCTCTCCGCCCGGCACTGGCGGGTTGACGAAATCCACGCCATCCTCGTTCATCGCATCGGCATAGAACCGGCCCAGCGCGTCATCATGCACCCGCCCGATGAAAGCGGAATCCAATCCCAAAGCGCCCGCCCCGGCGATGGTATTGGCGACCGAGCCACCCGGCGTCTGAACCCTACCCTCCATCGAGGCATAGAGTACCTCGCCGCGTTCCTGCTCGATCAGCTGCATAATGCCTTTTTCGATGCCCATCAGCTCGAGGAAACTGTCATCGGCCTGGGAAATCACGTCCACAACGGCGTTTCCGATGCCGGTCAGTTGGTAGGTTTTCATTCGGTTTTGTCCTCAAATTCGCAGAGATCGCGGATGATACAGGTCGGGCACTGCGGTTTGCGTGCCTTGCAATGATAACGGCCATGCAGGATCAACCAGTGATGCGCATGCAGCTGGAAATCGGTCGGGATGTTGTCTTCGATGGCGCGCTCAACCGCGTCCACGTTTTTGCCCGGGCAGATGCCAGTGCGATTGCCAACGCGGAAGATATGCGTATCAACCGCCTGCGCCGGATATCGCCACCACATGTTCAGCACCACATTGGCCGTCTTGCGCCCCACACCGGGCAGCGATTGCAGCGCAGCGCGGGAATTGGGCACCTCGCCACCATAATCTTCGACCAGAATGCGGCTCAGCTTAATCACATTCTTGGCCTTCTGGCGGAACAGGCCGATGGTCTTGATATGCTCGATCAGACCCGTTTCGCCCAGATCCAGCATTTTCTGCGGGGTATCGGCGATGTTGAATAGCTCGCGTGTTGCCTTGTTGACCCCGGCATCGGTCGCCTGCGCCGACAGCGCGACAGCCACCACCAGTGTATAGACGTTCACATGATCCAATTCGCCCTTTGGCTCGGGATCAGCCTCCTGAAACCGGGTAAAGATCTCGCGGATCCGGTGATATCCAAGCTGTTTTGCCATTCCGGCCTTAATGCCGCCCGCCGGGCCGCGATACAAGCCCAAAGCCATTGCGCATGTTCCGGGTCGCGGGGGCGTGACCTGCACGCTATGATTTACCCAAGCGAATGAGGTGAGACCCATGAACATCCAGAACCCGGAAAGCGGATATCACTACAACGTCATGCGGCGCGCGATTGAGCTGATTGATCAGGGTGGGGAAAGCCTCAGCCTTGATGAGCTGGCGCGCCAGATGGACATGAGCCCGGCGCATTTCCAGCGCCTGTTCTCGCGCTGGACCGGGGTATCGCCCAAGCGGTATCAGCAATACCTGACGCTGGGCCATGCCAAGGCCTTATTGCGGGAACGGTTCACCACCTTGGAGACCGCACATAACGTGGGTCTGTCCGGCAGCGGGCGCCTGCACGATCTGTTTCTGAAATGGGAATCTATGAGCCCCGGCGAATACGCCCGCAAAGGTGCGGATCTGACAATCTATTGGGGCTGGTTTGAAAGCCCCTTTGGCCCCGCGCTGGTTATGGGAACCGATAAAGGTATATGTGGCATGGCCTTCGGCGCTGAAACCGGCGAAGAAGACGCGATGGAAGACATGCTGTCCCGCTGGCCGCAGGCCGCGTTTGTCGAGGACCCTATGCGCCTGCGCCCGTGGGTGCTCAGCGCCTTCGGTGCAGCCAGCGACCGGTTGGAGCCGACGCCTTTGTACCTGATCGGCTCACCGCTGCAGATCAAAGTGTGGGAAGCGCTGATGCACATCCCCTCGGGCCAGGTCACCACCTATTCCGAGATCGCTCAGCGCGTGGGTTCGCCACAAGCGGTGCGCGCCGTGGGCACCGCCGTCGGTCGCAACCCGGTCAGCTGGCTGATCCCGTGCCACCGGGCCCTGCGCAAATCAGGTGGCTTGGGCGGCTATCACTGGGGCCTGCCGGTCAAACGCGCCATGCTGGCCTTTGAGGCAGCCCAAGCCGACGCCTGATTGACATTCTGGCGCGTCGTTGCCATATGGCACGGCAGGTTCGGGTCCCCTGCCGTTCGCGGCCTTTGGCTTTGGTGAAACCCGGTTGAATCACATCTGTTGCCTTTTCCAGGCGCGCGGATGGCAATGCGAACCCCGTCCAGATTTCGCGCCCGTTTCAGGAAACGAGGCACATTATGACACATACTCAAAACATCGCTCCGGTTGCTGGGCTGAAAGAGCAGGCAAAGCGCTTGCGCAAACGTCTGCAGGACACCGGAGTGAAGCTATCACATAGCGAAGCACTGGAACTGCTGGCGCATCAACACGGTGCGCGGGATTGGAACACACTGCATGCCATGGCCGGTAACCGAATGCAGTTGCGCGTCGGTGACCGGGTTGAAGGCCGCTATCTCGGGCAGCCGTTCACTGCTGAAATCCGTGGCCTGACACTGTTGGGTGATGGATCGCATCGCCGGGTGACCCTTCAGTTCGACGCGCCCGTGGATGTGGTCCGGTTTGACAGCTTTTCGTCCCTTCGCCAGCGTGTGACCGGAGAAATTGGCTGGGATGGCCGCTCCACCCGCCACACCTCGGACGGAGAGCCGCAGCTTATCGTCCGACCTGCCTAAAAACAAAGCGAGGCACCCTTGGGGTGCCTCGCATTTTTGATACCACCAAAACCGGGTTATTCGGCGGCCCAGCCCCCGACGGCCTTGACCTCAAGAAAGTCCTCCAGACCCCAAACTCCACCTTCGCGGCCGTTTCCGGACTGTTTCATCCCACCAAATGGGGAGCCCGCGCTGCGCGACTGGCCATTCATTTCAACCATGCCCGAGCGCAAGGCCCGCGCCATGCGATTGGCACGTGCACCGTCTTGGGTCTGGACATAGTTGGTCAGACCATAGGGCGTGTCATTGGCAATCTCGATGGCCTCTTCCTCGGTGTCGAAGGGGATCATGGTCAGAACCGGGCCAAAGATTTCCTCGCGCGCGACGGTCATCTGGTTATTGGCATCCGCAAAAACCGTTGGCCGCACATAATAGCCTTTGTTCAGCCCCTCTGGCCGGCCCGTGCCGCCCGCAACCAGACGTGCACCCTCATCAATACCCTTCTGGATCAGGTCCTGAATCTTGGTCCACTGCACCTCATTCACCACCGGCCCGATATGGCGACCTTCCTCGGATGCGCTGGCAACAGTCACCTTGCCCGCCACCTCGGCGGCCGTCTCAACCGCCTTGTCATAGACCGGGCGCTGCACCAGCATCCGGCTGGGCGCGTTACAGCTTTGGCCGGTATTGTTCATCATATGCAGCACACCGCGCTTGACCGCCTTTTCATCCGCATCCGCGAAAACCACATTGGCGCCTTTGCCGCCCAGTTCCAGATGCACTTTCTTCAGTGTATCCGCCGCGTTCTTGGAAATCGCGGTGCCCGCGCGGGTCGAACCTGTGAAGCTGACCATATCCACATCCGCATGCCCCGAGAGCTGAGAGCCTACGCCCACGCCATCGCCATTAACCAGATTGAACACACCCGCGGGGAATCCAGCCTCATCCATCATCTCGGCAAAGATCATTGCGTTCAGCGGACTTTGCTCGGACGGCTTCAGAACCATCGTGCAGCCCGCAATCGCCGCCGCGCCGACTTTGAGCGTCACCTGATTCATCGGCCAGTTCCAAGGGGTGATCAGGGCGGCCACACCCACCGCTTCATAGATGATCCGGTCATTCGGCGCATGATCGCCCAAAGGGCGCTCGAATTGGAACGCCTTCGCGGCGCGGACAAAGTTTTTCAGGTGAAAGATACCCGCGCCCGATTGCTGGCTGCGCGCCATATCGATCGGTGCACCCATCTCCATCGACATCGCCTGTGCCAGGTCCTCGGAACGCGTGGCATAGATATCGACCAGTTTCTCGACCAACGCGATACGCTCTTCGACCGGGGTTGCCATCCATCCGGGCAGGGCGGCTTTGGCCGCAGCAACCGCGGCGTTTGTGTCCGCCTCTGATCCCAGCGAGATCACCGCGCAGGGCTCTTCGGTCGATGGGTCGATCACCTCGAAATCATTCGGTGCTGAAGGGGCGACCCATTTGCCGTTAATATAGAAGTTTCGTTTTTCGATCATGGCTCATCCTCCGGAACAGGAATCAATCGACCGGTCGGTCGGTTTTCAAGTGCACTCTGTCACCCAGCCGGGTGTCGGGCAAGGGCAAATCATAATTTGATCAAATTATCTATCCACCGAATCTTCTGACAGAGCAACATGAATGGTTTAACCTGCGCACAAAGTGATTAGGTTGGCAGCAACCGACTCGCGATTGTTCACAGGAGAGGAGTTTCCCAATGGGTTTGCGCATCAACGATACGGTCCCGAATTTCACCGCAGAAACGGATCAGGGCACCATTCAGTTTCATGACTGGATCGGCGACAGCTGGGCCATCCTGTTCTCGCACCCCAAGGACTTTACCCCTGTTTGCACCACCGAATTCTCAGCCGTTGCTCAGCTGAATGATGAATGGGCCGCGCGGGGCACCAAGGTGATCGGCGTTTCGGTCGATGGGGTTGAGGACCACAAGAAGTGGAAGAAGGACATTGAGGCCTATGGCAACGCCAACCCTGGCTTCCCGATCATCGCTGATGACGGTTTGGCCGTGTCCAAAGCCTTCGACATGCTACCGGCCGAGGCCTATCTGCCCGATGGCCGCACCCCTGCCGACAGCGCGACCGTGCGTTCGGTTTTTATCATCGGACCCGATAAGCAACTGAAACTGTCGATGACCTACCCGATGACCGTGGGCCGCAACTTTGCGGAAATTCTGCGCGCACTCGATGGCCTGCAGATGAGCGCCAAGGGTGTTGCCACCCCCGCCAACTGGGTGCCGGGTGAGGATGTGATCATTCCACCTGCGGTCTCCAACGATGAAGCCAAAGAGAAGTTCGGCGAGTTCGAGACGATATTCCCCTATCTGCGCAAAACCAAAGCGCCATCGTGATTGGATAATGGGCGGGGGCGCAAGCCCCCCGCCTTCTTAGTGCGCAAATGCTGTAGTAGCTCCACAAGGGGCACATAATTCCGGGCGCAGCATCTGCACTTCGAACGGCTTCAGAACCGGCAGCACAGTATCCCCATAGCCGCTTGCGCCAGACTGCAGCTCAGGGAACAGCTCGAACAGTTCCTTTTGCACCGCTTTGCTCATCGCACCCAGCGTGCAACCGCCGGGGTAAAACGATTCCGACCACAGGCCTTCGACATTCACAAGCTCATGCTGGTCGAAGAGGATGTGTATATATTCGACGCCTCCCTCGGGTGGCACTTGAATGATGGTCCTGCCATTGATCAAGGATTTGGCCGTTGCCAGCATCATCTGGTGACTGTGATGCAGCTCCATTGCAGGAGAAGACACCACTACCCGATGCTGTGGCGACAGCAGCATATCCCGCGACGGTGTCTGCGGCCCAAGGCTGCCCGCACTGATCCGGATCGGACAGTGTTTTGGGCTCCGCTTCAAATCGGCTTCGCTCAGACGCCGCCGGCCAACCCAACGTACGGCTTGGCTGCTGCCATCCGCCGTGATCACATGATCCCCTGCCTTGAGCTTCTCAATTAGACGACGCCCCGAAGGTGTCAGAATATAAGACCCTGCGGTAAAGCAGACAAAGCTCGGCAGGCTGTCATAAGCCACTGGCGGCGCGGTGCCTTGCACCAGCGCGTTGCCCGACAATGTGCTGCCGACAGTCACATCGCCCGAGGTCACAACGATATACTGCGTGCCTGAAAAGTGGATCAGTGTATATGTGACTGGTGCGCCTGCAACTGTGGCGCTGTAGCCTTCAAAAATCTGGAAATTGGCCGAGTTGTTCAGGTTGGGCAGCGAACTGGTATCAAACTGTGGGTTTGTATCCGGGTCTTGCAGAAAGTTGTCATCATCGGTGATTTCGACTTGATATCCTTGTGTGACCGTCACACTCGGATTACCGAACGGGTCTCCGTCGATTTCGAAAATTGTGATTGAGGCCACTGCAGAGCAATTTCCCGGATGGTTTCGAATTCCTTAACTTCCGGCTAACTCAACTTATAAGTGTTAACATATCGTTTACCTTGACGGTCTGCATCCTGGCGGCAATGAAGGCTGTCTCAGAATTTGAATTGATTAGCCGATGCATACCTTTCGAGGCCGACAATGAGTTCACTATCCACGCTTGGGCAGCGCATCGTTATCGTTGGCCCGTCAAATTCTGGCAAATCGACACTTGCGGTTGCGATTGCCCAAAAGCTGTCGCTTCAGGCAGTCCATCTTGACCAATTGCGGCATTTGCCAAACACCAATTGGCTTGAGCGCCCTGACGAGGAATTCGCGCAGCAGCATGATGCCGCGATCTTGAAAGAAAGCTGGGTAATGGAGGGGAACTACTCGCGCCTTGTACCTCAGCGCCTTGATCGCGCATCCGGTATCATCCTGCTCACTTCGAGTGTCTGGCTGCGTTACTATCGATATCTCAAGCGTACATTGAACAACAACAGCACGCGTGCGGGTCATCTAGAAGGTAGCCAAGACAATCTTTCATGGAAGATGACCAGATGGATCATCAAGACCCGCAACAAAGCCGCCAGGTATGAGGAGATCATCCGCAAAACTGGTAAGCCCTTTGTAAAGTGCAGCACGTCAAAAGACTTGCGTACTCTCTACCGCGATTGGGATTTGTCGCTGCGTTGACAGCCGCCACAAAAAAGGCCCCGGCAGATCACCGGGGCCTTCGCTTTCATGAAAGAGGGCAGATTACTCCGCGCTTTCCTCTTTCTTTTCTTTCTTCTCGGGAACGATCTCTTCGCCGGTTTCCTGATCGACCACTTTCATCGACAGGCGCACCTTGCCGCGATCGTCAAAGCCCAGCAGCTTGACCTTCACTTCCTGACCTTCCTTCAGAACATCCGACGGATGGTTCAGGCGGCGGTTTTCGATCTGGGACACGTGGACCAGACCGTCGCGCTTGCCAAAGAAGTTCACGAAGGCACCGAAATCGACGATCTTCACGACCTTACCGGTGTAGATCTGACCTTCTTCCGGTTCAGCGACGATCGAGTGGATCATCTCATAAGCCTTCTTGATCGATTCACCATCCGGCGAGGCGATCTTGATCACGCCGTCGTCGTTGATGTCGACTTTAGCACCCGACACTTCAACGATTTCGCGGATGACCTTACCGCCCGAACCGATCACTTCGCGGATCTTGTCGGTCGGAATGTTCATGGTCTCGATGCGCGGAGCGTGGACCGAGAACTCGTTGGTCTCGGACAGGGCTTTGCCCATCTCACCCAGGATGTGCATCCGGCCGTCCTTGGCTTGCGCCAGGGCTTTCTCCATGATCTCGGGTGTGATGCCCGCAACCTTGATGTCCATCTGCAGCGAGGTGATGCCGTTTTCGGTACCAGCCACTTTGAAGTCCATGTCGCCCAGGTGATCTTCGTCACCCAGAATGTCCGACAGGATGGCGTATTCGCCGTCATCTTCCAGGATCAGACCCATGGCCACACCGGCAACCGGTGCTTTCAGCGGAACACCCGCATCCATCATCGACAGCGAACCGCCGCAGACCGACGCCATCGAGCTGGAGCCGTTGGATTCGGTGATCTCCGACACGATGCGGATCGTGTAGGGGAAGTCGGTTGCCGCAGGCAGAACCGCCTGCAGGGCGCGCCATGCCAGCTTGCCGTGGCCGATCTCACGACGGCCGGGGCCACCAACGCGGCCAACTTCACCTACCGAATAGGGGGGGAAGTTGTAATGCAGCAGGAAGTTCGATTTGAAGTTGCCATGCAGCGCGTCGATGAACTGCTCGTCATCACCGGTGCCCAGCGTGGTCACGGCCAGCGCCTGTGTCTCACCACGGGTGAATAGGGCGGAACCGTGCGTACGCGGCAGCATCGAGGTTTCCGCAACGATCGAACGGATATCGGTGGTCGAACGACCGTCGATCCGCTTGCCGCCTTTAACGACGTCGCCGCGCAGAATGCCTGCTTCCAGCTTTTTCATCGCGGACCCGAGGTTGCCGTCTTCCAGCTGTTCTTCGGTCAGCGCTTCCTTGATCGCTTCACGGGCAGCGGCAACAGCGGCGGTGCGCTCTTGCTTGTCGGTGATCGCGAAAGCTGCGCGCATCTGCTCTTCACCGGCGGCCTTAACGGCAGCGGACAGCTCGGAGTAATCCGGCGCCTGGAAGTCAAACGGCTCTTTCGCGGCTTCTTCGGCCAGCGAGATGATCAGGTCGATTACCGGCTGAATCTGCTCATGCGCAAAGTTCACCGCGCCCAGCATTTCCGCCTCGGACAGCTCGTAGGCTTCCGATTCCACCATCATCACGGCGTCTTTGGTGCCGGCCACAACCAGATCCAGGCGCTGTTCGGGGTTCAGACGCAGGTCCTGCATGTCGTCGACGGTCGGGTTCAGGACGTATTCGCCATCCTCAAATCCAACACGGGCACCGGCGATCGGGCCACGGAACGGCGCGCCGGAAATGGTCAGTGCAGCCGAGGCAGCGATCATCGCAACGATGTCGGGATCGTTGACCAGATCGTGGCTCAGCACGGTGCACATCACCAGAACTTCGTTCTTGAAGCCGTCAACAAACAGCGGACGGATCGGACGGTCAATCAGACGCGCGGTCAGCGTCTCTTTCTCGGTCGGGCGCGCCTCGCGCTTGAAGAAGCCACCCGGAACCTTACCGGCGGCATAATATTTCTCTTGATAATGTACGGTCAGCGGGAAAAAGTCCTGACCGGGCTTTTGGCTCTTGGCAAAGGTCACGTTGGCCATAACGCTGGTTTCGCCCAGCGTGGCAATCACGGTGCCGTCCGCCTGACGGGCAACCTTGCCGGTTTCCAGTGTCAGCGTCTCTTCGCCCCACTGAATCGATTTCTTTGTTACATCAAACATATGCGTATCCTAGAACGGAGCACTCCCGCCCCTGCGGGTCTCCGGTTTGCATGGCGGCCCCATTGCCGCCGACCCCACTTTATCTTCCATTCGAGTGCCGGGGTCAGGGCACAACGTCTCAGATGACTGGCCCATACATCAGTTTGGAGGCTTTGGAAAGTCGGGAGTTTTTGGGGGCAGGGGATTGCCTAACCCCTGCCCAAGCAGGGCAGGGGCTGATATATCAAAGGATCGCGTGCGCCAATATCATCACCACGCCGCAGCCCAGCGCATAGCCGGTGTCGACCGCGATGGCGAAGCCGCTTTTCTGCGCCCATGCCCCGACCGATGCGGCCTGAGCAGCCACCGCAAGGATCGCCAGTACCGCAACGCCAAGGCTGTTGGTGGTCTCGGTCACCGCGATCACGGCGGCCAGCAGGATCAGGAACACGATTTGGGCCGCCATCTGCGGCAGGGGTGGAGATTCGGGCGGGGTGGGGTCGATCCGTGTTCCCTCGGCCCAGCGTTTCTGAAAGCCGACGGGTCCATAGACCAGCCAGCCCAGCAGAAAGGCCGCGATCACACCCACGCCAAGGGCCAGCCAGTTGATCACAGCGCACCCTCCAGTGTCTCAAGGATACGGGTCCAGCCGCCTTCATGGTTGTTGCGGCTTTCTTCTGAAGGGAAGCGGATGTGGTGCAGGCGCAATTCCGTACCCTTGTCGGTGGGTGTGAAATCCAGCGTCACAGTGGAATCGTCCTGACTGTAGGGTGAATTCCAGGTGAATTGCAGCCGGTTGGGCCGGTCGATCACCTTGTATTCGCCTTCATGCGGCAGATCTCCTGCCTCAGGCGCGCGCATGATGATCTTGAAACGACCGCCCACCTTGGCGTCGGATTTCGCCTCGGGTACGGTCATATTGGGGCCGGGCAGCATGAACTTGGCCAGCATTGCCGGGTCGAGCCACGCATCAAATACCTTTTCAGGCGGGTGCGGGATGGCGCGGGTGATTTCAAGGGACAGTTCCGTCATCTTCTGGGTCCTCCAAAGCAGTTTCCAAGGCGTCCAGCCGAAGCGCCCAGATCGAACGCAGCCCGGCGAACCAGTCATCCACGGCTGACAAGGGGGCCATCTGCACCTCGATCAGATGCTCGCGCCATTCCGTCCGGCGCTGCACCAGCCCGGCATTCTCAAGCACCTTGATGTGCTTGGATACCGAGTTGAGGCTCATATCGAATTGCCGCGCGATATCCGTCACCCGCAATGGTCCCTGCTGCGCAAGCATCGTCAGGATCACGCGGCGGGTCGGGTCGGATGCGGCCTTCAATATTGCATTGAGGTCATAGCGACTCTCTCGTTCAACCATTTGGATGAATTACCTGCCTTTTCTGCTTCAGTCAACCTTTTGGGTGAATAACAATTTATCCACGGTACTGAAAGCTGAATCTACAGCTTTCCCGGCGTAAGCATTCGTAAAATCGAATATATTTGGTGAAAATTTAGTATCCGTATAGGCTGAAACCACCATACCTGCGGTCGAGACGACGGAAACGCGCCAAGGGACTACGAATACCACCTCCGTCCGCCGGTCGAATACCTTGGCGTTTGCATATTGCGAACAGAAGGGTAGACGCATGGCACAAACCAAGAAAATGCTGGATCCGGATCCCCGGATTTACGATTTTGAGACCGAATATGAGCTCGGGCAAGACAATGTCCGGCCCTTCGGTCTGGATATCCATAACCCGGTCTTTTTGATCTCAAGCATCCTGATCTTTGCGTTCGTCCTGATCGCGCTGGCAAATCAGGAGGCAGCGGCAACCTTCTTCGGCTGGCTCCGGCCCTGGCTGACCAGCACGTTTGACTGGTTCCTGGTGCTGTCAGTTGACGCAATCACCCTGTTCTGTCTGGTGCTGATCATCCTGCCTGTCGGCAAAGTTCGCATCGGCGGCAAGGACGCCAAGCCTGACTATTCCTATGCCGGTTGGATCGCGATGATGTTCGCCGCCGGTATCGGCATCGGGCTGCTGTTCTTCGGTGTGATGGAGCCGGTCTATTACAACTTCGCCGAAGGCGGTAATGCACGACCCTTAGGCATCGATATCGCGGTGCCTGGCAATGAGTATATTGGCATCGTTGGCACGATCCACCACTGGGGTCTTGAAGGCTGGGCAGTTTATGCCGCAGTTGGTTTGGCACTGGCGATCTTCAGCTACAATCTCGGTCTGCCGCTAACCCTGCGCTCGGCCTTCTACCCGATCTTGGGCGAACGAGTCTGGGGCTGGTGGGGCCATCTCATCGACACGCTGGCCGTGTTTGCGACGCTCTTTGGCCTGACCACCTCACTGGGACTAGGCGCTCAGCAGGTGGCTGCTGGCTTGAACGAGGTCTTTGGCATCGAACCCAGCCCCACTGTCACCGTCCTGTTGATCATTGGCATCACCTTGATCGCATTGGGATCGGTCCTGATGGGCATGGATGCAGGTGTCAAACGGCTGAGTGAGATCAACATGATCATGGCCGTGGGCCTGTTCATCTTCGTCATCGTTGTCACCGGTGTTGGCACCGCCATCGCGCGGTATTTCAACGTAATGGTGGATTACGTGACGCACCTGCCTGCTCTGTCCAATCCGTTCGGTCGGGAAGACACCAGTTACTTCCACGGTTGGACAACCTTCTATTGGGCTTGGTGGATCGCATGGTCGCCTTTTGTGGGCATGTTCATCGCCCGCATCTCCAAAGGTCGCACAGTGCGTGAATTCGTGATCTGTGCCTTGCTGGCTCCCACTGCGGTATGCGCCTTGTGGATGTCGACCTTTGGCGGCGCAGCCATCGACATGCTGAACGCAGGCGGCGCAGAAGGTGTCCGCGCCACGGTGATCGACAGTTACGCCCCAGAAGGTGCGCTGTTCGGGTTCCTGAAGGAACTGCCGCTCTATGGCATCATCGCACCCATCGCTCTGATCCTGATCGTGGTGTTCTTTGTAACCTCGTCGGATTCGGGCTCGCTGGTGATCGATACGATTACCGCAGGCGGCAAGATGGATGCACCGGTTGTGCAACGCGTGTTCTGGTGCACGCTTGAAGGCCTTGTTGCAATCGCACTGCTGCTGGGCGGAGGGCTCTCAGCCTTACAAGGGGCCGCTGTTTCGACCGGCATTCCGTTCACCTTGGTGGTTCTGATCATGTGCTACTGCCTGTGGCTGGCGCTCAAGTCAGAGAAGGCCAAGATGTAGCTGAAGCAACCCTGAGAAAATCGAAGCGCCCGCCAAATTGGCGGGCGTTTGTCTTTCATGACAGAGAATTCGTGTCCGTCTTATACGGCATCAACACAGATACACTTCTAATGTTAGTGCAGCGAATCCTCTTGGATGCGCTGGGTCGGATGCTGCATTTGTTCATCCTCCAAAATCCCCTGAAGGATTGCGGCGGTCTCTGTTTTCGTGATCGTTTCTTTCGGTGCAAACGGATCGTCCAGAATCGCGGGTGCTTTTGCGACTTTGGTATCGCCCATAGCTTTGGCCGCGCGCAGTCGGTTCAGAATTGTCTTAAATGGCATTATTCCCCTCCAGCAATTTATCGTCGTCAAATCCTTGCCGCTGCGGGCCAAGTCCGAACCACGTTTGGAAAGGGCTCAAAGACCTACTTCCGTGAGTGTGAACCCGCAGCGACACCGCCCATGTAAGAAAAAGCAGAACCAGAAATAGGGGGAAGAAATCGGTGTTTCGCATCATTTTTTGACCGCCTGATCAAAAGTGAAGAGATTGCTTACGCTTACGTCAACATTCTAAGCCAAGGCCGTACATTCATGACGCCACGTCACAGCCCAGGACCCGATGGTTGCACGCATGCTCGAGGTTCTTGGGCTAAAAGAAAAAACGGGCGCGCCCACCACAGGCACGCCCAGTCAACAGGGAGGACTATTAAAAACCTGACGCTCGAAAAAAAAGAAGCGCCTACTCAGTAACAAACCCAGAATGACGCATTCCTGGGTTTCGTTCAGTGAAGTGGTTCACATGAGTCTAAGAAAATTTGCAGTTTTTTGAGTAACCGAAAAATTGCCAGCCAAGGGCAGGCGCGTGGTGGCCGTCAAAATAGCTCATGGTTTCTTGCCGCGCCGCGAATAAGGAACCGGATCAGTACGCCTAAAACAAATACGCCCACCAGATGGCGGGCGTAAAAGATGTACAATTTGTACAAAAGGGCTTTCAGAGCCTGTACAACACGAACAATTCGCGTTTAGCGGCGGATGCCCAGCTTTTTGATCAGGTCCTGGTAACGCGCTTCTTCTTTGCCCTTCAGATAGTCCAGCAGTTTACGGCGCTGGGCAACCATCTTCAGCAGACCACGACGACCGTGGTTGTCTTTCTTGTGGGTCTTGAAGTGCTCGGTCAGGGTGGTGATGCGCGAGGTCAGGATAGCGACCTGAACTTCAGGCGAACCGGTGTCGCCTTCTTTGGTTGCGAATTCTTTCATGACGCGTGCTTTTTCAGCGGCAGTGATCGACATCGGGGTCTCCTTTGAAGGTTAGAGTTGATGGCGCAGGCCGGGATGTCGTCCAGCACAGGCCCATGGAGAAAACCGCACCGATTCCGATGCGGATGGGCGCGTATAGGCGCATTTGGGGCAAATGGCAAAGGGATTCTGCCGGGTCAACCCGCGAAGGCAAATTGCTCTAGTTGCGCCTCGGTTACGAACTGAATGTCTTCAACGGTTAACCCTTCGGCCCTATAAAGCTGCGCGACGTCTTCGCCATTGACCCGAACATGGGTCAAGTCATTGTTTTCACGATCCTGTTCGATCGTCAGGTCTGGCTCGTCATGGCTGTCCCAGGTGATCAGAAGCTTGTCATGGCCGATCTGGAAATCCATGATTGTCGTGGGTTCTTGCGTGGGTTCGGATTGCACAACGATCTCGTCGTCGCCTTCCCCGCCGGTCACGACGTCGCCGCCCTCTGCCAGAATGACGTCATCCCCCGCGCCCCCGTTCAGAAAATCGGGTGACGTCTCATCTGGGCCGTCATCACCGCTTAGGATGTCATCGCCGTCGCCGCCGAACAGGGCGTCCTCACCCGCACCCCCGACGAGGTTGTCATCGCCATCGCCCCCTTGCAGCGCATCGTTTCCGTCATCGCCACGCAGCGTATCATCGCCCTGACCGCCAAAGATTTCGTCATCTCCTTCGCCCCCGTCCAGTTCGTCCGCGCCGTAATGGCCATAGAGGGCGTCTTCGCCCGACCTTCCGTCCAGACTGTCATCGCCATATTCGCCATGCAGCACATCATCCCCCAGATTGCCAAACAGCTGATCGTCTCCATCACTGCCATAAAGGACGTCATTGCCAGCCCCGCCGTCGATGACGTCGTCGCCACCATATCCGTTGATCTGGTCGTTTCCGTCTTGCCCGGTCAGAACATCCGCACCCTCATCGCCTGCGATGACGAGATGGCCATCATGTTCGGAAATAACTTCGCCAGAATCGCTGTCATCGGGCGAAACGGGATCTTCTACATTCTCGTCCGCGTCCAGGAGGTCGCCTTGCGTTGCCTCGTCTTCGGCGCTTTCCTCTATTCGCTCTTCTTCATCATCATCGCTCGCGTCTTCTGGCACAAGAACATCGCTGAGCGCATAAGCGGCGCCACCCATGGCCGCCATTCCGAACAAGCCGATCAGAAACATGATTACCCTCCGCAAGCACATTGGCTCCGAGTGTAAAACATCTCATGCAATCAAGAGGTTGGTCAAAGCCAAGTTGCAGGCGTGGTTAACCCTTTGTCACCACGGTTCCGGCTGCTGGGTGTAGGCGATATAAAGCGGGTGTTTCGGGTGCCCGCCCTTGGTCAGCCCAAGATGGAACAATGGCTGACCGGTATCCCGCAGCAGAGATTCAACGGCGGAGCCACGATCCAGATGCGCGCCATGGGTGCCCCAGGCAGCGATGACCTGATCGGCCCATTGTACGCCATCCAAGATCGCCCGGTCATTCTCAGAACCCACCGGATCAGCGGCAGCGCGCATCTTGCGGGGGTCGGTATCGCGCCAGGCAAAGATGTTGGTGACCTGAAAAGCACCGAATCCCAGCGCCCGCGCGCGGCGTTCGCAACGCTCCACCGTGGGATCGTTCTGAACCTCGGTCGCAGTCGACGGATTCAGCATCACAAACAGCGCCTTGCGCCCACTCTCGTCCCACACACGCGTCAGGCTATAGCGATAGTTCTCGCAGTCCGAATAGACAGCGGTCGAGGGGGCATCGCCCTTTGTGTGAGTACGGGTGATCATGCAGCCGGGTTTGGCCGGAATTTAGCAAGTTTACAAGGGGCGATGCCGTGATCCTTAACTTGTGCTATACCTGCCGTCATTTGATCGACATTTTCTTGGGGGGTAAGATATGACATTTGAAACACTGGATCCGGCAGATTGGGAACAGACCCGAAATTTGGCGCATGAGATGTTGGATATGGCGTTGGATCATACCCGCGACGTGCGTGATCGGCCAATCTGGCAGGATATGCCAGATGCGATACGCAGCGGTTTTGAAACACCCGCACCTCAGCAGGGTATGCCGCTGGCTGATGTGATGGATGATGTTCAATCTCAGGTCATGCAATATCCGATGGGCAATATTCATCCCCGGTTTTGGGGCTGGTATATGGGCGCGAGCAACTTCACAGGCGCGATGGCCGACTTTCTGGCGGCGGTGCAGGGGTCGAACTTAGGGGGCGGAAACCATGCGGCTGCCTTGATCGACCGGCAAGTCGTCGACTGGCTGCGCGAAATGATCGGATTGCCGGACGGGGCCAGCGGAACATTGGTAAGCGGTGGCAGTGTGGCCAACATGATCGGGCTGACGGTGGCCCGTAACGTGAAATCCGGCATCGACATGCGCGAAGAGGGTGTTGCCGCCATGGAAAAGCCGATGCGGTATTACGGATCGGATCAGATGCACAGCTGCCATCAAAAGTCGCTCGAAACACTGGGTCTCGGCAACAAAGCGCTGCGGCGTGTTCCTACACGGAACGATCTGACCATGGACCTTGAGGCGCTTGCCCGCTTGGTCGCGCAGGATCGCGCAGATGGCCTTAACCCCGCCTGTGTGATTGCCACTGCCGGGACCGTGAACACCGGTGCCATTGATGACCTGTCTGCGATCGCGGATTTTTGCCGAAACGAGGGTCTTTGGTTCCATGTCGATGGTTGTATCGGTGCGTTGATTGCAATCGCCCATGACAACAGTTGGCGCGTGTCCGGTATTGAGCGCGCAGATTCCGTCGCGCTTGACCCACATAAATGGCTGCATGCCCCGTTCGAAGTGGGCTGTGCTCTCGTGCGGAACCATGATGCCCATCACGCGACATTTACCCTGACCCCGGAATATCTCAAGCCGCAGACCCGTGGTGTCGCGGGCGCGGCCTTCTTGCACGATTACGGTATTCAGACATCACGCGGTTTTCGAGCCCTGAAAGTTTGGATGTCATTGAGGGAACACGGCGTTCAGAAATTCGGCAGGCTGATCGATCAGGATATCGAGAAGGCGCACTATCTCACGTCACTGATCGAAGCTGAGAATGACCTAACGCTGATGTTTCCGACCAACATCAACATCGTCTGTTTCCGCTATGATCCGGGCGGGCTAAACCCCGAAACTCTGCGTGCAATAAACTCAGAAATCATGTTGTGCCTGCAGGAAGAAGGCACAGCGGTTTTGTCTGACACCACAGTTCATGGTGCACATTGCCTGCGGGTTGCTGTCAATAATCACCGCACGCAAAAGCAGGACCTAGAGCTTCTGGTTTCCGAGATACTTCGGCTGGGTCAAAAATTGCGGGCTGCTGCCTGAGCCGACATCAAGTGGCGACAAAGACGCGGCTTGGGTGCAATTCGCCCGACTTATAAATTCCCACGGCCACTGCCTTGCCGTCCAGCGAGGCCCAGGCCTCGTCGCCGTATTCCACGTCGGACGCCAGCACCATGCCCGGGTTGCCGTTGCGCAGACGCGTGGCGCCTTCGGGGGTGCACTTTAATTCTGGCAGGTCCGACAGGCCGGTTTCCAGCGGATGCAGATGGTCGTCCAACGCAGTGGTTTTTGCCATCTCGTCGATCTGTTCGATGCTCAGCCCGTCTTCGGCTTCGAACGGGCCAGACCAAATACGCCGGAGTTCTTTGACATGACCGTGACAGCCAAGCGCCTTACCCAGATCGCGCGCAATGGAACGGACATAGCCGCCTTTGCCGCAGGTCATCTCCAGTACGACATGGTCATCGTCGGGTCGGTCGACGAGGATCAGTTCCTCGACCCACAAGGGGCGGGCAGACAGTTCAACTTCCTCGCCATCGCGGGCTAATTTATACGCGCGCTGGCCGTCGATTTTGACAGCGGAAAACTTAGGTGGGACCTGCATGATCTCACCCAGAAACGGGCCCAACGCCTGTTTGATATCGTCATCTGAAGGGCGCGCATTGCTTTTTGCGATCACCTCGCCCTCGGCATCGTCGGTGTTGGTGGCTTGACCCAGACGCACGGTGAAGGTGTAGGCCTTCAGCGCGTCGGTGATATAGGGAACGGTCTTGGTCGCCTCACCTAAAGCCACGGCCAAAACGCCAGTTGCTTCGGGGTCCAGCGTGCCCGCATGGCCTGCTTTCTTGGCGTCCATCGCCCAACGCACTTTGTTGACCACCGCAGTCGAGGTCATACCCGCGGGCTTGTCCACCACCAGCCAGCCTGAAATGTCGCGGCCCTTGCGTTTGCGTCCCATTTTACATCCTGAATCTTATCGAGGCGCGCGAGTTAGCGGATCGCCCAGCCGCTGTCAATTTGCCGGTACGTCCTCAACAACGCCCACGATGGGACCCAGCGAAAACCCGATATCTGATCGGTTGCTGGCGCGTTCGTACATGCGCGAGATATTGCCATCGAGAAACAGCGCATTTGGCATCTCAAGCACATCGCGGAACAACCTGCCGAATTCGTGGAATGTCACCGAGTCTTCGGAGATGGCAAACACCGCTCGCGCGCCATCAGCGCTGGTACCCACCCCGTTACGTATATAGCGCGAGGTTGAATCGGGCAGAAAGCGCGGATGCAACTCGCCTTCGATCACCAACATGGGGCCGGATTGCGTGGCAAAGCGGCACTGGGGTGCCTGCTCGACGAATTCCAAAGTCTCAAACACATCTGCGCGGGTTTCACGAATACAGAACACGCCATTGGGTAGCAGGCCGAAGTTGCCCGGCCCAGCATTCGGAATCACGCGCATCTGTTCCTGCCCGTCTTCGACATAATGGCCAACGGGCGCGCGGTCGTCATGGTACATCCCCGCGTTCATCGCAAAAGCAAGCCGCTTGCCCTGCGGCTCCAGCGCCTCGTTCACCGACGAAAAATGGCCCAGCAGATCGCCATTTTCGTCGTTCAGAAACAGGCGCAAATCTTCCGAGGCATCCACCTCGCAAATGGTATAGCGCTTATCCTCATGGGTCAGCTTCTCGCAGGTGACTGCGGCGGCTTGCGCAGCCCACAGAACCGCGCCCAGCGTGACAAGCGTGCGGATCACTCGTCCAGATCGCGGCGCACCGCGTCCTGTTCGAACATGCGACGGGTATCGTCAAGACGGTCGAACGTGTCGTCCAGACGGAACCGCAGGTCGGGCGAGAATTTCAGGTTAAGCTTTTTGCCGATCACACGCCGCAGCTCTCCCTTATTGCGGGCCAGCAGATCGATTACATCCTCCTGCCCCTTACCGCCTAGGGGCAGCACATAGGCGGTGGCGATCTTCAGATCGGGCGAGGTGCGCACCTCACCCACGGTGATCGACATGCGGTTCAAGTCGGGGTCGTGGACATCTCCGCGTGCCAGAACTTCGGACAGGGTGCGACGGATCAGTTCGCCGACGCGCAGCTGTCGTTGGGACGGGCCGGGGCCATCGTGGAATTTGTTCTTTGCCATAAACCTCGATCTAAGCGCAAAGCGGGGCTTTGCCAAGCGGGTGCGAACGGGGTAGGAGGCTTTGAGCCGACTGCAACAAGGGAACAAAGCAATGACCCATATTCCGGGGATCGTCATCACAGGGGCTTCGGGCCGTATGGGGCAGATGCTGATCAAGACCGTAACGGACAGCGATCAGGCGCGTCTGGTTGGGGTGGTCGAGCGTAAGGGCCATGACTGGATCGGTCAGGACGTCGGCGAGGCGATGGGCGGGCAGGCACTGGGTGTGAATGTGACCGACGACCCGCTTGAGGCGTTTGCACAGGCGCAGGCGGTGATCGATTTCACCGCGCCAGAGGCCACGCTGGAGTTTGCGGCACTTGCAGCGCAGGCGCGCTGCGTTCATGTGATCGGCACCACAGGCATGAGCGATGAACAGATCGCCGCGCTGGAGCCCGCCGCACGTCATGCGGTGATTGTGCGGGCGGGTAACATGAGCCTTGGCGTGAATCTGCTTGTGCAGTTGACCAAGAAGGTTGCCGCCGCGCTGGATGAGGATTTCGATATCGAAGTGATCGAAGGCCACCACCACCACAAGGTCGATGCCCCGTCGGGCACAGCGCTGATGCTGGGCGAGGCCGCCGCCGAGGGGCGCGGGGTCAAGCTGGCAGACGTAGCTGACCGGGGCCGCGACGGCATCACCGGCGCACGTAAACGCGGTGACATTGGTTTCCACGCCATTCGCGGTGGAGATATCGTGGGCGAACACGACGTTCTGTTCGCCGCGCCCGGTGAGCGTATCGTGTTGCGCCATCTGGCAACCGATCGCGCGATCTTTGCGCGTGGGGCGCTGAAAGCAGCACTTTGGGGGCAGGGCAAAGCACCCGGTCAATATGATATGGTGGATGTTCTGGGGCTTTAGAGTTTACCGGAACGCAGCCAATCCAGGCGGCTCCGCGCCGTCGTGACTGACCTGCGCAAACAGAGCGTCCAGCCGTTCATCCCATGTTGGGAACTGGCCTGTCAGCGCATAGGTCAGCCGCTCGGCCCCGATGGAAATGCCCAAGGGTGCCGCTTCGCCGCCAATGATGATCTCTCCGATCTCGGTCCAATTGGCGGATGGGGGATAGGCTGTAGGTGCCGGGGCGTCCTCATCGCCCATGCGATAATAGACGCCCATCGTCACCAGATAATCCTCGCCAAACGGGTCAGGAAAGAAAAAGCCCGAGGCGTCGCGCGCGGCCAGCGCCTCGGCCTCGTCGCGTAGCAGGACCTTTTCCGCAAAGGGCAAGTCCATCGCATCCAGCACCGGGCGCATCTCATCTGCCTGTGGGACGCTGACAAAGGCGATGCGTCTGAGGTCGAGGCCAAATGCCTCGGTCAGAAGGCGCAGCATCAGTTGGGTTGTGTCCTGACCACTAACCGCTCCGCCCGGATGGCAACCGACCTCGTGAAACAAGGGCAGAACATCAAGGCGAGTTTTCTCCGCGACATCACCGACGCGTGCCAGAGGTTGCACGATAAACGCATTTACCGGCAGCACGGATTGGTCGAAATCGTGCCTGAGCCCGCCATTGTAGTCAGCATTTCCGGTGACGATCGGCAGGGGCTGACTTTCGGCAAAGCCCAGATCCGTGAAGGCTGCGCGCAGCCGTGTGAGTGTGCTGTCGAACGCGCTTTCAAACCCTGAGTTCTGTGCCGAAACCAATCGAGGCATCAGCGTTCCCGCCGCGGCGGCGGACCCGAGCTGAACGGCTTTGCGTCGGCTTAGTCTCATCAGAACTCTCCCGATTGCGATTGATGCTCTCGGGAACAGTATCTCAGAACTTTGCGCGAAGGGTTAAGGAATTCTGAATCTTGCCGCGTGTGGCCACTCACCCAGCGACAAGGTGCTTGTCGACCATCCGCTGCACCATCGGGGCAAAGTGAGAGAAATCGGGTGTCTCCATATCGGCGCGCTTTCCTGCCTCGTCCAGATACCTGACCTGAATGATCTCCTTCAGATTGGGATTGGCTTCGAACGCGGCGACCTCATCGGTAGTCATCGGACCGCCTTGCAATTCAAGTGTATGGACGGAAGCGGCGGATAGACGATTGAAATAGTCCGGCTTGGTGGCGCAAAGGTAGCGTTTTGCCGCCACATGATACCGGCAGCAATCGGTGATGACCGATGGGAAAAATTGCTCCAGCACCTCGGCACCCGCATCCTCGTGATGGCGGTCTTCGGTGTCATCCGGATGATAGGTGCCGAATTCCGAGGTGAAGTGACCGATATCATGCAACAGCGCGCCGACGATGATTTCTTCCGGCATCCCGTTCTGCTCGGCAATTGTTGCGCCTTGCAGCATGTGTTGGGCCATCGTGACGGGTTCGCCTAGATACTCCTCGTCCCCTCGACGATCGAAGATATCACCGATGAAAGCCACGATATTGTCCCGGTTCAGGGTCGTGAAATCGGGTTTCATTCCGCGGCCTCCGGCTGTGTCATTTGCATCGCCGCCAGGGTGGACAGAAGACCATCCTTGTCAGCATAACATCCCTGCAACCAGCGCGAGCCTGCGCCGGAGTAGCCAAGCCGGGCATGCAGGACGCGGGTGTTGTCGACGATAAAGCTTTCGCCCGGTTCCAGCTTGAACGACACGCCCATCGCAGGATCGTCGATGATTTCGCCCAGCTGACGATAGGCGGCGTAATAGGCCTCCATCTTGTCGAACGGCACATCCACGAACGGGGCGGATGAGCGGTTGTTGAAGCGGACGCCGATCAATTCACCGTCTGGAGACAGCTCGATCATGGGCCGGCGCGCTTGCAGGCAGACGCCGTCAGAGCCCTTGAACTCGAACCGCGCCGGATAGCCTGCCAGCAACGCGAAGCCCTCGGGGTTCTGATCGCGCAGACGTTCCGCCGCGCGGAATCCGTCGACGACGATGGAATCCCCACCTTCGGCGGAATTCTCAAGGCAATAGAGGATCTGCAGCGTTGGCACCGGGTCGCGGTAGGGGTTGTCGGTGTGGGCCTGCAGACCCAGACCGGTATAGGCGAGGTTGGTTGGGTTCACCTCAGTCCGGACCTCGAAATAGGGGCCATAATTGGTCTCGCGCACATAGCCGAACAAATCCGCCACTTTTAGCAGCGATTCAGGCTCGGTGGGGCCGCCCGTCAGTTTGGCAAAGCCGTATTCGGCCACTGCGGCCAGCCAGTCGCGCTTGGCCGCAGGATTGGCATGCACGTCGCTCCAGTCGCCGCTGGGCGCATCGATGCCGCGTTCCCAGGTTGTGATGCCCGCTGCGACGCGACCAAGCTTTTGATCGTGGTTCCGGTCATAGATGTGTTCGGCCAACCAGTTGGCTGGAAAGGTCACGGTTTTGCCTTCTGGCTGGAGGGTAATGCGCAGATCACCGCCCTCGACCTCTGCTGCGCTGATCGACACATCGGCAGGGATATCGCCAATTGTGATCAGCCGCTGACCGTTGCCGGGCGCGCGGGTCTCGGGGTCCAGCGCGTTGTCGCGCAGCCAGATGGCATGAAAGCGGGCTTGGGTGCCGTTGGCAAATTCGACAGTAACGATCGACGGGTCATAGGTGGCAGAGCGCAGCATGGGGAAACTCCTGTTCAGCGCGGGCTTTGCTTGAGCAGATACGGGCTTTGTGGCATTACCACAATTAATCCTTATTTCTGCTGAGGCTTGGAAAATCTTATGGCCAAGAAAAAGGTCGGCCTGCCGCCACTGGATTGGCTGCGCGTGTTCGAGGCTGCTGGGCGATTGGGTGGGTTCTCAGCTGCGGCCCGCGAGTTTGGGCTGACTCAGGCGGCTGTCAGCCAGCGGATAGGCAATCTTGAGGCGTGGCTGGGCAGGTCGCTCTTTGTGCGCGAGGCGCGGGGCGTGTCACTGACGATCGAGGGTGAAAGCTATCTGCCTTTGGTACAAGACAGCTTGCAGGCATTGGAGCGCAATACCGAGGATCTGTTTGGTAAATCTCCGCGTGAGCTTCGAGTCGCGGGGCTTTCGTCACATATCCATGCGCTGGTTCTGCCCGCTTTGCCTGCGTTTCTAAAGATGCAACCCAAGGTGCGCATCATGACCGATTCCATGACGCGCCGCGCCTCGCTTGAAGAAGAGCGGACATGGCTGCAAATCCGCTATGGCCGCGGTGTCTGGCCGGGCCGAAAGGCCAAACTTATCGCATCTGAAGTGCTGGCACCTATTGCAGCCCCGGGCGTTGAATGGGGCGCGCCGCTGATCGATCTGCGAGGCGAGCGCCCGGGCTGGCAAGACTGGGCACAGATTGCGGGGATCAATGAGTTGCCAGTAGGCCGTATCAGTTTCGATTCTGTCGGTCACGCCATCTCGGCGGCGCGGCAGGGGATGGGGATCGCGTTGGGGTCGCTCCCGCTGGCTGCGGGCAGCTTGGAGGCTGGCCAGCTGCGCAGACTGGATCTGCCCGAGCTTGCGACAAAGGATGGATACTGGCTGACATGGCCCGAGGACCGGGTGCGTTCAAAACGACAGCGCGCTTTGGTCGATGACTTCCTGCAAGCACTGCGCGGCTGATCAGAAATCGATGGCGATGCCTTTTTTCTCCCAATCGCCATAGCGGGCGGGATCGGGGCCGTCACGCCCGCCCAATTCTTTGGGGCGCGCTTCTGCCTCAGCCTCGGCCTTCTTTCGGCGTTCTTCGGCTTCGGCAAGGGCGCGCTGGGCGGCGGGGGGCAGGTCTTTGCGCTCGACACTCATGACATCGGGTTCCTTTCCGTGCAGGGCCTTGATATACGCCCTCGTCCGCTCAAAGCAATGCGGGCAAAGGTCACGAAGGGCACTCAGCATCATGTCAAATTCCGCAACCGCCGCGCGCCGCAGCGCCATTTATCTGTTGGATCAGATATTGGGTGAAGGGCGGTTGTTGCCCGAATGTCTGGCAGCGGGTGCACTTGATCGCTTGGCCCCTGAGGATCGCGCGCGTGCGCAACGGCTGACGATCGAAACCCTGCGCGGGCTGGAACGTGCGGACCGGTTGCTTGCCGATCACCTGCGGCAGACGCCTGCGCTGACCGTGCATAATGCGCTAAGGCTGGGCACGGTTGAGCTGTGTCAGGGCGAAGCTGCGCATGGTGTGGTCAATTCGATGGTCGAGATCGTGGGTCGTTCACGCAAGCATGGTCGTCTTAAGGGGCTGGTGAACGCGGTCCTGCGCAAGATTGCCGCTGACGGACCGGAAGCTTGGCCTAAAATGCGTGTGCCCCGCCTGCCCGAATGGCTGCGCGACCCGCTGATCATGGCGTGGGGCGATGACGCGGTAAAAAGCATGGAGCAGGCACATTTCAGCGGTGCGCCTTTGGATGTGACGTTGAAACCGGGCGCTGAGGTGCCTGGTGGAGAAGCCCTGCCCACTGGCTCGATTCGGCTGCAGGATGCGGGGCAGGTGTCGGCGTTACCGGGGTATACGGACGGAAACTGGTGGGTTCAGGATGCGGCGGCGGCCTTGCCTGTGCGCGTGCTGGTCCCAAAACCCGGGGAAAAGGTGCTGGACCTTTGCGCTGCGCCCGGGGGCAAGACATTGCAATTGTCTGCGGCAGGGGCAGAGGTCACGGCGCTGGATGTCTCTGAGTCGCGGTTGGAGCGGGTGCGGGAAAACCTGAAGCGGACAGGTCTTAAGGCAGAGGTCATCGTCGGCGACGCATTGGACCATCAAGGCCAATATGACGCGATCCTGCTGGATGCGCCCTGTTCGGCAACGGGCACGATTCGCCGCCATCCGGATTTGCCTTTCGCCAAGGACGGCTCGGAATTCGGCGGGTTGATCGAGTTGCAGGCGCGCATGCTGGCCCATGCATGGTCTTTGCTGAAACCTGGTGGGCGTCTGGTCTATTGCACTTGCTCACTGTTGCCGGACGAGGGTGAAGTGCAGATCGAAGAGGCGCTGGATCAGCTCCCGGATATGCAAGTGGACCGTGCTGCGCTTGACATAGCGGGCGTCGAGCCAAGTTGGATCACGGAAGAGGGCGGCTTGCGCCTGCGGCCCGATTACTGGCCGGATTGGGGCGGTATGGACGGATTCTATATCGCTTGTCTGAACAAATCCGCCTGACGCGACGCTTTTCGATGACTTGACGCGCGGACCGGTCTATCGTGTGCTCAAGCGCCCGCAGAGCGCAAGGGGCAGAGTCGCAAGCGTCATGTCAAACTCGGACACAATGGCCAATCGCTGGACGCGGTTTCAGAACCGTCTTTATGCGCGCCTGAGCCAACGGCGAAAGGCGGTCTCAGGATTCGTCGGTCAGCCCGAACCCCGTACGGTCGGGTCTTTTGCCCGTGGGCGGCAACTGGTGGCGGGAAACCTGCTGTTCGCCGGGTATCTGGTCGAGGCGGATGATACCGACCTCTGGGATGTGGTCGCGCCAAGTCTGGATTTCGATGATGAGCGCCATGGTTTTGTCTGGCTGGACGATCTGGCGGCCGTGGGTGATATGCGAGCGCGGGAAAAAGCACAGCGCTGGGTCTGGGGATGGATTGATGCCCATGGGCGCGGCAAAGGACCGGGTTGGGCGCCGGACCTGACCGGACGTCGGATCATACGCTGGATCAATCACGCGCTTTTCCTGTTGCGCGGCGTCGATGAGGCGCAAAGCCGGGCGTTCTTTCGATCGCTATCGCAGCAGACCTGGTTTTTGTCCAAACGCTGGACGGCGGCAACCCCGGGATTGCCGAGATTCGAGGCCTTGGCCGGGCTGGTGCAGGCCGGTCTGGCGCTGGAGGGGCTGGAACAGATGGCGGACCCCGCCCTGCGCGCGCTGGCGCGCGAATGTGAGCGCCAGATCGATGCCGAAGGGGGAATTCCCACGCGCAACCCCGAGGAATTGCTTGAGGTGTTTACGCTGCTGTCCTGGACCTCGGCCGCACTGAGTGAAGTGGGCCGGGGTACGCCTGCGTCGCAGACCGAGGCGATCAAGCGCATCGCACCGACCCTGCGTAATCTACGCCATGCGGATGGGGCGCTGGCGCGGTTTCATGGCGGTGGGCGCGGGCTGGAAGGGCGATTGGATCAGGCGCTTGCGCAAAGCGGGGTCAAACCGCAGCAGCATTCGGATCTGTCGATGGGGTATGCGCGTCTGGCGGCCTCACGCACCACGGTTCTGGTAGATGCCAGTGCGCCACCGAAAGGTGCTGCGTCCTACAATGCCCATGCCTCGTCCCTTGCCTTTGAACTGACCTCGGGCCGTCGTCCACTGATCGTGAATTGCGGCTCAGGCGGCAGTTTCGGGCAAGACTGGCGCAGGGCTGGTCGCGCGACCCCGTCGCATTCGACCCTGTGCGTCGACGGCTATTCCAGTGCTCGACTTGCCGAAACGGCCAAGGGGTCGTCGCAAGAGGCGCTGGTCGCTGGTCCTCAGCACGTGCCGGTGGATTTCGAAGATGCGTTTGAAGGCACCCGGTTCATGGTCGGCCATGATGGCTATGCCAAAGTGTTCGGCTTGACCCATGCCCGCACGCTGGAGCTGCGATTTGATGGGCGTGAGTTGATCGGCGAGGATATTCTGCTGACCGCAACCGACAAGGCCAAACGGCAATTTGATCGAGCCATGGACGGGGCGGGCCTGAAAGGGATCGCTTTTGACATCCGGTTTCACCTGCATCCTGACGTTGATGCGGCATTGGATTTGGGCGGCGCGGCGGTGTCGATGGCGCTCAAAAGCGGTGAGATATGGGTTTTCCGTCATGATGGCGTTGGAAAGTTGTCAGTTGAACCAAGCGTTTATCTGGAAAAAGGCCGATTAAAGCCACGCGCGACAAAACAGATCGTTCTATCTGGCCGCGCAATGGAGTATGCGACGCGCACCCGGTGGACGCTCAGCAAGGCTCAGGATACAGCCTATGCCGTGCGGGATACACATCGGGACGAGCCCGTTTTCGACTGACGCCAAAAGGATCTTTGGACCCATGACCGACCTTCACCCCGTGCGCCGCGCGTTGCTTTCTGTTTCCGACAAGACCGGGCTGATCGAGCTGGGCAAGGCACTGTCAGACCGCGGGGTTGAACTGCTTTCAACCGGTGGCACCGCAAAGGCGCTGCGCGATGCCGGGTTGGATGTGAAGGATGTCAGTGAGGTCACGGGCTTTCCCGAAATGATGGATGGCCGAGTTAAGACGCTTCATCCGATGGTGCATGGCGGGCTGTTGGCCCTGCGAGACAACGACACACACGTGGCCGCAATGACCGAACATGGCATCGGCGCAATCGACCTGCTGGTTGTGAACCTCTACCCGTTCGAGGCGACCGTGGCGAAAGGCGCTGACTATGAAGAGTGCGTCGAGAATATCGATATCGGCGGACCTGCAATGATCCGTGCAGCCTCGAAAAACCATGCTTTCGTGAATGTGGTTGTGGACGTTCAGGACTATGACGCCCTGCTGGCCGAATTGGCGGCAAATGACGGTCAGACCTCTTATGCCTTCCGCCAGAAACTGGCACAGACGGCTTATGCCCGGACTGCCGCTTACGACACTGCTGTGTCGAACTGGATGGCAGATGCTCTGGCCGCTGAGGCTCCGCGCCGTCGCGCTTTTGCGGGTGAGCTGAAACAGACCCTCCGCTATGGCGAGAACAGCCATCAGCAGGCGGCATTTTATACGGATGGAACGAACCGTCCTGGCGTTGCGACCGCTGTGCAGCATCAGGGCAAGGAACTGAGCTATAACAATATCAATGACACCGACGCGGCGTTTGAGCTGGTCGCAGAGTTCGACCCATCCGAAGGTGCGGCCTGCGCGATCATCAAGCACGCCAACCCGTGTGGTGTCGCCAAAGGCGAGACATTGATCGAGGCCTATAGGTCAGCCTTCGATTGTGACCGCACCTCGGCCTTTGGCGGGATCGTCGCCTTAAACCAGCCGTTGGATGCGGAAACCGCGCAAGAGATCACGGGGATTTTCACTGAGGTAGTGATTGCCCCCGGCGCGTCGGATGAGGCCAAGGCAATCTTTGCGGCCAAAAAGAACTTGCGTTTGCTGACTACTGAGGCTCTGCCGGATGTGACCGCAGGCGGAAAAACCGTGCGTCAGGTGGCAGGCGGGCTGCTGGTGCAGGATAAAGATAACGGGTTTGTCGGTATGGATGACCTCAAGGTCGTCACCAAGAAGGCCCCGACTGATGAACAGATGCGCGACCTGCTGTTTGCGTGGAAAGTGGCGAAGCACGTGAAATCCAACGCTATTGTCTATGTCAAAGACGGCGCGACCGTTGGTGTAGGCGCGGGGCAGATGAGCCGCGTCGACTCGGCGCTGATTGCGGCCAAGAAAGCCGAGCGTATGGCTGATGCGCTGGGGCTGCCTCAGCCGCTGACCATCGGTTCGGCCGTAGCGTCGGATGCGTTTTTCCCCTTCCCCGATGGTTTGATGGAAGCCGCTGAAGCAGGCGCGACCTGCGTCATTCAGCCCGGCGGCTCGATGCGCGATGATGAGGTGATCGCAGCGGCGGACGAGGCCGGTCTGGCGATGGTCTTCACCGGCATGCGCCACTTCCGTCACTGATGCGCAGCCCGCTTCTTCTCTGGGCCGGTCTGGCGGCGTTTCTGATCGACCAGATCAGCAAATATCTGGTCGTTCACGTCCTGCGTGTTGCGCAAGGCAATGTCGACGTGCTGCCGCCGCTTCTGGTGTTCAAATACGGCGAGAATCGCGGCATCAACTTTGGTTTGTTTCAGGGTGACAGTGACACGGCACGCTGGGTGTTGATTGGCATTTCGCTGGCGATTTGTCTGGGTGTTCTGATTTGGCTGACGCGAATCGCACCTACAAAGTTCCAGCTGTTCTGCGGCGGTTTGCTGATTGGCGGGGCGCTTGGAAATGTCGTGGATCGTGTGCTTTATGGCTATGTTCTCGATTTTTTGAACATGTCATGCTGCGGCATCAACAACCCGTTTGTGTTCAATCTGGCCGATGTTTTCATATTCGCAGGCGCGTTGGGGCTGGTTTTGTTCGATGGCAAAAAGCCCTCGTGACCTGCCGGGTGATATGCGATAAAAGCGCCTGAAACTGGCTGGAGACACTGATGCGTATGCCACGCGCCATTCTTGTTCTGACGCTCGCCGCTGCCGTCGCGGGCTGTTCCGATATCGGCTTGCGCAATCTCGAACCGCCAGGGGCGGGGCCGGACGAGTTCTCGGTTCTGCCGGTCAAGCCGCTGACCCAGCCCAAAGACTATGCTTTTTTGCCAGCGCCCACGCCGGGTGGTGCCAATCTGACCGATCCCAACCCCAAGGCGGATGCGGTTGTAGCATTGGGTGGTAGTGAAGCAGCGCTGAACCCGAATACAGCCATTCCGACTAGCGATGCGGCGCTTGTGACAGCCTCAAGCCGGTATGGTGTTCCGGCCAATACGCGTCAGGTTACAGCCGAAGAGGATGAGGCATTCCGCAAGAGACGTGGCCGTTGGACCCGCTTGCGCCTGTTTCCGGTTGACCGATATGCGCAGGTTTATGATCGCGAGGCCATCGACGCGAACAGCGTAAACGAAGCCGCACGTCAACGTGGGATCGAAACACCTTCGGCTCCTCCGCTTGAATGAATTCTTCTTAACTTTCCGTCATTGACCTTGAACCCAGGCACCACCACCGTAGTTTGAATACCAGAAACGAAACGGAGGATGCCCCATGGTTCGGGCCCTGGCACTGTCGGCTGCCCTGATCGCCGCTACCCCCTTGTTCGCGAAAGAGGGGCACGAGGCGGTCACCACATTCACGCTCGACAACGGAATGGATGTCGTGGTGGTTGAAGATCACCGCGCGCCCGTGGTGCAGCACATGGTCTGGTATCGGGCCGGGTCCGCTGACGAGCCGATTGGATCCTCTGGCGTGGCGCATTTTCTGGAGCACCTGCTGTTCAAGGCTACTGATACGATGGAAGCAGGTGAGCTGTCGGCCACCGTTGCGGCCAATGGCGGCAATGATAATGCGTTCACCTCTTACGATTACACCGCCTATTTCCAGCGTGTTGCGGCCGATCGGCTTGAGCTGATGATGCGGATGGAAGCGGATCGCATGCGCAACATCCGCCTGACCGAGAACGACATTCTGACCGAGCGCGACGTGATATTGGAAGAACGCAATCAGCGCACCGAGAATAACCCGCGAGCGCTGTTCGGTGAGCAAATGAATGCAGCGCAGTATCTGAACCACCGTTACGGAGTACCGATTATCGGTTGGCGTCACGAGATGGAGACGCTGGATTTGGACGATGCACTGTCCTTTTATCAGACGCATTACGCGCCCAATAACGCCATCCTGGTCGTGACCGGCGATGTTGATCCGGATGAGGTCAAGGCGCTGGCTGATCAGTATTATGGCGTCATCCCCGCAAATCCGGATTTGCCGGAACGGGTGCGCTCGCAAGAACCGCCGCAGACCGCCGAACGCCGTCTGACCTTCAAAGATGCCCGTGTTGCCCAGCCGTATGTGCAACGCAGCTATCTGGCCCCGGAACGCGACCCCGGTGAACAGGAGAAAGCTGCGGCTTTGTTCTTGTTGGCAGAGTTGCTGGGGGGAAGCACGACCTCGTATCTGAACGAAAAGCTGCAGTTCGAGCAGCAGAAAGCGGTCTATACCGGCGCATTTTACCGGGGCGTCTCGCTGGATGACACGACCTTTGATCTGCTTGTTGTGCCAGCCGAAGGTGTCTCACTGCAGGAAGCAGAAGACGCGATGGATCAGTCTGTCGCAGATTTCATTGCTGAAGGTGTGAATGAAGAGGATCTTGAGCGCATCAAGATGCAGCTGCGCGCGTCTCAGACCTATGCGCGCGACAATGTGGACGGTATCGGAAATCGCTATGGTCGCGCGTTGACCAGTGGGCTGACGGTCGAAGACGTGCAAGCCTGGCCAGACATTCTGCAGGCTGTCACCGGTGAAGAGATTATCGCCGCGGCCCGAGAGGTGCTGCAACCTGAATCATCCGTAACCGGCTGGCTGATGCGCGACGATGAGGTGACGCAATGAAACGGATATTTGCACCGCTGATCGCGCTGATCATTGCGCTTCCCGCCTGGGCTGAGATCGAAATCAAAGAAGTGACATCCCCCGGGGGCATCACCGCTTGGCTGGTCGAGGATCACTCCATCCCGTTCACGGCGCTGGAACTGCGGTTTCGCGGGGGGACATCGCTGGATGATCCCGAAAAGCGCGGCGCGGTCTACCTGATGAGCGGTCTGATCGAAGAAGGCGCAGGCGATCTGGACGCACGCGCTTACGCGCGAGAACTCGAAGCGCTTGCCGCGTCGTTCAGCTATCGTGCAACCGACGATACGGTGTCGATTTCTGCACGGTTTCTGACCGAGAACCGCGATGACGTGATTGATCT
The DNA here is from genome assembly GCF_056539605.1 of Ruegeria sp. BA2. Lineage (NCBI taxonomy): Bacteria > Pseudomonadati > Pseudomonadota > Alphaproteobacteria > Rhodobacterales > Roseobacteraceae > Ruegeria > Ruegeria sp. BA2. Next base: position 22,603 of record NZ_JBQFVE010000010.1, on the reverse strand, counting down.
TTTGCAGACCACAATCCACGAACCACGGTTCGATCAGGATGCGGTTGACCGGGTGCGCGCGCAGGTGATTTCGGGGCTGAAGTCGGATCAGACTGACCCAAATGATATCGCCGGGCGCATTTTTGCTGAAATGGCGTACGGGGATCATCCCTATGCTTCGGACGGCAAAGGAACAATCGAAAGTGTGTCCAGCCTGACCCGCGATGATATCGTTACGGCCTATAACAATGTGTTTGCCAAAGATCGGCTGTATGTCGGCGCGGTGGGTGACATCACTGCCGAGGAACTGGGAGCGCTGTTGGACAAGTTGCTGGCAGATTTGCCGGACACCGGAAAGCCAATCCCCGAAAAGGCCGAGGTCACAATTGGCGGCGGTGTGAATGTTGTGGATTTCAACACGCCGCAATCGGTGGCCCTGTTTGGCCAAAAAGGCATTGATCGCGACGATCCAGATTTCTTTGCGGCCTTTATCCTGAACCACATTCTGGGTGGTGGCGGGTTTGAAAGCCGCCTGATGCAGGAAGTGCGCGAGAAGCGCGGCCTGACCTATGGCGTTGCGACCTATCTGGTGCCCAAGGATCTGGCTTCGGTCTATCTGGGCTCGGTCTCATCCGCCAATGACCGCATCGCAGAAGCAGTTGACGTGATCCGGCAGGAATGGGCGCGCGCGGCAGCAGAAGGTGTGACGCAGAAAGAGTTGGATGATGCCAAAACCTATCTGACCGGGGCCTACCCGCTGCGGTTTGATGGCAACGGCCAAATCGCAGGGATCATGGTCGGTATGCAAATGGAAGATCTGCCCATCGACTATATCGCCACCCGCAATGACAAAGTGAATGCGGTGACGCTGGAGGATGTGAACCGGGTGGCGGCGGAACTGCTTGATCCTGAAGGTCTGCATTTTACGGTGGTCGGGAAGCCCGAAGGTCTGGGCGGCTAACGCTCAGGCCGCAACCGACATGTTGCGCGCTTTGACTGTATAATTGTTGCTGCTGAGCAGTTTCTGGCGCGCGTGTCGGAAATGCGCAGCTTTAAGGGCATCGTCGATCTGCCTGTTGCGGCGCAGCAGGCGTGCTAGGCGTTGGCTGTCGAAGACCAGACAAGTTGTTGGTTCATCGGCGCACACCGTGGCTGTTGCGGGTAGCCCAATACCGAAGGTAAGCTCACCCAGTATCTGATCGGGGCCACATTGGTTGATCACCTGACCGTTCTTGAAAATGGTAGTGCGGCCCGACAGGACATATGCCAAATAATCGCTCGTGATGCCCTCTTCGATCAGAGTGTAACCGGATTCGTATGTGGTTAGTTTTGCTGTATTCAGTAGCCTGCGTGCATGATGCGGCTTGAGCGTTTCGAGGTAATTCGCCACGAATTGCCTCTCGGGCGCTGAAAATCGCACGAGGTGGTGCGAGAGATACCCGCGCAGCAAGCCCAGAACCGAGATCACGATATAGGCAAGCTGAATGATCGCGCCCGCCAAATTGAACTCTTCCGCCATGCTGATCAGAACGCAACTGGCGGCGATGATCACCAAGACGGGATATAAAACGCCGGACCCGCGAACGATCCCCATTTGCAGCAAAAAATAGTTGAGGATGTACAGCCCGGCACCAAACACCCCGATCATCACGATCAGCTGCGCCATGTCCGTCATGTCGATCGGCAATGTCAGCATCTTTTGGCCCACCCAGGCAATCTTATGCGTACAAATTGATCGACGGGCTGTCCAATGTATATGAACAGCTTCACATGTTATCGGGGTTTATGTTTAAGCCTTTGCCTGCGCCCGCAGCATCTGCCCCATCATTTGACCGAACTTGCCTGATCCGCGCTGATAAAGTGCTCCGTCAACCGCCAGAACAGTCCCGCTTACATAGCTCGCCATGTCCGAGCTGAGGAACAGACAGGCGTTCGCCACGTCTTGCGGCTGGCCCCAACGCCCAAGCGGCACGTCCTTGCGCAAGGCCTCTCCTGCATCCGGTGTGAGGGCGAGACGTCTGGCCCCTTCGGTGCCTTCGATAAAGCCCGGCACGACCGAGTTCACGCGGATACCTTCGACGCCCCATTCCATCGATAGCGTCCGGGTGATCTGATCCACGCCAGCCTTCGCTGCGCAGACATGAGATTGCCCTTCGTACGGCAGATAGGCTTGCGGGGCAGAGATATTGATGATGCTGGCACCGGGTCGATTGAGATAGGGGTAAGCCCCTTTCATTACGTGGATTGTACCCATCAGGTCGATATCGATCACGGTTTTGAACGCATTGACCGACATCTCAGCAGCGAGCGCCGGGAAGTTGCCTGCCGCGCCCGAAATCAGAATGTCGAAATTTCCGAATGCGTCGTGAAACTGCTTCAGGCCCGCTGCCACTGCTTCGGGATCGCGTACATCAAACGCTGCACCAATAGCGTCCTGCGCGCCTGCTGCCTTGAGCGTCGCGACGGTGTCATCGACCTTCTCCTGCGATCGGCTGGCGACGGCCAACTTAGCGCCCGAGGCTGCAAAAGCCTCGGCAATACCCCGGTTGATCCCGCTGGTGCCGCCAATCACGATGACGGTTTTTCCTGAAAAGTTCATGTAGGCCTCCCTTGGCGGGGAGCCCTACTCGCCGTAGGGCACCCAGATGTTTTTCACTTCGGTTGCAGCCTGCAGGAAGCGGCGGGATTGGTCCACGCTCCAATCAAATGCCGTGGCGTTATTGACCCATGTGCGCTTGAGGTTCCCGGCTGATACCGCCTCGATCTCTTGCGACAGATCGGTGGACGAGAAGGACCAGACCGCATCCACGTTCAGATGCGAGGCCAGTGGTTTGGCCAGTTCTGCGTGGCTGCCGGTCAGGATGTTGACCACGCCTGCCGGAACGTCCGATGTCTCTAAGATCTGGTAGAAATCGGTTGCAGCCAACGGATAGGGTTCGCTTGCCGCCAACACCACCCGGTTGCCCATCGCAATCGCAGGCGCCATGGCCGAGACCAGACCCAGCAGCGGTACCTCATCCGCGCAGAGCGCACCGATGACACCCACCGGTTCTTTCATCGCAATCGCAACGCCCCGGATCGGAACGCCATGCACCTGACCGTCATATTTGTCGGCCCAGGCGGCTGCGGTGAACAGCCGCTGGATCGAGGCATCTACCTCTTTCGCGCCGTCCTTCTTGCCGGTCAAAGCATCGATACGGGCAGCGAATTCAGCCGCGCGTGCCGAGAGGTTTTCGCCGATATAGTACAGGATCTGCGCCCGCAAATGGCCGGTGGTCTTGGACCAGCCCTTGGCCCCCGCCGCGGCCTCAACCGCGTTGCGGACGTCTTTGCGGTTTGCAAGGCCCACATGACCCAACAGGCCGGATTTGCCCCAGACGGGTTTCGAATACCCGCCATCGGGCCGTGCCTGTTTACCGCCAACATACATCTTGGCGGTGCGGTCAATCGGATCCACCGGGGCACCTTCGCCCATGGCTGCCTCGACCTTTGCCAGCGGTTTGGCCTTGCCCTTGGGTTTGGTATAGGCCGCCAGTCCTTCCCATCCACCTTCACGGCCAAAGCCGCTCTCGCGCACGCCGCCGAACCCGGCGGCTGCGTCGAATAGGTTGGTGGCGTTCACCCACACAACCCCGGCGACCAGCTTGGGCGCGATGTCCAGCGCGAGGTTCACATTCTCGGTCCAGACCGTTGCGGCCAGGCCGTAGCGGGTATTGTTGGCCAGTTCGACCGCCTCTTCCGGAGTGCGGAAGGTCGAGGATACAAGGACCGGGCCAAATATTTCCTCCTGCATCAGAGGGTCAGAGGTTTCGAGACCTGAGATCAGGGTCGGCGGGTAGTAGCAGCCGTTTTCGGGCAGCTCACACGCGGCCTGATGCACATGCCCAACCGTGTTGCTTTCGACCATGCCCTTAATGGTCTGCAATTGAACCGGGTCCACGACCGCGCCCACGTCGATGCACTTGTCCAATGGGTTGCCGATACGCAAACCGTCCATCCGGGCGCGCAGTTTGTCATGGAAACAATCGGCGATGCCTTCCTGCACCAGCAGACGCGACCCCGCACAACAGACCTGACCCTGATTGAACCAGATCGCGTCCACCAGACCTTCGATGGCTGAATCAATGTCGGCGTCGTCGAATACGACATAGGCGGACTTACCACCCAGTTCCAAGGTCAGTTCCTTGCCCGATCCAGCCGTCGCTTCACGGATGCGCCGTCCCACAACGGTTGAGCCGGTAAAGGCGATCTTGTCCACGTCTGCGTTCACGATCATCTCGCCCACCGCACCGTCCCCGGTGACAATGTTGACCACGCCATTGGGCAAACCGGCCTGCGAACAGATATCTGCAAACAGCAGTGCGGTCAGCGAGGTGTACTCTGCTGGTTTCAGAACCACTGTATTGCCCATCGCCAGCGCCGGAGCGATCTTCCACGCCAGCATCAGCAGCGGGAAATTCCAGGGGATGATCTGGCCGCAAACCCCCAGGGCCTGCGCGTCAGGCAACTCGCTTTCCATCAACTGCGCCATACCCGCGTGGTAGTAGAAATGCCGTTGCGCCAGTGGGATATCGATATCCCGAGACTCGCGGATCGGTTTGCCGTTATCCATGCTTTCCAGCACCGCAAACAAGCGCGAATGTTTCTGCAATAGCCGCGCGATGGCATAGAGATACCGTGCACGACCCGCACCGCCCAGCTTTTCCCATTTTGGCTGCGCCTTGCGGGCGGCGGCAACGGCAGCGTCCACATCAGCCTGTTTGGCTTGTGTCAGCTTGGCCAGAACCTCTCCGGTTGCCGGATTACGGCTCTCGAATCCCTTGCCCGGCTTGTTAAAGGCCCCATTGATGTAATGTCCGAATTTGTCGCCCTGATCCACCAGCCACGCCAACGCCTCGGCAGCGCTTTCAGGGGCGGGTCCATATTCCATGGTTTCGAAGATTTCTTTGACTGTCATAACTTCATCTTTTCCCAAATACTCACTGCCCAGACGTCTCCAGGGGGTCACCCCATCGAATGTCTGTATCCAGCCGAGTATGCCCCAGTGACATAATGTTCCAACTGCCGCTCGATATCGCCCAGCAGCGATGACGCGCCAAAGCGGAACAGATCGGGTTCCAGCCAGCGGTCGCCCAACTCGTCTTTGATGAGCGACAGGTAAACCAGCGCATCTTTGGCCTTCGAGATCCCGCCCGCAGGCTTATATCCGACGCGGTATCCTGTGCGGTCATAATAGTCGCGGATAGCCCTGATCATCACCAGCGAGACGGGCAGGGTGGCGTTCACGCTCTCTTTCCCGGTCGAGGTCTTGATGAAATCCGCCCCAGCCATCATGCAGACCAGCGAGGCGCGGGCGACATTGCGCAGGCTACCCAGCTCTCCAGTTGCCAGAATGGCTTTGACGTGGGCTTCGCCGCAAGCCACGCGGAAGGCCTTCATCTCATCATAGAGCGCCTGCCAGTTACCAGACAGCACATGACGGCGAGAGATAACGATATCGATCTCTTCAGCGCCGGCTTTCACGCTTTCTTCGATCTCGGCTACGCGCAAGTGGAACGGGGACAAACCCGCCGGAAAGCCGGTCGAAACGGCCGCGACCGGAATGCCGGTGCCTTTCAAAGCTTCGACCGCCGTTTCGATCATGTCATGATAGACGCAAACGGCTCCGGTCGTGATCGGCGGCATGTCTAGCGCCTGCAGAACTGAAGACGCAACAGGCTGACGAGCCTTTGCGCACAGACGACGCACCCGGCCAACCGTATCATCACCCGACAGGGTGGTCAGGTCGATCATTGTTATCGCCTTCAGCAACCACGCGGCCTGATAGTCCTTCTTCACCGATCGCCGACCCGGCAATGTCGCTGCGCGGCGTTCGATGGCCGATGTATTGGCCTGCACGGCGCGCACCCAATCCAGATCCAGATCCATTCCCGGGTTCCGGGGTTCGGTCACCTGCGGCAGATGCGGGGTGCGCACGGGGCTTTCTGAGCTCTGCGTTTCCATATTTCCATCCTTTTGGAGGTTTGCGTCAAATTCGCATGGGTCGTAGCGAAATGGAAGGTGCGCCGGCGCTGTGATTGGTAAATTTTTGACCAAATGGACAAAATAAGCGTTTTCTTGCGAGTAATTCGCATTTGCATTGACTTAGTTGCGAATGGTTCTCATATTTAAGCTAAGAAGGATAACCGTTCGGAGCCCGACATGATTCGTCACACAGTTATTGCAGTATTGGCCGTCATGCTTGCGTGGCCCCTTGCTGTAATGGCCCAATCACCGCTGAAAGTGGTCGCGACCACAGGCATGATTGCTGACGCAACCCGTCAGGTCGGTGGTGATCAGGTTGAGGTGAAAGGCCTTATGGGTCCGGGCGTCGATCCGCATGCCTATCGGCAGACCCGCAGTGATATCGTGGCAATGACCCGCGCCGATCTCGTGTTATGGCACGGTCTTTATCTCGAAGCACAGATGGAAAGCTTCTTTGAAGACCTGGGTCGCAAGAAGACCGTTGTCGCGGTGGCTGAGGGGATCGATAAGGCTAAGCTGCGTGCCCATGACGATTATGCCGACAAATATGACCCGCATGTCTGGATGAGCCCGGTTCTGTGGCGCGACGTGGTGCTTGAGGTGCAAGATGCGCTAACCCAAGCCCGTCCCGAAGCTGCTGAAATCTTTGCCGCCAACACGCAGGCTTTTCTGGCCGAGATCGATGCGCTGGGCGCTTATGGCGAACAGATGCTGACCTCTGTCCCTGAAGACAATCGTTTGCTGCTGACCGCCCATGACGCATTTGGCTATTTCGGCGCTGAATATGGCTATGAGGTGCTGGGCGTTCAGGGTATCTCGACCCAGTCCGAGGCGGGTCTGAGCCGGATCGGCGAACTGGTGAACACTCTGGTGGATCGTCAATTGAAAGCCGTGTTTGTCGAGAGTTCGGTCTCGGACCGCTCCATGCGTGCCCTGATCGAGGGTGCTGCAGCCAAGGGCCATAAAGTGGGCGTTGGTGGAGAGCTATTCTCTGACGCCATGGGTGAGCCAGGCACCTATGAGGGCACTTATATCGGGATGCTCGATCACAACATCACCGTGATTGCCGGGGCGCTGGGTGCAGATGTGCCTCAGCGTGGCATGAACGGCAAATTGTCGGCGGGGTTTTGAGTGATGCTGGAACTCGCCACAGTGCAAGGCATTTCCGTAGAAGGGCAGGATATTGATCGCTGCCCTCTCGCCATTCGTGGGCTGACTGTTTCATACGGTCAAAAGCCTGCCGTCTTCTCAGTAGATATGACGGTGCAGCCCGGAGCAATGACAGCGATTATCGGGCCGAACGGGGCCGGGAAATCGACCTTGCTCAAGGCCGCTTTGGGGATTGTGTCACCGCTGTCGGGTCAAGTGACCGTGTTTGGCCAACCGCTTGAGGATCAGCGGGCGCGCATCGCCTATGTGCCGCAGCGTGCCAGCGTGGATTGGGATTTCCCGACGCGCGTGATTGATGTGGTGCTGATGGGACTTTCCCGCCAGTTGGGACTGCTGGGCCGCGTGCGCGCCCGCCACAAGGCGCGCGCCATGGACTGTCTGAACCGGGTCGGAATGCGAGAGTTTGCGGATCGCCAGATCGGACAGCTTTCCGGTGGTCAGCAACAGAGGGTCTTTCTGGCCCGCGCACTGGCGCAGGATGCCGATCTTTACCTGCTTGATGAGCCCTTTGCCGGGGTCGACGCCGCGACCGAGAAGGCCATCATTGCCGTGCTGAAATCGTTGAAACAAGCAGGCAAGACCGTTGTTGTGGTCCATCACGATCTGGCCACGGTCACCGACTATTTCGACCATGTGTTCCTGATCAACACCCGTAAAGTGGCCGAAGGCCCGGTGGCACAGGCCTTTACTGCCGAAACACTGCAATCCGCTTATGGCGGGCGTCTCGCGACCGCCCAAATCGATCAGATTTCGCGCGCGCTGGGATAATCATGCTTTGGGAAGCTCTGACGCTGCAGCTTGGCTATAACGCCACGCTGGTCGCCATTGGTGCGACGTTGCTTGGAATCTCTGCGGGGGTGACGGGGACGTTCCTGTTTCTGCGCAAACGCGCGCTGGTCAGCGATGCTATCAGCCATGCGACCTTACCGGGCGTTTGCCTTGCCTTCATGGTGCTGGTGGCGCTTGGCGGGGATGGGCGAAACCTGATCGGCTTGCTTGCGGGCTCGGCCATATCCGCGTGGGTTGGTCTGCTGTGTATGAACTGGCTGACGCGCCATACTCGGTTGGCAGAAGATGCCGCAATCGGCGCGGTTCTCTCGGTGTTCTTCGGGTTTGGTGTGGTCCTGTTGACCGTGATTCAAATAATGGGCGTTGGGCGGCAAGCCGGGCTGGAAGGATTCTTGCTGGGCTCGACCGCGGGCATGCTTTGGGCGGATGCCTTGATCATCGCGATCGGAGGAGCTGCGACGCTGGTGCTGGTCATGATCATCCGCCGTCCGATGACGATGGTGGCCTTTGATCCCGAATATGCCGCCGCGCGCGGATTACCAGTGCATCGGATCGATTTGGCGATGATGGGTTTGGTGATGGCCGTCACCGTGGTCGGGCTTAAGATCGTCGGCCTGATCTTGATCGTTGCGCTGCTGATCATACCGCCGGTGACGGCAAGGTTCTGGACGGAACGGTCTGATCGCGTCGTGTTTCTGGCCGGTTTGGCCGGGGGTCTGGCGGGGTATCTGGGGGCCGGGCTGTCAGCCTCGGCACCAAATCTGCCAACCGGCCCGATCATCGTTCTGGTCAGCTTTGGGTTCTTTGCGCTGTCACTCTTGTTTGCACCGGTGCGGGGCGTGTTGGCAGCTGTTCTGCGTCATCTGCGGTTCCAGCGTCGGGTGCATATCCGGCAGGGCTTGCTGGCCCTTGCGCAAGGGCAGCAGATTTATGAGCCTCTGACCATTCGACTGTTGCGCCGCGCCGGCGTGGTGCGCGCGGACGGCGTAGCGACGGATGAAGGGAAAGCACGCGCCGCCAAAGCCCTGCGGGATGAAAAGCGTTGGGAGATCGTGCGCGCTGATCAGGCGCATGAGGCCACCGCAGCGCTGTATGACGGGCTGCGCGATATTGAGACTGTCCTGACCCGTGACCAAATCGCCGAAATTGACCGCCGTATCGGTGGGCCGCAGGAGGTCACTCTATGAGCGGAGAAGAGTTCGTCCCCCTGTCGCTGACGCCTTTGTTGATCGGAACATTCGCGGCCATCGCATGTGCGCTGCCCGGCAACTTTCTGGTGCTGCGGAAGCAGGCCCTGATCGGGGATGCGATCAGCCATGTAGTGCTGCCAGGTATTGTCGTCGCCTTTCTTCTGACCGGTGCGATTTCAACCTGGCCGATGATGCTGGGCGCAGCAGGGGCCGCGATCGTGGCTGTGGTGATGATCGAGGCCATTCGGCGATTGGGTCAGATTGAGCCCGGCGCGGCCATGGGTGTTGTGTTCACCACCATGTTCGCAGGTGGTGTTCTGCTGTTGGAACAGACCGACACCTCGACCGTGCATCTGGACGTGGAGCATGCGCTTTATGGCAATCTGGAGAGCCTGATCTGGCTTGATGCGACGGGCTGGTCCTCGCTGCTCGATATGCAGGCATTGGCTGGTCTGCCACCTGAACTGCCACGCATCGCGCTGACACTGGTGGGGGTCACGTTATTCACCTGGCTGTTCTGGCGACCGCTCAAGATCTCAACCTTTGATGAAGGCTTTGCGCGCACGATTGGTATCCGCACTGGCGCGTTGGGGATGGCACTGGTGATTACCGCCGCGATCGCCGCTGTTGCGGCTTTTGATGCGGTGGGGTCGATCATCGTGATCGCCATGTTCATCTGTCCGCCTGCCGCTGCACGCATGATGACCAATCGGCTGGAAACTCAGATCCTCTGGAGTGTTCTGTTTGCCGCCATCTCTGCTGTGTCCGGTTATGTTGTGGCGGGGTATGGCCCGTTATGGCTTGGCGGCGCGGATGCTGTCAGCGCTGCAGGCATGATCGCGACGATATCGGGCCTGATCTTGGCCCTGACTGCAGCCTTTGGCCCCTGCCGCACCCGCAGCGGAGCACCCAGCCAAGCTTGACTTGATTTGCTTATGCCAGAGGTTTCCACTAGGCCTCGGCTGAACACCGCCAAATGGAAACAATCGGCGATTTTTTCAGGGATTTATTCCAAATAAGATGTTATTAAGATTATAACAGAGTACATTAAGACCACCACTCACTTTGGTACGTCCGGCCAATCATGATCTTAGTCGCTACCCCCTTATCGGCGCGGTCATGCTGGCCGGACGCCTCATTTCTTAGTCTCTCTTCGCAATTTAAGCCGGTGGTCGAATCGCGCCGATCCATGCTAGGTCTAGCGGTATGGTGTACGCAGACCCCAATATCAGCGATAATCGGCCCGTAATTCGGCAGCTCGATGATGCGGCGATCAACCGGATTGCTGCGGGTGAGGTCGTGGAGCGGCCAGCCTCGGCGGTCAAGGAACTGGTTGAAAACGCCATTGATGCCGGCGCCACACGCATTGCCATTGATGTTGCGGATGGCGGAAAGACCCTGATTCGAGTCACCGATGACGGATGCGGAATCGCTGACGAAGATCTGCCGCTGGCTCTGTCGCGCCATGCAACGTCCAAGATCGACGGGTCGGATTTGCTGAATATCCACACTTTTGGCTTCCGGGGTGAGGCGCTGCCCTCATTGGGGGCGGTCGGGCGTCTGACCATTACCAGCCGTATTCCGGGCTCTGATGCAGCCTCGATCCAGGTATCGGGTGGCAAGATGGAAGCGGTGAAGCCCGCAGCGCTGCGCTCAGGAACGGTGGTTGAACTGCGAGATCTGTTCTATGCCACCCCGGCGCGGCTAAAGTTCATGCGCACCGACCGGGCCGAGGCTCAGGCAATCTCGGACATTGTAAAGCGTCTGGCCATGGCGGAACCTGCGGTCGCCTTCACCTTGCGTGACGTCTCAGGCGGGGGTGAGGGGCGCGTCACCTTCCGCGCAGACCGCGAGAATGGCGATCTATTCGATGCGCTGCAGGCCCGTTTAGCGCGCGTGCTAGGGCGCGAGTTCGCCGAGAACGCGCTGCAGATTGATGCCACACGCGAAGGGCTCAGGCTTTATGGCTACGCCGCGCTTCCGACCTATTCGCGGGGCGCTGCGGTGGCGCAGTACCTGTTCGTGAACGGGCGACCCGTAAGGGACAAGATGCTGACCGGTGCCTTGCGTGCAGCCTATTTCGATTTCCTCAGCCGCGACCGACATCCGGCAGCAGCGCTGTTTATAGACTGCGATCCGACGCTGGTGGATGTGAACGTGCATCCGGCAAAATCCGAGGTCCGGTTTCGCGATCCGGGTCTGGCACGCGGTTTGATCGTGTCGAGCCTGCGCCATGCGCTGGCTGAGGCCGGGCATCGTGCGTCTTCGACCGTGGCCAATGCAACCTTGGTCGCTATGCGGCCCGAGTCTGCACCTGCAGCCCCGGCGCGGGTGTACCAGATGGATCGACCTTCATCTGCGGCCCGTCAGGCGGCCTATCGGGCGCAGTCTCCGGGTTTTGCAGAACTGTCCCAGGACTATAGCGGTCGCATCGTTGAACCGGTGCCCGAAGCCCCGCCGGTGGAAGAGCCGCAGGACCTGCCCTTGGGCGCGGCACGTGGGCAGGTGCACGAGAATTACATCATCGCCCAGACCGCCGACGGCATGGTGATCGTGGATCAGCACGCGGCGCATGAGCGGCTGGTTTATGAAAAGCTCAAGGCTCAGATGGCAGAAAACGGGGTCGCCGCACAAGCGCTCCTGATCCCCGAAATCGTCGAACTGACAGACGGCGATTGTGCGCGACTGATGGCCGTCGCGGATGATCTGACACGTTTCGGGCTGACCATCGAATCCTTTGGTGGCGGGGCAATCGCTGTTCGTGAAACCCCGGCCATACTGGGCAAGGTCGATGCCCGCGCGATGATACTTGATATCCTTGATGAGCTGACTGATCAGGGCGAAAGTCAAACGGTGCAAGCGAAGATCGAGGCAATCCTGAGCCGCGTGGCCTGCCATGGCTCGGTGCGGTCCGGCCGCCGTATGCGCGCCGAAGAGATGAACGCCTTGCTGCGCGAGATGGAGGCGACGCCCCATTCCGGCCAATGCAACCACGGGCGGCCGACCTATGTGGAACTGAAGCTGAGCGATATCGAACGCCTGTTCGGCCGCAGTTGATCTGATGGCCCGCAAGGGCTATGAAGAATAAAACAAGAACATCTGAGGCGACATGATCGAGATTGCTGGCACCCAATATGCGCTGAATGACCCCGTGATCCTGGTTGCGGGAAGTGTGGTCGCGTTGATTCTGCTGCTCTTGTTTCTATCGCTGCGGGCGTCACAACGCTCAGCCCGGATGGCGGAACCGCTGGCGCGGCAGATGGCGCATCTTGGGCAGCATGTGCAGCAGCTGGGGCAGGGACAGGAGCAACTGCGGGGTGGCTTGCAGCACGTTTCAGACACCCAGGCCAATGCGCAGGTGCAGGTCATCCAGACGGTCGAGACCCGCTTGTCATCAGTGCAGCAGCAGATGAATGACCGGCTGGCGGATAACGCTATGAAATCCGCACGTGCGCTGGCCGAAATGCAAGAGAGGATGAAGGAATCCTTGCATGGTTCGTCCAAACAGACAGCCACTTCGCTGACGCAGCTTCAGGAGCGCCTGGCTGCCATCGACAAGGCGCAGGACAACATCACCAAACTGTCTGGAGATGTGTTGAGCTTGCAGGATATTCTGTCGAACAAGCAGACGCGCGGGGCTTTCGGGGAAATTCAACTGAACGATATCGTCTCCAAAGCGTTGCCATCGGACAGTTTTCAATTACAGGCGACATTGTCGAACGGACGGCGGGCTGATTGCCTGATCAACTTGCCCAACCCTCCGGGGCCGATTGTGATCGACAGTAAGTTCCCGTTGGAAGCGTATGAGGCGCTGATCGGATCAACCAACGACATGGAGTTGAAAGCTGCCGTTCAGATGTTCCGTTCCACGGTACGTAAGCACATCAACGACATCGCCGCGAAGTACATTCTGGATGGTGAAACAGCCGATGGCGCGTTGATGTTTCTGCCATCCGAGGCGGTCTATGCCGAGCTACACGCCAAGTTCCCCGAGCTGGTGCAAGAGAGCTTTGCGAAGCGCGTTTGGATCGTGTCACCCACCACGTGTATGGCGACCCTGAATACGATGCGAGCAATCCTGAAAGATGCCCGCATGCGTGAACAGGCCGGAGCGATCCGCAAGGAACTTGGGATGCTGCACAAAGACGTGGAACGTCTGGGCGATCGGGTCTCGAACCTTGACCGCCATTTCGGGCAGGCCGCCAAGGACATCTCGGAAATCAAGATCAGCGCTGAAAAAGCAGGTCGCCGGGCGCAACGACTGGATAACTTCGATTTCGAAGAGATTGCGCCTGACGATCAGTCCAACGTAGTCCCCTTGGGCAAGTCCGAGGGCTGAATTCTACTGGATCGAAAGATCCAGATTATAGCCAACTGTCTTGCCGGTATCGCGATCATTCCCCATCAAATAGACGCGGATCGTATAGTTCCCATCTTCGGGTAGATCGATCCGCGCAGTGTTGCCATCGATTGAGCCGTTGTAGATCGCGACGCCGTCACTGTCTGGCGGCAGGATATTGAAATATATTACGCCATTTCCGTTGGTATCGCTGACCTGAAGCTCGGCGAACATTTCCTGCCCAGCCTTTGCGCCCAAGCTATAGTCGAAATACGCATCACCGGTGATCGTACCACTAACCATGGTGCCAAAATTACCCGGTTCGAATTTTACGTCAGCTGATTGCTGTGCCCAAACACCAGTCGAAAGAGTTGCCAATAGGGTGCTTAAGATCAAACGATGTTGCATAGCTTACTCCATACAAGCCATCGGAGCAGTATAGCACGATTGGCTCAACTGCCTCAGATGCGCAGAAACGGTTGGAACAGGCGCGGCATCAGTTTGCTGAACTTCAACGGGGCATCTGTGACAGCCAAACAGATGCAGTCCTCGGATATGTCTGCCGTCGGCGTATGGTGAATGTCCTGGTCCGCGATTTCGACATCGCCACGGGCGAAATGATCAAGCTCATCCGAGAAGGCACCTTGCAAGACCATTGTCAGCTCAATGCCGCGATGGCTGTGATCGGGGACTGCCGCACCTGCGGGGATGAACAGCAACCGGGCGGTCGCTTCGCTGGTGGTGGGCAGGATGGCCTGCTTGACACCCATGCCGATCGGTTTCCATTTGATGTCGCTCACATCTCCACCGACATAGTCTTGCAGCGGCGCAGGCAGCACCGAACAGGACGGTCGCGCAGGTCTGGGCATCGGCGCACCCTGAGCGATCAGGGCCATCGTCGCAGCCAAGGACCCGTCGCTCATACCGGCGGTGGCGTCTTGTTCCTGCAGCACACAACCGCCCACGGCATCAAAGCTTTCGGCACGGGCGCGGCAGTGATCGCATAGCGACAGATGCGTCGCGACCATCAAGTCGAACGCCTCGGGCAGGCTACCCGCCGCATAAGCCATCAGGATCTCGTCCGTCAGATGATGTTTGATCTTGTTACTCATAATCGTCATCTCAGTTCATCGAGTGGCGCAAGCGGTCCAGCGCCAATCTTATTCGTGATTTGATCGTTCCCAAGGGCAGCCCGGTCTGAGATGCGATTTCTCGATGGCTCAGATCACCGAAGTAGGCCTTTTCGATCAGCTGTCTTTGCGCCTCGGGTAACGCCGCCATGGCGTCACGCAGCTGCGCGGTTTCTTGTTGCAGCGCCAGAACGTCTTCCTGTTCGGGCTCTGCTTCGGGGCCCCAACCCAGATCTTCAGGCTCAGGGCGGCGTTGTTTGCGCAATACATCGATGCGCTTGTTTCTTGCGATCGTGAACACCCAGGTTGCAACCGTCGCCCGTGTCGGATCGAACAGATGCGCCTTGTGCCACAGCGTCGCCATCACCTCTTGCGCACATTCCTCGGCCAGCGCGGCGTCCGATCCGGATTTGATCAGGAACGCTTTGATACGCGGTGCGAAATGTTGGAACAGTTCGGCAAAGGCACTCTGATCCTTTGATTCACGAATCCTGAGCACATGACCGACCCATTCCTGTCTGGCGTCACAAGTATCGTTTTGTCCGTTCACCGACTTACCCTTAAAGCGTCTGCGACCGCTCAATGCACCAATAGCAGCCGTTTGGGCCGCCGGTTCGTCCAAGGTCGCGGTGTCAGTCTCGGTAAACATAACCACAATACGCGGCGTGACCCAAGGTGGATCAGTTTAGGACATAAATTTCATCCAATTCGAGCCAGGTTGCGTATTATATTGAGAAGAGGCAGGCCGAAAAGCACGCCATTTGAACAGTTTGCAGGCGGAACGGACAATCTGCGTCATGAGCACAGTTGATTACATTGCTGGCCATACCTTTCATGGGCGAAAAGGCGCCATTGAGAACGCGTTTCGCTATTCTGTCGACTATATTTTGTTCGACCCCGAAGGCTGCCCTGAGACGCCTTCACTGTTCTCGATCAATCGGCGAAACCTGACCAACTGGCGCGACCGCGATCATGGGGGTGAACCCGGGCAGGGACGTGGTGCAATCTGGCTGCGGGAGTGCCTTGAGGCACAGTCTGTCCCCCAACCGGATAGCGTCATGCTGCTGACTCAGCCCCGCGTGTTTGGGCATGTGTTCAACCCGGTCAGCTTCTGGTTTTGTTTTGACGGCCAGAACCAGCTTTATGCCGTGGTGGCCGAAGTGACCAACACCTATGGCACGCGGCATAGCTATCTGTGCCACAAAGTCGATTATTCACCGATCTTGCCCAACGATCGGATTCTGGCTGACAAGTTGATGCATGTTTCTCCGTTCCAGAAGATCGAGGGCACTTATACATTCCGATTTGACTATCGCGAGGATCGTGTCGGTGTCTGGATTGACTATGGGCGCGCAAATGGCGGTTTGATTGCAACACTGACCGGCCCGCGGCAACCGCTGAGCAACCGGATCATCCTGAGGTCATTCTGGCGGCGACCGTTCGGGGCGCGACGGGCGGTGTTTCTGATCCACTGGCAGGCGGTCAAGCTCTGGTTCAAGCGTGCGCGCTTCAGCCCTTTCCGCACCGCGCCGGTCCCGGATCAACCGGTTTCGCGGTCGCGTCAGTAAAGCCCCGCGCTTTGCGCAAGATCAAAGACGCTGGCGTGTGAGATTGTTCAGATATGTCTGAACCGCGAACACGAGGAGTTGGGACATGCTGGAAATCTCGGCAAGAAAAATCGCCCAGGTCGCCATGATGGGGCGAGAGCTGGACCGGGCCGAGGGCGAATTGCGCGCCTTCATCGAACGCATGAGCGAGGATGAGCAAGCAGAGCTGGTGGCCGTCATGTGGGTTGGGCGCGAAAGCTTTTTCGCCGAAGATTTGGCTGAGGCAATCGCGACCGCGAAATCCGAAGCCTCGACACCTTGTGCGGATTATCTGATCGGAACGCCGCATTTGTCTGATCATTTAGAGAATGGGTTGGACGCGCTGGGCATATCCGCCGAAGATGTCGAAAACGATCTGATGTAGCCTAGAAATACGCAACCTGGCGGTCCGATATGTGCGATAGATCAACAGGATGCCGGGCATTAAGTAACATTAATGCGGCCTTTTTCCAGGCTTAATGTCGAGTTCTTTTATCAGGTTCATCAGAGGCAACGATGAATACCGGAGGAACTCGACATGTCACATATCAATGCAACCGCAGCTGATCATCGGAATCTGTTCTTCGGCCAGTTTGCGAACCAGCCTGAGGCGTCATCCCCATGGCAACGCCGTAGGGCGTATAACAAGACGATCCGAGCGCTCGAAAAGCTCAGCGATCATCAGCTTTGCGATATCGGAATCCCACGATCTGAGATACGGCACCGCGTTTACCAAAGCGTGTATCACAACATGCCTTACCACGCCTTTGCCTAAGCGTTACGGGTACGTTCCGCAAAGCAATGTTTAGATATCAGTAAGGTGACGAGTATGCTGGATACCAACCCAATCCCAAACCTGAAGACATCCAATAGCACGTTGTTGCTGTTCGATCGGGCAATGAGAATGCGTGCGATCAGCGCAGATATTGTTCGCGCTGCCCAGGATTTAAATCGGCTGTCAGATGTTGAGCTGTCAGAACTGGGCATCAACCGCTGCGATGTTGAAGCAGTGATCGCGCAATACATCTGATAACAATCTGTCGTTTCAAGATGAGTTGGCCGCCCCGACACGTTCGGAGCGGCTGATTTATACTTACGCGGTGTGATCCACGATTTGCAGATGCTGCGCCAGCGTGTCGATCTCGCCCATCCAGTCCTGCACCAGTTTCGGGTCGCTCGGTGCGGCGTGAACACCTGCAGGTATCGCACGATTCAGGACGGCCTCGACAGCCAGTGATACAGGGATCGACACAAGCCGCGCCATCGCCGTGCCACGCGCATCGCCCCAGGCATCCATGACATATGTTTTGTGCCAAACTTCGATGCCATCCTTCTCGGCCTTGAGGCCGACGCAAAGAACCACGCGATCAGGCTCGCCCTCGTCATAGGCGTTCTCGGCCCAGAACTGATCTGACATTTCTTTCAGACGCGCTTCGCCCTCGGGGCCTGACAGAGTTTCGATTTCGGCAAACACGTCTGACCAAGCATCGGCCCAGCCGTTCAGGCGCAGCGTGCCGCGGACGAATTCCTTGACGGGCCAATGATCCTCGAACTGGTATTCGGCCTTGAAGGGGATTGAGTCACGGTTCGGGTAGACCTCAAAGCTCTCCGGTGTCGGCAGCGGCGCGATGTAGCTGGTGATCGCATCCCAAGGGCGGACAACGTCCAGTGGCGCATAGTCGCGGATTGATTTGGACGGCGAACGCAGGGCTTTCAGCACGCCCAATGGCGACCAACTGAATTTATAGCGGAACGGGTTGGGGTTCTTGGGAACGCCACCGCAATAAGAAATAAAGCTCAGGTGGTTCTGCGGATCAAATGCCTCCGAGGCGCGGTAATCGGCAACCAACGCATGCGCCATCAGGTGATCGATGCCCGGGTCCAGCCCGACCTCATTGACCAGCGCAACCCCGGCCTCGCGCGCCTTGTCATCCAGTGCGCGCATTTCTGGCGCGATGTAAGAGGATGAGACAAAATTGGCTTCTTTCGAAATCGCCAGTTCTGCTAGCGGCACATGCCAATCCCCAGGCAGCATCGAGACGATGACATCGCCCTTTTCCAGCACCGCGCCAAGCGTGTCGATGTCGAAGGCGTAAATGTCATCAGTCAGGTCTCCAACCTCGGCCTTGGCCTTTTCAACCGTTCGGTTCCAGACGGTGACTTTATGCCCGCCTTCGATCAGGCGGCGCAGGCCGGGGATGGCTGAAAGGCCGGTGCCGCACCAGTGAATCGTCATCTCTCAGATCCCTTCGATATGAGTTTTATAAGTTGCTTCTGCCCGACCCCAGACGCCACTGTCCAGATCGGTCAAGGTCAGCAGTGAGGGCAGCAATTGCGCTGCGTAATCTTCCGAGCTTTCGACCGGCAGCATCGACGGCAGGTTGTCGATCGCCATCACGTCCATTACCGGGTCGTCGGCGACACGCAAGGCAGGCGCGTCCCAAGTGGTGGCGCGATCATAGACCGGTACCGGGTTATAGTCGCTATCAGGGTCACAGGCCACGTCGCCGATGGCAGTCAGCTTGCGAGGGGCGCTCAATGCCTCGCGCGGAACAAAGACCGGTGTGCCGGGGCGTGCAAAGATGCAGTTGAGAAACAGGTCATGGTCGAGGATTTCGGGGAATGGCCCGCCGCTGGCGGTTTCCGCCATATCCCATTTGGTGACCTTTACGCCCATGGCCTCGCAGAGGTCAGCAGCGCCCGTACCGACGCGACCCAGAGCACCTATTACGATCGCATCAGGACGCTCCGCACCCGCCGCATCCAATTCGGTAAGTAGCTCGGCGTTCAGCGTGTCTTTGCTGGCATAGACACCCACGGGTGGGCATTCCTCGCCACGTTGTTGCGCGGCCCATGTTTTCAGAGTAACAGCTGCCCCGGCATAACCGGCCCAATAGCCAAAGGCGGCAACTCGGCGACCATCCTCGTCCACAAGATATTCCAGGTCATAAAGCGTACCACCGCCGGCCTTGAACCGTTGCAACAGTGCGCGCCCCGAATGCTGACCTTTGTAGGCGTGACCGAACATGATGTGACGATGGGGCAGGTCTGTGCCATCTTCGGGCAATTCCTTGAGGCCAAAGATAATCGCGTCGAGCGGAGCTTTGGGCCACGAATTCTCGGCCGCGATCTCACAGCCTACGTTCTTGTAGCCATCGATTGGAATGGCCCTGACGGAACTTTCCTCGACCGTCACGCGGATACCTGCGGAGATCAGCGCAGCCGCACCTTCGGAGGTCAGCCCGACCCGTTCCTCGTTCGGGCGCTGTTCTGCCCGGACCCAGAGATGTGTCATTCCTATTCCTTTTGTCAGAGCATTCCGGCGACGCGGACCGCTTGTACCGAGGGACGCGCCTCCATCACTTCGCGGAAGGCGATGATCTTTGGAAAGGCCGAAACGTCAACGCCGTCGCCTTCCAACCAGCTGCACACCACATAAAGATACGCGTCGGCCAGCGAGAATTCAGCGCCGAGTACAAACGGCCCGCGCAGCCCGTTTGACGAGATATACGCGCAGCACTCAGCCATGTTCGACGCGACCTTGTCTTTCATGTCTTTCCAGCTGGATTTCTTGTCCGCCCAGCGATGCCCGCGCATCTTGTGGGCGTGGTTCACATGCATGGTCGAGGCCAGATAGAACATCACTTCGCGCATCCGTCCTGCCATGACCGGATCGGATGGGACGAGTCCTGCCTCGGGCGCTTTGACCGCGATGTATTCCAGCAACGCCCCAGTTTCTGTCAGGATGCCGCCGTCCACCACCAGCGCCGGAACCCGTCCTTTAGGATTAATTTGATGATAGGCGGGCTTGGTCTGTTCACCTCCGGCAAAGTCCAGCTTGATGGCTTCGTACTCAAGCCCGGTCTCTTCCAGCGCAATCGCCACGGCGACCGAGATCGTGCGGGGGGCATAATAAAGTTGCATCGGGGCCTCCTTACAGGTGGGTCTGCGCGTATTGTCGGTCTGGCGCTTCCAGATGAGGCACCGCGTTGAACAGAACCGGGCTTAGCTGCGCACCAATCGGATGCAGACGATGCATCGACGTATTCATGATGGCAAGCGCGACCCGTGCCATCGATGGAATATCCAAGCCCATCGCCTGCCGCACAACCATCGAAATCAGCCCGCCCGATGTTACGATGATTGCAGGGCCACCTTCGGTGCCAATATCATGCAGAGCGCCAGAGACGCGCGCTTCAAACTCTCTGAAACTTTCCGGGGTGTCCTCGATCTCGCCCCGGGACCATGCGGCGAAGGTGCGGGGCAGATGTTCGACAAAACCTTCGCGGTCGGTTGGAACTTTGACCCCATGCTGCTGCTCGAACAACTGGGCGAGTGTGAAATACTCTATTTCATTTAGACGCGCGTCCTGGATTGGCTCGGGCAGCCCCATGCTGGTTGCGGTCTCCACATGCCTGTTCAACGTACCACAGTAAACGCGGGGATAGTGCGTGCGCGTGTCGCGCAGATGCGCGCCCAGCCAGCGTGCTTGCTGATGGCCCAAATCGCTGAGCTTGTCATAGCTCTGCTCGTCCCGCGCGGTTGTATTGGCCTGCCCGTGGCGCACCAGTGTTATATGTGACATGACGATCCCTCTTGGCCTGACGTCTTAGGGCAGGTTCGGGGCCGGGACCAGAGGGGTTTCGCAGGTGTCTGAAAAAACTCCTATGTCTGGCTTAGTTTACCGATATGGTTACGCGAACAGGAGGACCCATGGCTGTTGATCACACCCGGTTTCTGGCCGATCTGCACAAGCTGCGCTCGTTCGGCGCCTCGGGCGTCGGCAATGGCGTTATCCGCCCTGCCTATTCCGAAGCTGACAACGCAGCGCGCCAATGGTTGGCCAAACGTATGGCTGAGGCGGGTCTGACCCCGCAGTTCGACCCGGTCGGGAACTTATTTGGATTGGCGGACGGGCCATCGCTATTGATGGGCTCGCATTCCGACAGCCAGCCAGAAGGCGGCTGGCTGGATGGCGCGCTTGGTGTCATTGCTGCGCTTGAGATCGCGCGCTCCAGTGACCGGCCCATCTCGGTTGTCAGCTTTCAGGACGAAGAAGGGCGGTTTGGTGTCACCACCGGGTCGGCCGTCTGGTCAGGCGGATTGCCTTTGGAAAAGGCCGACGGGCTGACGGATGGCGCAGGCATCTGCTTTGGCAATGCGCGGGCTGAGATGGCAGAGATGTCGCAAGGCTTTGTCGATCCTGCCCGGTTCAGCGGTTTCATCGAAATGCATATCGAACAAGGCCCCGCCTTGGATGCCGCTGGCGAACAGATCGGGGTGGTCACCGATATCGTTGGCATCCGAGACATGGTGATCAGCTTTGAGGGCCAACAAAACCATGCGGGTACCACGCCGATGCTTCTGCGGCGCGATGCGTTTCAGGCCCTGTCGCTGTTCAACGCGCGTCTCAACGACCGGTTCCGAAATGTCGTCACACCGCAAACCGTTTGGACCATTGGACGTGTCGATCTGCATCCCAATGCATCATCTATCGTGCCAGGGCGCGTGCGCTTTTCAATGCAATGGCGCGATGGGGATTCTGATCGGCTGGCGCGCATGGAAGAGATCATCCGCACAACCGCGCAACAGGTGGTCCAAGAGATGGCAGTTGAGCTGAGCTATGGCCCGATGCTGGGTTTGGAACCCGTCCGCATGGATCCGACCCTGCGCGAGGCGCTGGAAACGGGCGCTCAGGCCATCGCGCCCGGTAAATGGCGCAGAATGCCGTCCGGTGCACTTCACGATGCTACCAATGTCTCGCGCCTGATGCCCGTGGCGATGCTGTTCGTGCCCTCGATCAACGGAATCAGCCATGACTTTGCCGAGGATACGGACGAGAACGACCTGATCGCAGGTCTTCACGTGCTGGATCACGCCGTTAGGTCAATGGATCGAAGCTAAGATAGACGCAGGTAAAACACATGTTTCCCAGTGGTTTGTCCGCAGCTCTGCTAGGCAACAACGGCTGAATTGCTTATTGCGCAGTTCGGTCCATCTGGCACAGCACAAGATGAGTTGCCTAACGGAAAAAAGTTTCCTATAGGAACATTATCGATGCATGCACCCGTATACATAGCGCTCACGATATAGGCGAATTGCCGAAATCCCAGGCTGAATCGTTGCAATCTATGCAGCTTGGGTCAGACTGACGGGAACGCTTTAGGGTAACTGACACAAGGCAGGTGGCCACTATGACATCTTCTTTAAAACGCACGCCTCTTTACGCTTTGCATGTTGAGTTGGGAGGTAAGTTGGTTGATTTTGCGGGTTGGGAGATGCCTGTTCAGTATCCATTGGGGATCATGGGGGAGCACAAGCAGTGTCGTGAGAAGGCGGCGTTGTTTGATGTGTCTCATATGGGTCAGGTGATTTTGCGGGGCGAGAATGTGGGTG
>NZ_JBQFVE010000009.1:0-184381 GCF_056539605.1 Ruegeria sp. BA2 | reverse complement strand
GCTTCGGCTTCGGCTTCGGCTTCGGCTTCGGCTTCGGCTTCGGCTTCGGCTTCGGCTTCGGCTTCGGCTTCGGCTTCGGCTTCGGCTTCGGCTTCGGAAGTCACTTCGTCTGCAGTCTCCTCCGCGTCAACAGATTTCTCATCCGAGACTGCATCACTTTCGGCCTCGGCGGCCTCTGCCACCTCTTCGACTTTGGGGTCTTCGACCGGCTCCTGATCGGGTTTCTTCTTATCAGCCACCGTCCTAATCCCCTTATCGATTCCCAAAACACATGAACAACAGACTTACCCAAGTTAATCTGCACCCGGCGCGCTCTCAACCCGCATCACGTATTTCACAAGTTTTTTCACGGCTTTCTGCATTTTGTCCGGTGTCGGCTCACGCGCGATCTTCAGGCGCTCAAAACGCAATGTTTTAAGGGGTTCTGCGGTGGCCTCGCTGATCGCGGCCAGCCATAAAGGCGCAGATCCGGCCCAGACATCGGCAAAATGTCGCGCCGTGCGGGGCGAAAACAGCGGGGCAATAATGGGCTGGTTCCCCGTGGCAGCCATGGTGGCTTGGTCGTTGAGTGGTAGAAGCTGCTGCCGATAAATCGGTTGTTCGAGGGTCGTTAGGCCAGATTCGGTCAGGCGCGCGGCAACGTTGCCTCGGCTATGTTCACCACGCAGGTGCAACAGCGGGCTGTGCGGCTCACGTTTCAGAAGATTGGCCACCAGTTCTTCGGCCGTTGAGCCCAGCATCTGTGCGTCCCAACCCGCTGCGTTCGCGGCTTGCGTAGTCGCCGGGCCAACGCAATAGGCGGGAAGGCTGCGATCCACATTCAACTTGGCAGCGGCGTTCACGCCATTGGCCGAGGAAAAGACCAACCCGGCAGCGTCACCGGGTTCAACCGGTACCGCCAGCGGATCGATCTTTAACAAGGGTGAATGGATAACCTCGACCTGTGACCGGATACGGTCTGGCAGATGCGCGACGAACCTGTCCGAGGCGGCGCGAGGGCGAGTCATCAACAAATACAAAGGTCGGCGCCTTCGGCCTTGGGATTGTTTGCATCCGCGCGGGGTGATACCCCGCTTGGCAATCATGATGCAACGGATCAGGCCTATGGTGCAAACACTTACCGTCCTCGGACTGGAGAGCAGCTGCGACGATACTGCCGCCGCCGTGGTGCGGCAGGGCACAGGCGCGCGAGCTGAGATCCTGTCATCCGTGGTTCATTGTCAGACAGAGCTGCACAGCGCCTATGGAGGTGTCGTGCCCGAGATCGCGGCGCGTGCACATGCGGAAAAGCTGGATATCTGCGTCGAACAGGCTCTAACACAGGCTGAAATCGGCTTTGATGATCTGGACGCTATCACCGTGACCGCTGGTCCAGGCCTGATCGGAGGCGTAATGGCCGGCGTGATGTGCGCAAAGGGGCTGAGCGCGGCCACCGGATTGCCTTTGATCGGGGTGAATCATCTGGCCGGGCATGCGCTGACGCCCCGACTGACCGACGGGATTGCTTTTCCATACTTGATGCTGCTGGTCTCGGGCGGCCACTGCCAATACCTGATCGCCCATGGGCCGGAACAATTCACCCGTCTCGGCGGAACAATCGATGATGCCCCTGGTGAAGCCTTTGACAAGACCGCCCGACTGCTGGGTCTGCCGCAACCCGGCGGCCCCTCGGTCGAGGCGGAGGCACGCGCGGGTGATGCCAAGCGGTTCCGCTTTCCCCGCCCGCTGCTGGATCGTCCGGGATGTGATCTGTCTTTCTCGGGGCTCAAGACGGCATTGATGCGCATGCGCGATCAGGTCGTAACCGAAAAGGGTGGATTGACACGACAGGACCGCGCCGATCTATGTGCTGGGTTTCAGCAGGCTATCGTCGATACTCTGGCTGAAAAAACCCGCCGCGCGATAGCACTGTATCTTGAGTCTTCGCCGTCCGAGCCGGTTATTGCCGTTGCAGGAGGCGTTGCTGCGAACACCGCCATTCGGTCAGCATTAGAGACCGTTTCGGCTGAATTGGGCGCCCGATTCACTGCCCCTCCACTGGCTTTGTGCACCGATAATGCCGCGATGATAGCTTACGCTGGGCTGGAGCGTTTTCTGAATGGCGCAAGGGACGGATTGGACCTGACAGCACGGCCCCGCTGGCCCTTGGACCAAACCAGCCCAGCGATGTTGGGTGGTGGTAAAAAGGGGGCCAAGGCATGAGCGTATCCATCCTTGGATCAGGCGCATTTGGAACTGCGCTGGCCATTTCATTGGCTGGGAACGGGCCGGTTACGCTGTGGTCGCGAAACGGCGATCAGGCAGAGCAAATGCAACAAACGCGCGAGAATGCCCATCGCCTGCCAGCTTTCGCCCTGCCTTCCAATATTACAGTTACCGCTGAGATCGGGCAGGCAACTCAGTCCGAGGTGTTGCTCCTTGCCGTCCCGATGCAAAAACTGCGCGATGCGCTGGCCCCGCATGCAGCACAGTTGAATGGCAAGGTGCTGGTGGCCTGCTGCAAAGGAATTGAACTGACCACGGGGCTTGGTCCTGTTGCCGTCATCAATCAAACCGTACCGGAGGCGCGCTCTGCCCTTTTGACCGGACCCAGTTTTGCCGACGACATTGCGCGCGGGCTGCCGACTGCTCTGACTCTGGCCTGCGCCGACGCAACGCTTGGTGAGAACCTTCAGCAAGAGCTGACAACCGCCAATCTACGCCTCTATCGCACCACCGATACCGTCGGGGCCGAGTTGGGCGGTGCACTGAAGAATGTGATGGCCATTGGTTGTGGCGCGGCCATTGGGGCGGGTCTGGGTGACAGCGCCCGCGCTGCGCTGATCACGCGCGGATTTGCCGAGATGCAGCGCTTTGCGACCTTGCGCGGGGCACGGCCCGATACGTTGATGGGGCTGTCGGGACTGGGTGATTTGGTACTTACCTGCTCATCCGAATTGTCACGAAATTACCGTTTTGGCCTGTGTTTGGGTCTTAGTAAGCCGTTCGACTCCGCAACGACCGTCGAAGGTGTTGCCACGGCACAGGCAATGTCGGAAATTGCCGCAAGCGAAGGGCTGGACATGCCCATCAGCGCGACGGTGGCGAAACTCAGCAGTGGTGCCTACAGTGTCACCGATGCGATTCAGGCCCTGCTGGGCCGCCCACTCAAGGAGGAATAAATGCTCATCGCTCTCATCGCCCGGGACAAAGCCGGCGCTCTGCAAACCCGGCTGGATAATCGCGCGGCCCATCTGGCCTATATCGAAGAAACAGGTGTGGTGACACAGGCAGGACCCTTGCTGGATGGCGATGCAATGATCGGCTCGCTGATCATTCTGGAGGTTGAAGATCTGGCCGCCGCGCAGGCCTGGGCAGATAGCGATCCTTATGCGCTGGCCGGATTGTTCGACTCGGTCGAATTGATCCCGTGGAAAAAGGTTATCGGCTGATGGCGTATTGGCTGTTCAAATCCGAACCCTCGACCTGGAGCTGGGATCAGCAGGTCGCCAAAGGGGACGCGGGCGAGGAATGGGACGGTGTCCGCAACTATCAGGCCCGCAATTTCATGCGCCAGATGCAGATTGGCGACCGGGGGTTCTTCTATCACTCGCAGAAGGACAAGGCGATTGTTGGCATTGTCGAGGTCTGCGCCGAGGCCCATCCAGACAGCACCACCGATGACGAGCGTTGGGAATGCGTGGATATCAAGGCCGTCCGGCCCTTTGCTGTTCCGGTGACGCTGGACCAGATCAAGGCGGATGAACAGTTGGGTGAGATGGTTCTGGTCAAGAATTCGCGCCTGTCGGTGCAGCCGGTTAGCGACGCTGAATGGCAGGTGATCTGCATGCTGGGCCAAACAGACGCTGACTAAAAAGGGAAGGCCCTGACGGATGCAGAACCTTCCCTACCCCGCGTGCTCCCAAACTCACCACACGCATTCGGAAATCTGTTGGTTCTGACCGTCCTGGTCATGACCTGACTTTAGCCGATTTCAGAACCGCGCTTCAAACACCAAGTGTTTAGAGTTTCATTCAAATACAAAACACCCGCCGGTGCGCCCGACGGGTGTTGAATGGGTTTTGGGTTCGATCAGCTATAGGCCGCTTCTTTGCCGAAATGCTTGGTCAGCATGTAATACACCACGGCACGGTATTTGTTGCGCTCGGACATGCCATAGGTTTCCATGGCCTTGTTGATCGCTTCCATAAGTTCGGGACCATCCGACAGGCCCAGCTTTTTGATGAGGAAGTTATTCTTGACCGTCTCAAGCTCACCTTCCTGGCTGGCCGCCACTGTCGACGCATCCGCGTCATAGATCGCCGGACCACAACCGATGGTGACCTTGGTCAACAGGTCCATATCGGGGTCCATCCCGCATTTGTTTTTCAGATCTTCAGCGTATTTGGCGATCAATTCGTCGCGTTTGCCCATGTCCCAATCTCCTTAATCCATTGTCACGGAACTTTTTACCGATGCCGGAGAGACTAGCCGTGTCGGCGGAATTCCCAAAAGGGAAAAATCACAGGGTTTCCCCCTTGGGCTAAAACTTGCGGGATTCCTTGATTTGATTTTTGCAGATTTATTATTTAACATTTTTGTTAATTATGATTCCCGGAGGTCATCATGCCCGTATCCCTGCCCAACGAAACCACCGAATATCGATCCGCCCGTAACGCACTGCTATCCGCCGAACGGGATCTGCGCGCAAAGGTTGAGGAGGTCGCAGCCTTGCGCCGTTCTCTGCCAACCGGGGGAAAAATCCCCGGCGATTATGCGTTCCGGGATCTGACGGGCCAAGGCAGGCCAATGTCGTCGCTGTTTGGCGATAAGGACACGCTGATTATTTATTCACTGATGTACGGGCCTGATGCGGAACGCCCCTGCCCGATGTGTTCGGCGTTTCTGGATGGGTTGAACTCTCAAATCCATCATCTGAAACAGAAGGCCGCGGTTGCGGTGGTGGCGCAGAACACCCCCGAAAAGCTCTCGGCCCTGAAGGATGAAATGGGTTGGAGCGCGCTCCCGCTCTATTCTGCTTTGGGAACAAGCTACCAGAGCGACTATCTGGCCGAGACCGAGGGCGGCGATCAGCTTCCGATCCTGAATGTATTTCAGCGGCTGCCAGATGGCATTCATCACTTCTGGAGTTCCGAATTGTTCTTTGAATCCAGCGATTGGCATCCCCGGCACGTGGATGCGGCTTGGCCGCTGTGGAATGTTCTGGATTTCACACCGCAAGGCCGTGGTGATTTCATTCCGCCCCTGCGCTGAGGAGCTATCGGCAATAGCCCCAGCCGGGCCCCTGAAGATGAAAGTGATCGGCATGTAAACGGTTGAAATCGGGCCCAAGGACCACGCGGAACCAATCACAGGCTCCTCGCCCGATCTGACGCAGAAACTCCGCCTCGGGCCCGGCGGTGCCCCAGTCGTTCAGCAGTTTCAAACTGCGTCCATCCGAGAGGTCCATACCCACGATGTCGATCGCGTCTGCGGTGGCATGACTGCTCCAACCATTGTCTTGCCCTTGCGCGGTGCGCATCCGGCGGCAGTTATAACTACCGATCTGGCGCAATCGACTGACCGAAGTCCCCAATAACCGCTGCGCAGCAGGCTGCACCACATGATGTTCCCACATGGCAAGCCGCAAGGTTGTGGCGCACCGGGTCTCAACTGCGGTGACGCGAGCATTCACCAAACCGGACAACCGACCGCGCCCCGCTATTCCGCAATTCTGGTCCACCACCAGATCGTCCAACGGCTCAAACCTGACCCCGGCTTCAGCCAAAGCTGCACGGCACAATGCGTCATCTGCCAATGCACGATTCAACTGATAGGGTGTGACCGGCGTAACCGGTGCGGTCACGGTCAGATCGCGCAGCGGGTTCCAATGCGGGAGCACCGGAGTGTTGGGATGGGCCAACAGCCACCAACCGCCGCCGCCCAACAGGATAAGCAGTGTCAGAAGGCCAAAAAGAAAAGACGCCACCGAAAGCAGGGTTCGGCGGCGTCCGGGTTCTTCGCTCATGCCTCTGTCGCAATCAGTAGCGGTAGTGTTCCGGCTTGTAGGGGCCTTCGGGCTTCACGCCGATATAGGCCGCCTGATCGCTATCCATCTGAGTCAGCTTCACTCCGATCCGATCCAGATGCAGGCGGGCGACCTTTTCGTCCAGATGTTTGGGCAGAATGTAGACCTTGTTTTCGTACTGGTCACCTTTGGTGAACAGCTCGATCTGCGCCAGAACCTGGTTGGTGAAGGATGCCGACATTACGAACGAGGGATGCCCTGTGGCGTTGCCGAGGTTCAGCAAGCGGCCTTCGGACAGCAGGATGATGCGATTGCCCGAAGGCATCTCGATCATATCAACCTGTTCTTTGATGTTGGTCCACTTGTGGTTCTTCAAGTTGGCGACCTGAATTTCGTTGTCGAAGTGACCAATGTTGCCAACGATTGCCATGTCCTTCATCTCGCGCATATGCTCGATGCGGATCACGTCCTTGTTGCCGGTGGTGGTGATGAAGATATCGGCGCTGGCAACTTCATCTTCCAGCAGTGTGACTTCGAACCCGTCCATTGCGGCCTGCAGGGCGCAGATCGGGTCAACCTCGGTCACTTTCACACGGGCACCAGCACCACGCAGCGAGGCAGCCGAGCCTTTGCCCACGTCACCATAGCCGCACACAACAGCAACCTTACCGGCCATCATGGTGTCGGTGGCGCGGCGGATACCGTCGACCAGCGATTCCTTGCAGCCGTATTTGTTGTCAAACTTCGACTTGGTGACGCTGTCGTTGACGTTGATCGCGGGGAAGGGCAGATGGCCGTCTTTCACCAACTGATACAAACGGTTCACACCGGTGGTGGTTTCTTCGGACACGCCCTGGATCTGGTCGCGCATTTTTGTGAACCAGCCAGGTGAGGCCGCCATACGTTTGGCGATCTGCTTTTTGATGACCTCTTCCTCTTCCGAACCGGGAACGGGGATGATGTCTTCACCCGCTTCGGCGCGGGCACCCAGCAGTATGTACAGCGTCGCGTCGCCGCCGTCATCGAGGATCATGTTAGGGCCGTCTTCGAACAGGAAGGATTTGTCCAGGTAATCCCAATGCTCTTCCAGCGTCTGGCCTTTGATCGCGAAGACGGGAATGCCGGCTTCGGCAATCGCCGCTGCCGCATGGTCTTGGGTCGAGAAGATGTTACACGACGCCCAGCGCACGTCGGCACCCAACGCCACCAGCGTTTCAATCAACACGGCGGTCTGGATGGTCATGTGCAGCGACCCCACAATACGGGCGCCTTTCAAAGGCTTGCTGTCACCGTACTCTGCACGCAGGGACATCAGACCCGGCATTTCCGTTTCAGCGATATCCAGTTCCTTGCGGCCGAACCCGGCCAGCGAAATGTCTTTGACGATATAGTCCCCGGCCATCAGGTGCTCCATTCCGGTAAATCTTGATCCGGGCTGCCCCTAGCATTCCTTGGGGCAGGTGGCAATGTGGATGGCCAGAAACGGGAAGTCGTGTGCTAAAATATCAGCTTGGCGTACCCTCTACTTTGATTTTTGGTATTGCTTCAAAGAAATCCGTGCCAACGGCGACAATACAACTGATGCCGTTCGCCTGGGTCACCAAAACGGTATAGCTTCCCGTTTCCTTCGAGGTCCAAACCTCCATGACCGACTGCGTGCCGCGTGATTTCTGCAGACCACCAAAGGCTAATTCCTCGGCGTAACTGTCTTGCAGTTTGGCAATCACATGCTCGCGTTCTGCACAATTCTGGGCAAAAGCGGGCGGCGCAGTGGCGGCCATTCCAAAGGTCAGGGCGGTTGCAACTAAACGCTTGAACATAACAAGCTCCTTTCGATACGTGTTTCGTTTCGAGAGGGCGCAACTGGGAGGAGTCAGCACCCCCCTCAGTCCTTTATGTCGGGATCGTATCGTGTAGGTTCAAAGCACGAATGCTCAAGAAAATGTTGGCAGCATGTGATCCAGACAGATACATCATACCACAAGAACGCGAATTGAACGTGTCCTAGTTCACAAGGCATGGCAAAATGGCAACACAACCCAGAGCGTGGCAAAGAATGCTGTCGGGTCGCAGACTGGATCTGCTGGACCCGACCCCGGTGGATATCGAGATCGAAGATATCGCGCATGGGCTGGCTTTTGTGGCCCGTTGGAACGGGCAAACCAACGGGGATTTCGCCTATTCCGTGGCCGAGCATTCGCTGCTGGTGGAAGAGCTTTTTGGCCGTATCGCCCCAAATGCACCGGCAAAGTGGCGGTTGGCGGCCCTGTTACACGATGCGCCGGAATACGTGATCGGCGACATGATTTCGCCGGTGAAGTCCGCTGTTGGCCCGGATTATGGTGATTTGGACAACCGGCTGGCGGCGGCGATCCATATCCGCTTTGGTCTGCCCGCTGCGGTGCCACAGACGGTCAAGCGCCAGATCAAGAAAGCAGACAAGATCAGCGCGTGGATGGAAGCCACGCAGATTGCGGGGTTTTCTGAGGCTGAGGCGTCAAAGTTCTTCGGCCGCCCGGACAAGACGATTTTGGAGGGACTGCAAATCAAACTGCGTCCCCCGATTGAAGTACGGCAAGCCTATAACGCGCGGCACAAAGCACTGCTGGACGGTATCTAGAACGCCAATAGATCAGCGCTTTGGCATGTGCTAAATTGTCGTCAAAACAAGACAATAGCCGGACGCAGGTTCAAGTGAGCGATCCAGATAACCAAATCTCATTGTCCAACGCACAGATGGAATTCGCCAACGCATGCTTGCGCGAGGCGTATAATCTGACGGGCCGTGGCCGGGTGCGCAATTTGATCCGCAGATCGCTGCTGCCGCAGATGATTACCTATCGAGGTTGCAAGATACTCCTGCATCCTCATGACAATTTCAGCGAGTTCACACTGTGGCGAAAGGGCCGATCTCCGGAAGAGCTTGAATTGAATTGGCTGAAAGAGCGCTTTGAAGGAAAAACGCTAAAAGTTCTGGATATCGGGGCCAATTTTGGCCTGTATTCGCTTTTTCTCGCGTCGATCCTGGGCCCAGGATCACAGATTCATGCGTTTGAGCCTAACCCGACGCTGGCCGAACGCCTTAGGAAAAACTGCGCTCTCAATGGATTTAGCCGTGTTGAGCTGAACACATTCGCCCTGTCTGGCACATCCGGAAAGGCAACGCTTTGTATAGAAAGCCGGGTTGACACAGCCACCAATCTTGGCGAGGCATGGTTGGCGAATGATGCCGTCGGCGTAGATACGTCAAAACACGACACGATAGAGGTGCAGACCCGAACGCTGCTTGAGCTTACCGATCTGCATGGCGCCGATTTTGCCAAGCTGGACGTCGAAGGGCATGAGCCGAATATCCTCCTGCCATTCCTTGAGGATGCCAAAGACGCAGCCCTGCCCTGCTATCTTCAATTGGAAACCGTAAATCTTGGCGATGAGGCCAAAGGCCTGTTTGCCTCGCTTTCTGATCGTGGATACGAGAATGTCTTTCAAACCCAGCGCAATATCATCTTCAGAAGGTAGGACGTGCCAGACCGAACACTGATTATGACCGGAACACTTCGCCAGCATCAGGTCGAGCCGGTATGAATTTCGGGCTGTTCTCCTGCGCCAAGGATGAAGGGCCGTTTATTCTTGAGTGGATCGCCTATCATCTGCTGATCGGGTTTGATCCGATCCTGATCTACAGCAATGACTCGACAGACGGCACGACCGAGCTGTTGGATGCGCTGGATAAGAACGGGGTCATCTCTCATGTGCTGCAGGACCTGAAGCCGGGCGAAATTCCGCAACACACAGCCGCCGACAAAGCTTATTTGCATCCATCGCTTGTCTATACCGACTGGTTGATGTGGCTCGATATTGATGAGTTTCTTTATTGTGCAGGCTCTGACAATCGGGTCACGAATTTGATCGAGCGCTGCGACGGAATTGCCGAAGGCGTGGCGATAAACTGGCTGATCTTCGGTGACGGGCATCATGACCACTGGGAGCCCGGTCTTGTCACTCAACGCTTCTTGAGGCGCGCCGAGAACGATCACCGTCTGCACCGGCGCTATAAAACGCTGTTTCAAACCTCGGAAAAGATAAGAGGGTTCGGGATCCACCGGCCGCATTTATACAAGGGATTTCAGCGTGATGGCGGGCAGTTCATCAATGCATCCGGGCGGCCAATGCATGAGGACATCTATCGATCGGGCGTGCGCAGACGCCATGCCTTTGGGGCCGCCCCCGAACACCTTGTCTCGCACGAAAGGGCGGCAGTTTTTCACTATCCGGTAAAAACACGAGACAGTTTCGAGCTCAAACGCCAACGCGGACAAGGCACGAAACCCATTGATGCGCCTAACCGGAACAGTCGGTTTCGCAAGCAGTATTGGAACAAATACAATCAGAACAGCGTTTTGGATGATCGAATGCTGATCATGGGCGACCGGCTGCAGGCAAAGGTGGATGAACTTCTATCGTGGTCTGATGTCCAGCATGCGCACGCGGTTTGCCTAATAAACTATGCGCGAAGCATTCAATCGCGATCACAAATACCGAAACTCTGACTTGCAAGGCGGAGTAAGGTCCGATCTTTTCTAAGCCCGAATGATAAGACCCAATCAGCACTTGCATCGAGCCTACAAGGCTTTCGGTGTTTCCGAATTAGAGATTTTGGTTCTCTTCATGCGATCAGATTAAACACTGATAGAAGATTTGCGAACCAATTTTGACCGCTGCTAGTTTGAGCAACCTTTTTTCCATTCGGCAAAGTCAGTGACAAAAACAGTTGCGGAATTGCTCTTTTGTCCACCAGAAGACATTTTGCCCGGCGGACAAAGGAAATCCCTTCTTCTAAAGTTTGTTGGCTATATCAACCAATCAACCTAAGTCGAAGATATCTGTTGGCAGAATAGCTGCGGGAATCTCAATGTCTGCCATTGCTTCTTCCGGAAGCGTGAGCTCAGGCAAGACTGGTGCATCAATGGGGAACATGTTTTCGGGCAGAACAGGCAAATCGGGCATCCCTGCATCTACAGGTGGGCCAGCCTCGGGAAAATCGATACCTAGCTCAAATAGCTTGTCGATTGCTTTCTGCGAAGGATTTGGTTTCGTTTCCGGTTTCATATCGCTTTATCCTCTGAGCGGGTTGCTAAAGGTGCATGCCACTTGGCAGCATCATTGCTAAGGCAACTGCAAGATGTTGTCATAGAGGGGTTGAACGTGATTTGAACACATTGTTAACGATACGTTAACTTTGTTGGCAATAGATCAACAATATATTCACTAAGCAGGGTACGCAATGTTTCTGCGAGATAAGCGGCTTAATTTATTAAATTGATCATCGCGGGCTGCGCTTGGCCAAAATCCGCTGCAGCGTTCTGCGGTGCATGTTCAGTCTGCGCGCGGTTTCCGAGACGTTGCGGTCGCACAGCTCATAGACGCGCTGGATATGTTCCCAGCGAACGCGGTCGGCGCTCATGGGGTTTTCCGGTGGCGGAGGCAGTTCATCGCCCTTGGCCAGCAGCGCATTGGTGATGTCGGTGGCATCGGCGGGCTTAGACAAGTAATCAGTCGCACCGATTTTGACAGCGGCCACAGCGGTGGCAATCGCGCCGTATCCGGTGAGAACCACAACACGGCTGTCGGGGCGTTTTTCACGCAGCACTTCGACCACATCCAGCCCGTTGCCATCCTCAAGCCGCAGATCAACCACGGCGTACGCAGGGGGGCGTGCTGTGGAAATTGCGCGACCTGCGGCGACTGAACCTGCGGTTTCAACCTCGAACCCGCGTTTTTCCATGGCCTTGGCCAGACGTCTCAGAAACGGCTCGTCATCATCGACCAGCAGCAGCGATTTGTCGGGGCCGATTTCAAGCTGAGAACTGTCTGCCATATGTGGGTCTTTCCGCTATTTCATGCCGATTGGCTTAATCAAGAGTAATAGCAGCGCCATTTCAAACGTCAAACCGGCTGTTGTGGATCAGGCCTTGTCAAGGAAGCAGCCAATCTGGTCTGCCATCTGCTCGGCCGTGTCGTCGCGCTTGAAGAATTCAAGGAACCCATCTTCGGGCGTCATCAGATAGGTAAAGGTTGAGTGGTCGACCAGATAATACTCATCACTTTTGTCATGCGCTTTGTAATAGGCCTTGTAGGCTTTGCTCGCCGCTTTGACCTGCTCGGGCGTTCCGGTCAGGCCGATCAGGCGCTCATGCAAGTTGAAGGCGAAATCGCCAACCGCCTCAGGGGTATCGCGGTCGGGGTCAACTGATATGAACATAGGCGTCACAGACTGGCCACGCTCTGCCAGCAAATCAACCACATCGACATTGCGCGACATGTCAAAGGGGCAGACATCCGGGCAGAAGGTATAACCGAAGTAAACCAGCGTCGGTTCGGTGATCACATCCTTGTCTGTCACCGTCTCGCCCTTGGCGTTGATCAGTTCGAACGGCCCGCCGATTGCCGCGCTCCCCCCCGCGATCTGGGACGAGCGGCATTGTGCGTATTTATCGTCACCCCCGCCACGTGTCAGCAGCCACATGGCACCCAGGCCCACAGCCAGCACAACGGTTGCAAGAATAGCATAAAGGCGGATCATGGTGCGTATCCTGATACGTAAAGGGATTGTTGATCGTTTCCGCCGGGACACCTATCAACATGGCGGACCGACGCAATAGGACATAATCGACAGATGACGGATTCCAACACCAGTCTTTGGCGTGGGCAGGAGCGCAGCACCTGGATCAGGCTGCGCACGCTGATCCTGCTGCGATGGGTCGCGATTATCGGCCAGTTCACCGCGATCACGGTTGCACAGAAATACTACCACGTTCAGCTTGAACTGGCTTTGTGCTACTTCGCCATAGGCGTTTCGGTCATGGGCAACCTGACGGCCATTCTGCTTTTCCCGGAAAACAAGCGCCTGTCGGAATTCGAGAACTTCTTGATGGTGCTGTTCGACCTACTGCAGCTGTCGGTTCTTCTGTATCTGACAGGGGGGCTGAACAACCCGTTTGCGCTGTTGTTACTTGGTCCGGTGACGATCTCGGCAAATGTGATGAGCACCCGGTCCACTCTGATTATCGGCAGCGTTGCGGTGATCCTGACAACGTTGCTGGCGCAGTTCCATCTGCCACTGCGGACCGATCTGGGCCTTGTGCTGGATATCCCCGATGTTCTTTTGTTCGGAAACTGGGCTGCGATCATCATCGCCATCGTCTTCATTGGCGCCTATTCACATCGCATCAGTTCCGAGGTGCAGTCGATGTCCGAAGCGCTGTCGGCCACTCATATGGCGCTGGCGCGCGAGCAAAAGCTGACCGATCTGGGCGGCGTCGTGGCTGCGGCGGCGCACGAGTTGGGTACGCCGCTGGCAACGATCAAGCTGGCCAGTTCCGAATTGATCGAAGAGCTGGACGATAAGCCCGAGTTAAAGGAAGACGCCGCTTTGATCCGTGAACAGGCCGATCGCTGCAGGGACATCCTGCGCGATATGGGGCGGGCTGGCAAAGATGATCTGCACCTGCGACAGGCACCCTTGTCTACAGTGATTCATGAGGCGGCCGAGCCGCATATCAACCGTGGCAAAGCGGTGCATTTCGACGAAGGGCCTGTTGCCGATGGTGATGTTCAGCAGCCTTCAATCCTGCGCAAGCCCGAAATCATCCACGGCTTGCGCAACCTGATTCAAAATGCGGTGGATTTCGCCAAGTCGAATGTCTGGGTCGAGGCCGAGTGGACCTCGGATCAGATCAGCGTATTAATCATGGATGATGGGCGGGGTTATCCATCGCATATCATCGGACGCATCGGCGACCCCTTTATGCGCCGCCGCCGGGCCGACCGCAGCAGCCGACCTGAATATGAGGGGATGGGATTGGGACTGTTCATTGCCAAGACATTGCTGGAACGCAGCGGGGCCGAGCTTTACTTCGCCAATGGAGCAGATCCCTATCAGACCCTGAGCGATCAGCCTGGCCGCAAAGGTGCAATTGTCAAAGTTGTCTGGCCGCGCAAGCTGATTGATGCGCAAACCGGTGATACACCGGTCCCGTCCGGTGCAAATCAACCGTTCCAGATCTGAGTTAAGACCCTGTTAACTATTGTTGTTCATACAGGTTCGGGATTTTTGACAAGGGCGTAGGATCGATGGCCGATTGGATCGTGCTGGCCACAATCAGCGTGGTTTCGGCCTGCTTTGCAATACTATGGCTGCTGCCGCACCGACAGGCCAGAGCAAGTGACTACGGGCTATCAACCCCCGGCGCGCTGTTCGACGTGGTCTTTCTATTCGATGGAGATCAATTGATCAGCCATTCGGACGTTGCCTTGGCAGGATACGAATCCGTCAGAAACTGGGAAGATCTTCGGCGTCTGCTTCAGCGCGATTTCCCTGCCTTCCCCGAAACACCCGAGAGTGTCCGATCACAAGGGAGCATTTCCGTATCCGCCATTGATTGTACTGTAGAGCGCGAGATTTTGTGCGAATGGATCGATGGAATTATCCGCGTACAACTGCGCGATCTAACGGGCAATTCGCATACCCCACGTCGTGACCCCAGCGATCCAATTCGATTGGCAATGGAGCAGGCCCCTTATCCGGTATGGTCGGTGGATAATCGCAACAAGGTAAGATGGTGTAATGCAGCTTACGTAGCATTAGTGCGCAAAATTTCTGGCCAAGACGCAGATCTGACAGATCCGCTGTTTCCATCGCTCACGGATGAGGCGCAGTTGGGCCGGAAAACCCGCGTGTCTATCCCGGTCAAAGATAGCGACGCCAAGCTTTGGTTCGATCTGACGCGCGTGACCCGCGATGGGGATCAGCTGTGTTATGCGGTCGATATAAATGCGATTGTCGAAGCGGAAATTGCCCAGCGCAAATTTGTGCAAACCATGACAAAGACC
Organism: Ruegeria sp. BA2; assembly: GCF_056539605.1. Taxonomy (NCBI): domain Bacteria; kingdom Pseudomonadati; phylum Pseudomonadota; class Alphaproteobacteria; order Rhodobacterales; family Roseobacteraceae; genus Ruegeria; species Ruegeria sp. BA2. Next base: position 169,482 of record NZ_JBQFVE010000009.1, on the reverse strand, counting down.
TTTGCGCAGCTTTCGATCGGCTTGGCCATATTCGACCGCAATCGACAATTGGCCTTGTTTAATCCTGCACTCATCGACTTGACCACCCTGCCCCCGGACTTTCTGAGCGTACGTCCAAGCCTGTCCAGCTTCTTCGATCGGCTGCGCGATCAGCACATGATGCCTGAACCCAAGAACTATCGCAGTTGGCGGCGTCAGATGAATGATTTGCTCGAAGCGGCCCGGGACGGGAACTATCAGGAAACATGGTCGTTGCCCTCGGGTTCGGTTTATTCCGTCAGCGGCAGACCCCACCCCGACGGGGCCGTGGCGTTTTTGTTCGAGGATATCACCGCAGAAATCACTCTGACCCGGCGATTTCGCGCAGAGATGGACCTCATGCAATCCATCCTGGACAAGCTTGCCGATCCCATCGCCGTTTTCTCGGATGACGGGATCCTAGCTACAACAAATTACGCCTATCAAAAACTATGGGGCGACAGCAACGAGAGCGGATTTGAACCAGCGACCGTGCTTGAGATCACCCGCCAATGGCAGGACCAATGCGCCGCCACACCTATCCTCGGAGAAATTCGGGAATTCGTCACAGCACGTGAGAACCGAGCCGAATGGTCAGGCGAATTGACCCTGAAATCAGGCGGGACACTGACTTGTACAGTCAGCCCCATGCAAAACGGGGCTACGATCGTGCGCTTCGCGACGGATAATGCGGTCGACAACATGGCGGATATGCAAAAAATCAGCGCCTGAACCGGGTTGCAGCCAACCGGGCGCAGGTTCATTGTGGCGCCATGAATGCACCGCTCGAATTAACCTCAAAATCCCCTCAGGACACTGCTGATCTTGCTGCCCGATTGGGCAGTGCGCTGCGTGCTGGTGATACCATCTTACTGGAAGGTGCGATCGGCAGTGGCAAAACCCATTTTGCGCGGTCTCTGATTCAATCGGCCCTGTCTGTTCCCGAGGATGTACCCTCGCCCACATTCACTCTGGTTCAAGTTTATGAAACAGAAATTGGGGAGGTCTGGCATTCTGACCTCTACCGGCTCACGTCGGTAGAAGAGATCGAAGAATTGGGTTTGGTCGAGGCCTTCGAAACCAGTATTTGCCTTGTTGAGTGGCCAGAAAAGCTGGGCCCGCTTACACCAGCCTCAGCCCTGTTGATCCGGTTCACCACCGACCCCGAATTTCAGGAAACGCGGCACCTTGCGCTGAGTTGGACAGACCCGAAATGGAGCGCCATGCTGGAGAGGATCCAATGACGAACCGGGCCATTCTGGCTGAAGCCCTGATCGCGCAGACCCCCTGGAACTGTGCTCAACACGCACCTTTGGCGGGTGACGCTTCGAACCGCCGATACGAGCGGCTGACCGACCCAGCGACGGGCCGGACAGCAGTTTTGATGGACGCCCCGCCCGATAAGGGTGAGGATGTCGAACCCTTTGTGCGTATGTCGGAGTATTTGCGCTCGATCGGGCTGAGCGCGCCCGAGATTTACGCCGAAGACAGCCAATACGGCTTTCTATTGCTCGAAGATCTGGGGGACGCGCTGTTCGCCCGCGTTTTGCGGGATGATCCAACGCTTGAGCGTACCCTGTATGACGCGGCAACTGATTTGCTTGTGCATCTTCACGCGGCGCCCACGATTTCGCTCGACAGCTATGACCCGGCCCTGATGACCGAACTTGCGGCGCTTTCGTTCACGAAATATGCGCAGGGCATTCAAGGCTCGCATGATGAAGAGGCGCGCGCCCGGTTCGAACTGCGCTTTGCCGATATCCTGCACCGCGAAACCGGCGGAACGCGCGTGGTTGTGCAACGTGACTATCACGCGGAAAACCTGATCTGGCTGCCCGAACGTGACGGTCTGGCGCGCGTGGGTCTGCTGGATTTTCAAAGTGCGATGCTGGGGCATCCTGCGTATGACCTGATGTCGCTGCTGCAAGATGTGCGCCGGACGGTCCCTGTTGGAATCGAAATGCGGATGATCGACCGCTATATCACCGCGACCGGCGTCGACGGGCATGATTTCCGCACCGCCTATGCGGTGCTGGGCGCACAACGTAATCTGCGGATCCTGGGCGGTTTTGCCCGACTGGCGACGGATTATGGAAAGCCGCACTACGTGGACCTGATCCCGGCTGCCTGGGCGCATCTGATGCGCGATCTGGAACATCCCGCGTTGGTTCCGGTGGCTGACCTGCTGCACAATGCACTGCCTGAACCAAGCCCGGAAAACCTTGCAAAGCTGAGATCGCAATGACCGACACGCCCGAAGCTGCAATGGTATTCGCTGCGGGTTTTGGCACCCGCATGGGCGTGCTGACCAAAGACCGGCCCAAGCCTCTGATCGAGGTTGCCGGGCGGCCTTTGATCGATCACACGTTGGATCTGGTCGATGCATTGCGTCCTTTGAACATTGTTGCCAACTTGCATTATCATGCGGATCAGCTGGCGGATCATCTAGCAGGCCGCGACGTGGCGTTGTCGCGGGAAGAGCCGAACATTCTGGATACGGGCGGAGGATTGCGCGCGGCGCTGCCGCTGCTTGGGTCGGGGCCGGTTTTTACCCTGAACAGCGACGCGATCTGGGCCGGACCCAACCCCCTGAATCTGCTAAAAAATCATTGGAATCCAGATGTGATGGATGCGCTGCTGATGTGCATTCCGGTGGAACAAACTCTTGGCCATGCAGGTCCGGGTGATTTCACGCAGGACAGCTTGGGGCGGATCTCCCGCGGGGCCGGTTTGGTTTACGGCGGAGCGCAAATCCTGAAAACCGATGGTTTGCATGATATCGGCGACGAGGTGTTTTCGCTGAACGTATTGTGGGATCAAATGCGACAGCAAGAGCGCCTGTTTGCGTTGCGCTACCCGGGTCGTTGGTGCGACGTTGGGCGGCCCGAAGGCATTGCGCTGGCCGAGGGGCTGATTGCTAATGTTTGAACCCAGCACCCTGCCCCGGGTTTTCGCGGTGCCGCCGGGTGCGGATTTCCCGAAGGTGTTGGTCGATGGGTTGCGTCAGCAGATTGCTGGTCAGCCGCCAGATGCGCTGGCTCGGGTTCAGCTAGTGATCAATACCCGTCGCATGGCGCGCCGGGTCCGGGATCTGTTTGACCACGGCCCTCCTTGCCTGCTGCCTCGATTATCACTGGTCACCGATCTGGGCGAAAGCGCAGATCTGGCGCAGATCCCACGCGCGATCCCTCCTTTGCGCCGCAGGCTAGAGCTGACACAACTGATCGCCAAACTGCTGGACCAGCAACCCGATCTGGCCGCGCGATCCTCATTGTTCGATCTGTCCGACAGTCTGGCCGCACTGATCGATGAGATGCAGGGCGAAGGCGTCTCACCCGAGGCGATCCGGCAACTGGATGTCGGCGACATGTCCGGACACTGGGCGCGGGCACAGGCCTTTATCGGGATCGCTGACCAGTTCATGGAGTCCGGGGCGGACGCGCTTGACGCGCAAGCCCGGCAACGACGTGTGGTCGAAGCCCTGATTGCACGCTGGCAGGTTGCCCCACCCCAGCATCCGGTCATACTGGCGGGCTCAACCGGGTCGCGCGGGACGACACTGATGCTGATGCAGGCAATCGCCCGCCTGCCGCAAGGGGCGCTGGTGCTGCCGGGTTATGATTTCGTCCAGCCCGAGCATGTCTGGCGCAATCTGGATGACGCATTGACGTCAGAGGATCATCCGCAATATCGCTTTCGCAAACTGATGCTGGAACTTGGCCTTGGCCCGAAACAAATCCGGCCATGGACAGCGGCTGACGCCCCTTCGCCCACCCGTAACAAGCTGATTTCGCTTGCGTTACGCCCTGCCCCGGTAACCGACGCATGGATGACAGAAGGCCCGAACCTGCCCGATCTGAGCGGTGCCACCAAAGATGTGACATTGATCGAGGCGTCCTCGCCCCGTGCTGAAGCCTTGGCGATTTCGCTACGCTTGCGCCAAGCAACCGAGACCGGACAATCGGCAGCCCTGATCACGCCCGATCGGATGTTGACGCGTCAGGTCAGCGCCGCGCTGGACCGGTGGAACATATTACCTGATGACAGCGCGGGCCTGCCGCTGCAGCTGTCTCCGCCCGGGCGGTTTCTGCGCCATGTCGCCGGTTTGTTTGCGCGTCGTCTGGATGGTGAGGCACTGCTGACGCTGCTCAAGCATCCGCTGTGCCATGATGGCGGCGATCGGGGGAGCCACCTGCTGCATACCCGCGATCTGGAACTAGATCTCCGCCGCCATGGCCCGCCCTTTCCCGACAGCGCCAGCCTGACCGCCTTTGCCATCCGCACCGATGCGCCTGAGGGCTGGATCCGCTGGGTCACTGATGCCTTCTGCGATAAACACGGCCAGGGCGAGCGACCTCTTTCTGACTGGGTTGCCCGGCTTCGTACACTAGCCGATGCAATTTCGGCCGGTGCAACAGGCGAACCGGGGACATTGTGGGACAAGAACGCAGGCCAGAAGGCGCTTGCCGTTATTACCTCTCTGGAAGACGAAGCGTCTCACGGCGGTGCGATGACCGCCCATGATTTCGCCGATCTGTTAGGCGCTTTGCTGGCAGGTGAAGAGGTTCGCGATCGCGATGCGCCGCACCCTCATCTGATGATCTGGGGCACGTTAGAAGCCCGTGTGCAAGGCGCTGATCTGTTGATTTTGGGTGGCCTCAACGAAGGCAGTTGGCCCGAGGCCGCGGCGCCCGACCCCTGGCTGAACCGCCAGATGCGCAATGACGCCGGGCTTTTGTTGCCCGAACGCCGGATCGGCCTGTCCGCGCATGACTTCCAGCAAGCCGCAGGGGCACCCGAGGTGGTTTTGACCCGCGCCATCCGGTCGGATGATGCGGAAACTGTACCGTCTCGTTGGTTGAACCGCATGACCAATCTGATGCAGGGCCTGCCGGATCAGGGCGGAACGGACGCATTGGCTGCGATGCGCGCGCGGGGCCAGCAATGGCTGGATTGGGCTGATGTGTTGGAACAGGCGCCCCCGATTGCGCCTGCACTTCGCCCATCCCCAAGGCCGCCGGTAGCTGCGCGCCCGAGACGGCTATCGGTGACCGAGATCAAGCGGCTGATCCGCGATCCCTATGCGATCTACGCCCGGCATGTCCTGCGCCTGAAACCGCTTGACCCGCTGGTCCAGGCGCCGGACGCGCTGTTGCGCGGCATTGTGATCCACGAAGTAATGGAACAATTCGTGCGCGACAGCGTTCTGGATCCGGCATTGCTGAGCCGCGAGAATTTTCTGAAACGGGCCGAGGCTTTGCTTGAGGATCACGTTGCTTGGCCGACGGCGCGCAAGCTGTGGCTGGCACGACTGGAGCGGATTACCGACAGTTTTCTATCTGCCGAAATTCAGCGCCGCACTGATGGTGGCCCGGTGGCCTTTGAAGTGGGAATGCGGACAGAGCTGACCCCGCTGGATTTCACGATAGTCGGACGCGCCGACCGGATCGACCGAAGCGGGCAGGGCGCATTGCGGATCATCGACTACAAGACCGGCACCCCGCCAACAGAAAGTCAGCAGACCAAATTCGACAAGCAATTGCTGATCGAGGCTGCGATGGCCGAGCAAGGGGGAATCGACGGGGTCGACCCGCTGCCCGTTGCACAGGCGATCTTCATCGGCATGGGGGGAACCTACAAAGAGGTGCCTGCACCACTGCAGAAAGAGCCGACCGACAAGGTTCTGGCCGAGCTGAAAGAGCTGATTTCGGCCTATTTAGAGCCTGATCAGGGATTTTCGTCCCGTCGAATGCTGCACAAAGACACCGATATCGGGGATTACGATCACCTCGCCCGGTTCGGCGAATGGGATCGTTCTGCTGAGACCGCCCCGGAGGATCTAACATGACCCCCCGCAACGACGCGACAGAACGGCAAGTTCAGGCCGCGCGCCCCGATGCGTCCACTTGGTTGGCGGCCAATGCGGGCTCGGGCAAGACGCGGGTGTTGACCGACCGGGTGGCGCGGCTGTTGCTGGATGGCGTACAGCCTCAGCACATTCTGTGCCTGACTTATACCAAAGCCGCGGCCAGCGAGATGCAGAACCGATTGTTCAAGCGTCTGGGCAAATGGGCGATGTTGGACAATGATGCCCTTCAGGACGAGCTGATCGAACTCGGCGTTCCCGGAGTGATCGATCCCGATCGGTTGGCACAAGCACGCACTTTGTTCGCGCGCGCCATCGAGACGCCCGGCGGGTTGAAGATCCAGACAATCCACTCGTTCTGCGCCTCGCTACTGCGACGGTTCCCGCTTGAAGCCGGGGTCAGCCCTCAGTTTGCTGAAATGGAAGATCGCGCTGCTGCGCTGTTGCGCGAAGAGATTATCGAGGATTTCGCCGAAGGTCCTCAAGCCGCGTTGATTGAGGATGTGGCCCGGTTTGTCACCGATGCCGGGTTTGAAAAATTGACTGCTGCTATCACGCAGCGGAGGAACCAGTTCGAACATGCGCTGCATTGGTCAGAGCTTTTGCAACGCTTTGAACTTCCAGATGGATTTGATGAGCAGGCCTTGCTGCACAGCGTGTTTTTGGGTGGTGAGGTCGAGTTGGTTCAATCTATCCTGCCCGCGCTTTCTGAAAGCGGGGGCAACAATGCCAAAGCGGCTGATAAACTTGCTACTTTCACAGAGGCGAAACTCAGCAGCCTGCCAGTTCTTGAAAGTGTTTTTTTGACGGGAAGGTCAGCGAAAGAACGTTTTACCGCCAAACTCGGCAGCTTTCCAACCAAAGCGCTCCGCGAAAGTGCCCTGGCTGACCGGATGCCACAGCTTGAGGCCCTGATGCTGCGTGTTGAGGCCGCGCGGGAACAACGGTTGGCTCTAGTTACAGCACAGAAATCCCATGTTTTGCACCGCTTTGCCGCAGCTTTCCTGCCGGAATACGAGCGGCAGAAGCAACTGCGCGGCTGGCTGGATTTCGATGACCTGATCCTGCGTGCCCGGCAAGTTCTTAATGACCCGGCGGTGGCGGAATGGGTTCTGTATCGGCTGGACGGTGGCATCGACCATATTCTGGTGGACGAGGCACAAGACACCAGCCCTGAGCAGTGGGATGTGATCGAAAAGCTGGCGCAGGAATTCACCAGCGGGGAGGGGGCCCGATCCGGGATCGAGCGCACGATCTTTGTGGTCGGGGACAAGAAACAGTCGATCTATTCCTTCCAGGGGGCCGATCCACAGGCCTTTGACCGGATGCAGGCCGAATTTGGGCGAAAACTGCAGGAATCAGGCTCTAAACTGTGGGATTCGACGTTGGAATATTCATTCCGATCATCCAGTGCGATCCTTGGGCTGGTTGATATTCTGTTCGAAAACCGTGCCGAGGCAGGGTTTCACAAGGATGCGCTGCACCGTGCGTTCAAAACTGATCTACCAGGGCGCGTAGACCTTTGGCCCGTTGTCGAGAAAGTCGAAGACGACGATGAAACCGACTGGACCGACCCGGTTGACCGGCCCGGCGCACGGCATCACACGGTCATTCTGGCCGAACAGATCGCGCGGTCGATCAGAGATATGATCAGGGATGGCACAACCATCCCTGACGATGGTGACACGCCCGGAAAATTTGTTCGGCGTAAAGTTCGGCCCGGGGACTTTTTGATCCTGGTCCAGCGCCGCTCGGACCTGTTTGCCGAGATCATTCGCGCCTGCAAAAGCGAGGGCCTGCCCATTGCGGGTGCAGACCGCCTGAAAGTGGGCGCAGAACTGGCGGTTAAGGATCTGGCCGCCTTGCTGAGCTTTCTGGCCACGCCCGAGGACAGCTTGTCGCTGGCGACAGTGCTGAAATCTCCACTGTTCGGCTGGACGGAACAACGGCTTTTTGATCTGGCCCATCGCCGAGAGGAAACCTACCTTTGGGCTGCGCTGCGCAATCGATCGGAGGAATTCCCCGAAACGCTGGCCGTTTTGAACGATCTGCGCGGGCAAACCGACTTTTTACGCCCCTATGACCTGATCGAGCGCATACTGACGCGCCATGATGGGCGCAGGAAACTACTGGGTCGTCTGGGGGCTGAGGCTGAAGACGGGATCAATGCGCTGCTGTCACAAGCGCTGGCTTATGAGCGCACCGATATTCCCAGCCTCACCGGATTTCTGGTCTGGATGCAAACCGACGATCTGGAGATCAAACGCCAGATGAGCGGTGTCGGCAACATGATCCGCGTGATGACCGTTCATGGATCAAAAGGGTTGGAAGCGCCAATTGTGATCCTGCCGGATACCGGCAAGCGCCAACCGCCACGCGATGCCGAGATCATGATGGCCGGTGAAACCCCGTTGTGGAAAGTGCCCGCTGATGCCTCACCCGCGCTGGTTGCAACAGCTCGCGAGGACGCCCGAGCGCGCGAAGAAAATGAACGGTTGAGGCTGCTATATGTGGCTCTAACACGGGCAGAAAAGTGGCTGATCGTGGCCGCTGCCGGGGACGTAGGCAAGGATGGCAACAGCTGGTATCAGATGGTTGAGGCCGCGATGGCGCGGGCAGGGGCCACGCAACTGCCTGGCACTCAGACCCTTCGACTGGCACATGGAAATTGGGATGCTTTGCCTGCCGTAGAACAGGACAGCGCCCCGCAATTCGAACAGCATTTGCCTGCGTTTTTCGACCATCCCGCACCTGATGCACCCGTACCGAAAGAAACGCTCAGCCCCTCGGACCTTGGGGGTGCCAAGGCTTTGCCAGGGGATGCGGGGCAAGATGAAGAGGCGGCGAAACGGCGTGGAACGCAGCTGCACTTGCTGCTGGAACACCTTCCAGCAGTCGCGCGTGATCTATGGCCACAGCTTTGCACGCGGCTTCTGGCCGATATGCAAGAGGTGGAGCGGCAAGAGCTGCTGACGGAGGCCAGCGCAGTCCTAACAGCCGAACATATGAAACCCGTCTTTGCTGCGGATACGCTGGCCGAGGTTTCGGTGACGGCCGATCTGAATGGCACACGACTACATGGGGTCATCGACCGGCTGATTGTCACGGATTCTGAGGTCCATGTGATTGATTTCAAATCAAACGCCACGGTTCCGGACCGGCCTGAAACCTGCCCCGAGGGGCTGTTGCGCCAGATGGGAGCCTATGCCCATGCGCTGTCGCAGATCTATCCGGATCATCAAATCCGCACCGCAATCCTGTGGACCCGAACCGCGCATTTGATGTGGCTGCCACACGATATGGTGACAGACGCCTTGGCACGCAGCGCTATATCTTGACCTTGCCCGGTGCCGCACCTAGGTTCTGAGCCCAAGCATTCCCGAGTCAGGAGACAGACATGTCGACCGTAGCCGTTACCGACGACACCTTTGACGCCGAAGTCAAAAATTCCGATATCCCCGTTGTGGTGGATTTCTGGGCCGAGTGGTGCGGCCCCTGTAAGCAGATCGGCCCCGCCCTGGAAGAGCTGGCAAGCGAATATGGCGGCAAGGTGAAGATCGCCAAAGTGGACGTTGACAGCAACCCGAACGCGGCTGCTGCGATGGGTGTTCGTGGCATTCCGGCGCTGTTCATCTTCAAGGATGGCCAAGTGGTTTCCAACCGCGCAGGCGCTGCCCCCAAAGCCGCACTGCAAAGCTGGATCGACGAGTCGATCTGAGTTTCGCTAAATCACGAATTCACAAAGGCGTCCTGCTTTGGACGCCTTTTTTTGTTGGAAACCTTATGTGACACGAGGTCAGACTCATTCGATTGTCCACCTCACCGATACTCCGGCACCATCTTTGTGAGTGAACGTCACAGCGTTGTCTTCGATAGACACCACCTGACAGTCATGGGGCATCACTTCGCCGACGATTACGATTTCCCGACAGTAATACCTGTCTTTCCACTCCCATGTACCGCTGATACTGCCACCATTCGGGCCTTTGCCCTCAACCGTCCCGTCCTTGTTAATGATCACCCATGTCTCGCCCTGAACCAGCTTTTTACCAACGATCAGGTCTGTGAACTTCGTTTTGCTCTCAATTTCTTCGGCGGATACGCTAGCCGCGAGAAATCCAAACATAACCAATGATGACATGAGCCGAAAATTCGCCATGGAAACAAGCCTTTCTTTGATCACGTGCTTAAACAATCCGAATTCTAGTTGATCGGACGATATACTCCAAACATTCGGGTTTTGTGGATTGGCCGGATGCAATTCCTTGTTTTGGTTCTTTCAATTCGTACGGACTCATGCAGATTGTCGGGTCATCAGGAATAAGGAGGCGACATGCCCAAAACACGGGTATTGGTGGAATTCGGGATGGGCACGTCGCTCAGGCGAGAAGACTATACCGAAGCAGCGCTGCGGGCGCTTAAGGATGCGCTCTGGCATAACTCGGTCAATATGGCCGAACTGTTCGGGTTTCCGAAGGAAGCCATGATCATTGACGCCGAGATTGGGGTTCAGCAGCCGGATCGCGTCGATACCGAGGTGCTGAAGGCTGTGTTTCCCTATGGGCAGCCAAATATCACGGTCACGCATGGAGGGCTGGATATCGACAAGCCCCACACCGATGGCCACACGGTGATTGCGAATGCCGCGATTATCGTCTCGTTCGATATGGAGCCCACGCAATGACCGAGAAGCGTATCATTCTTGAGATGGGAACCGGGAACGATCTGTACGGTCAGGACTATACCAAAGCCGCGCGCCGCGCCGTGCAGGATGCTCTGCATCACTCGTCGATCACATTGTTCTCCAAGCTGGGCATCAGCCATGAAGAAATGCGCGTCGAGGTTACGATCGGTGTTAAACAGCCCGATGCAGTCGATTGCGATCTTGTTGCCGCTGATTTGCCGCGTGGACGCGCATCGGTCCGGGCGGTCAAAGGCGGGCTGAATGTTGATGACGCCGAGGCCGGTACGCGTCATGTAATCGCCACCGCAGCGATCGAGGCCTATCTGCCTGATCTTGCCGGAAAATTCATAGAAAGCTGACAAAGAAAAAGCCGCTCGTTTGAGCGGCTCATCTTGCGGTTTATCTGATCGCGGATCAGAATTTGGCGATATCGGCGCGGGTCAGGCCGACGTCTTGCAGCTGTACGTCGGTCAGTTCCGACAGCTCTTTGCGTGTCTTGTAAGACTGGTACCATTCGACAACGTTTTCGAATGCGTGCGAGAATGCGTCCACTGCGTGCAGGATGGTGACTGCTCCGCGCGGCGCATGGGTTTTTGCGATTGCGTTTGCCATGTGCGTATTCCTTATTGAACAGAAACAGCCGACCCGTTGTCGGTTGTGAGGCCGATGTAACTCTGATCGGTGAGTCTCACAAATGCTGACTCAACAGGCCCGGTTTGCGTTTTCTGCATATCTTTTGAGCAGTTTGAGAACCGGTTGCGCAGACCGCGCGCCCGGCCCATATATAGCGCCACGGAGTACGGAGGCATTTATGGCAGACAACGAATTTCCCGGATGGCACGGCACCACCATCATTGGCGTCAAGAAGGGCGGGCAGGTTGTCATCGCCGGGGACGGGCAGGTCAGCCTGGGCCAGACTGTTATCAAGGGTACCGCCCGCAAAGTGCGCCGATTGTCACCGGGTGGGTTTGACATCGTGGCTGGCTTTGCCGGTTCGACCGCCGATGCGTTCACTTTGCTGGAACGGTTGGAGGCCAAGCTTGAGGCCACGCCCGGCCAGCTGGCCCGTGCCTCGGTCGAGCTGGCCAAGGATTGGCGCACAGATAAATACCTGCAAAAGCTTGAAGCGATGTTGATCGTAACAGACGGCAAGGATCTGTTCGTGATCACCGGGGCAGGGGACGTTCTGGAACCCGAACACAACGTGGCCGCCATCGGATCGGGCGGCAACTTTGCGTTGGCTGCTGCGCGTGCGATGATGGACAGCGAAAAACCTGCCGAGGATGTGGCACGTGAAGCCATGGCGATCGCCGCTGACATTTGCGTTTACACCAACGGCAATCTGACGGTCGAGACGATCTCAGGCTAGCAGTGCCTTGATCTCTTTCCCTTTCCAGCGCAGGTGCATTCCGACCAGACCCATAAGGGCGGTAGCGATCACGATGTAATAAGGCAGGCGGATGTCGATACTCATCAATCCGCCTCCGATCAGGGACATGATGCCGCCCGCAAGGCAGAACACGGCTGTTGTCACACCCATGACCCAGCCCTGATCGGTTTCGGCGACGCTGGAGGAGAACAGGCCCAACAGCGTGGGATAAGAGACTCCGAAGAAAAAGTAGAAGAAGAAGACCGGAACATAGCTCAGCACGCCGCTTGGGCTGAAAGCAAAGGCAAAGCCGCAGATCACCATTATGACCAATGAGGTATAGATGATCTGGTGCTTGCTGAACCGTTCCTGCGCCGGTTTCACCAGGAAGGTGCTGGAAAAGGCCAGTGCAAATCCGATGACCACCATCGCCATGCTGCCCCCGATCACGCCGTAGCCCCAGGCGCTGGTCAGGAAATTGTCAACGAACACATAGAAGGTGACGTTGGCGATCATGAACAGCGCATAGACCGGCATGATTTTCAGAACCAGGGGGTGCCCGCGAACAGCGATCAAGCTATCGGTGATGTCACGGGGCCGGAAGACAAAGGGCTCGCGCTCGGTCCTTGTGTCTTTGAAGAAAGTGGTCACGAGGAAGATCGCGATGAGGACTAGGACAAAGGCCCCGTAGAAGGGAGTTTTCAACGTCGCAGCGCTGCCCAGCAAGGCCGCATCGGACAGAACTGCGCCAATGATCGGCCCACCCACTAGGCCAAAGCTGACGCCGGTCACTATATAGCCCATGTTACGGTCACGGTCGGCGGCATCGGTGCTGCCATCAATCATCGCTGCTTGAGCAATGGGTTGATTGCCAGCGGTAAACCCGGTGATCGACCGGCCAATGATCAGCAATAGCAGGCTGTTGAGATAAAGCGCCGCGATGGTCAGGGCGTAGCCAACCAGTGCCCCGGTCAAGCAGACCAAAAGGGCGTTCTTGCGCCCGATGGAATCCGAGACTTTCGATACATAGACCACCCCCAAAAACCAGGACAGGAAGAAGCAGCCGATCACCAGACCGTAATAGAAATGCCGGGTGCCCATGGCCGTGCTTTCCGGCAGGAAGCCCGACTTTGTTTCCATGATCAAAGAGTTAATGATGGGAAACACCAGCCCTTGCCCGATCAGGTCGACAAAGACCACAAACAGCAAGGTGATCTTGGCTATTTTCGACATATTTACTCTCCTGACCCGCAACGCCTTGATAACACAGTAACAGAGGGTGCGCGTTTCACCTATGGAAAGCATTTGCAAACCGGATGGTGCGTTGCTAACCAACGCTGCCACTGTTGTTTTCATTCCAGCGGTGACTACTTAAGCCCAAGTTTAGCCTTGCCGACCGAAAGGACTGCGCCTTGACCGACCTGACCCCGCGCGAGATTGTCTCGGAACTGGACCGTTTCATCATCGGGCAGAAAGACGCGAAACGCGCCGTCGCCGTGGCGCTACGCAACCGTTGGCGGCGCAAGCAATTGCCTGATGATATCCGCGATGAGGTCTATCCAAAAAACATCCTGATGATCGGCCCCACCGGTGTCGGTAAAACCGAGATCAGCCGCCGTTTGGCGAAGCTGGCGCGCGCGCCCTTCATCAAGGTCGAGGCTACGAAGTTTACCGAGGTTGGCTATGTCGGTCGTGACGTGGAACAGATCGTGCGTGATCTGGCTGATGCGGCAATCCTGCAAACCCGCGAATACATGCGTGAGGATGTCAAAACCCGCGCCCATCAGGCCGCCGAGGATCGCGTGATCGAGGCCATCGCAGGCACTGACGCCCGCGAAGCCACGCGCGAGATGTTCCGCAAGAAGCTGAAAGCCGGTGAGTTGGACGATACCGAGATCGAGCTGGAATTGTCCGAGACCTCGAACCCGATGCCAATGTTCGACATTCCGGGTCAGCCAGGTGGCCAGATGGGGATGATGAATCTGGGCGATATATTCGGCAAGGCTTTTGGTGGGCGCACCGTCAAGAAGCGTATGACCGTAGCCGATAGCTACGAAGCTCTGATCGGGGAAGAGGCTGACAAGCTGTTGGATGATGAAACCGTCAACCGCGTAGCGTTGGAGTCGGTTGAACAGAATGGCATCGTGTTTCTGGATGAGATCGATAAGGTCTGCGCGCGGGCCGAAGCACGCGGCGGTGACGTCAGCCGCGAGGGGGTGCAGCGCGACCTGCTGCCTTTGATCGAAGGCACAACTGTCAGCACCAAACATGGTCCGGTAAAAACCGACCACATCCTGTTCATCGCATCTGGTGCGTTCCACATTGCCAAGCCCTCGGACCTTTTGCCGGAATTACAGGGTCGTCTGCCGATCCGCGTCGAGTTGCGGGCGCTCACCGAAGAAGATTTCGTGCGCATCCTGACCGAGACTGACAACGCTCTGACGCGCCAATACACCGCCCTGATGGGCACCGAAGAGGTCACGGTCAGCTTTACCGACGACGGTATCGCGGCGCTGGCACGGATCGCAGCGGATGTGAACCAAAGCATCGAAAACATCGGCGCGCGGCGGCTTTACACGGTGATGGAGCGCGTGTTCGAAGAACTTTCGTTCACCGCACCCGATCAGGCAGGCGCTGAAATCACCGTTGATGCAGGTTTCGTGAACGACAATCTGGGTGAGCTGACTAAATCCACCGACCTCAGCCGTTACGTTTTGTAACAGCAGCCAGCCGGTTTTTGCCGGTTGCTTGTGTCGTCGGGCTGGACGCGAGTTGGGAATGAGATAGCGTAGTGCCGTAACCGTGTAAGGGCAGACCGTGCCGCGCTATCTGATCATCTTTGTAACCTTGTTGGGGCTGAGTGCCTGTGTAGATCGGTCCGTTACCGAGATCACACCCGAAGCCCTGAAAGTCGGCACCCCCGCCACGGTCTTTGCTGCCACCACCCGCGCGCGCGAGCCAGACGGCAGCTATGGCGCCAACCGAGCTGAGGCGTTGCGGTATCTCGAGATGACCGTTTCGATCCCGCCGTCGCACACGCCGGGTGAGCTTGAGTTCTCTTACGCGAACCCAAACCCGAACAAACAATTCGTTGTGGCCGATGTCACCGAGTTTTCAGGGCCACAAGATCTGAAATCCCGGCTGCGTGGTGTGGATGACGTGGTGATCTTTGTACACGGCTACAACGCGACGCAAACCGAAACCGCCTTTCGCGCCGCTCAGCTGAGCCATGATATCGGTATTCCCGGAACCACGCTGATCTATTCATGGCCCAGCCAGGCGCGGGGTACTGGTTATGCCTATGATCTGGACAGTATGCTGTTTGCCCGTGACGGGTTGGAGCAGACAATTCGAACACTCAAATCCATGGGCGTGAAACGGGTCATCCTGATCGCGCATTCAATGGGCGGTGCCCTATCGATGGAAATGATGCGCCAGGCAGAATTGCGCGAACCTGGCTGGTCACACCGAAATCTGGAAGGGGTCATCCTGATTTCGCCCGATCTGGATGTCGATCTGTTCCGCTCCCAGATGAACGCCATCAAGAAGCCGCCCGACCCGTTTCTGGTGATGGTGTCCAAGAAAGACAAGATCCTGAACCTGTCAGCCCGTCTGCGCGGCACAGCAGATAGCAAAAGATTGGGCAATATCAGCTCGGTCGACGAACTGGCCGAGTACCCGATCAGTGTAGTCGACACCACGGCATTCAACAGCGATGCAGGGTCTTCGCATTTCGTGGCGGCGACCTCTCCGGCGCTGCTGGCCATTCTCAGTTCGGTCCGCCGGGTCAGCAACACCTTCGGCCCCGATCGACCCGGCATCGATGTTCTGGTGCCACCCAGCGAGCGCAACACAGACGGCGCCACCGAGATCGTCCTGACCGAAACCGGGCAGGCGCAAGTCAGCACGCCGTAACGTCACCTTAATCCGCCAATTGCAGCTCGCGCCAGCGATGGCAGGTCACAGAGTGATCGTTCTCGCAGGTTTCCATCTTTGGTTCCTCGCGAATGCACAGATCGGTGGCAAAGGGGCAGCGCGTATGGAACTGGCACCCACTTGGCCGATCGGTGGGCGAGGGGATCTCACCCACCAGTTTTTGTGCCTTGCCGCGATCGTCGGGATCCAGTGAAGGGATCGCTGAAAACAGGGCCTTGGTATAGGGGTGGCGCGGAGCTTGGAACAACCGACGGGTAGGCGCGGATTCCATGATCTGACCCAAATACATCACCGCCACATGATCACAGGTGTGCGCCACGACCGAAAGATCGTGGCTGATAAACAGATAGGTCAGCCCCATCTCGTCCTGAAGTGATTTCAGCAGGTTCAGGATATCCGCCTGAATCGAAACATCCAGCGCAGCGACGCTTTCATCCGCCACCACAAAGCGCGGGCGTGACACCAATGCACGGGCAATCGAGATACGCTGACGCTGACCGCCTGAGAAGGCATGAGGGAACCGGCGCAAATGCTCAAGGTTCAACCGGCACAGGCTGGCGATCTCACGTACGCGTTCGTCGATTTCCTCGCGTGATTTGCATAGGCCCATAACCTCGAGCGGTTCGGCAATGATATCGCGCACGGTCATCCGTGGGGACAGGGCGGCATAGGGGTCCTGAAAGATCAGCTGCGCACGGCGGCGGTATTCTTTCAGATCCGCGCCCTCCAAAGCGCCCAGATCATAGCTGACCTCGCCGTCGTCATACTGCGCCGTGCCTTCGGTGATCGGCGCTGCATTCAGCAGGGCACGGCCAAATGTGGTTTTGCCGGATCCACTTTCGCCTACTACACCGAAGAATGAACCACGCGGGATCGACAACGATACCTTGTTCACCGCCTTCAATACGCGCTTATTGAATACTTTTCCGCCCACTGGAAAGCCGACCGACAGGTCGTGGGTTTCAATCAGGTTATCGCCGCTCATGCGTGCTGGCCCTCGTGACAAAGATAACAGGCAGTGCGGTGATTTTCCCCAGTCTGCGCCCAATCGGGTGGGGTTGTGCGGCAGATATCGCCAACGATCTTGCCGCACCGGGTGTGGAACACGCAGCCTTCGGGCCGCTCCAGCGGCGATGGGATATCCCCCGGCACCGGAGTCAGAGGTTTGTCCAGATCATCAAGCTGCGGCAGAGCATCGATCAGGCCCTGAGTGTAGGGGTGATACGGGTTGCGGATCACGTCGCGCACCGGGCCTTGTTCGATCATCTTGCCCAGATACATCACCGCCACCTTGTCGGCGGTTTGCGCCACAACACCCAGATCATGGGTGATGAAAATGATGCCCATTCCGAACTCGGCCACCAAGTCTTTCATCAGATCGATGACCTGCGCCTGGATCGTCACGTCCAGAGCGGTTGTTGGCTCATCCGCGATCAGCAGCTTGGGTCTGGTCGAAAGCGCCATGGCGATCATCGCCCGCTGGCGCATGCCGCCCGACATCTCGAACGCATATTGGTTGATGCGGGTTGACGGGTCAGAGATGCCAACCCGATCAAGCATCTCGATCGACAGCTCTTTGGCCTGTTTTTTGTTCATATCGGAATGAACCAAAAGCTGTTCCACCATCTGCTTGCCAATGGTCAGCGCAGGGGCAAAACTGGCCATCGGTTCCTGAAAGATCATGCTGATTGCGCCGCCGCGCACGACCTCCATATCGCGGGGCCGGTTCAGAGCCATCACGTCGACCGGTCCACTGTCGAGATGCAGCGTGATGCCGCTTTCAGCAGAATAAACGGTGTTTGCCGGATTCAGTTTCATCAGCGATTTGGCCGTCACCGATTTACCGGAACCGCTTTCGCCAACCAACCCCATGATCTCACCCGGAGCCAGCGAGAACGATACGTCCTCAACAGCCGTTATCAGCCCTTCGTCGGTTTTGAATTGGACGGTCAGGTTGTTGACATCGATCAAGCTCATTTGCGGGTCTCCGAGTATGGATCGGCCGCATCACGCAGGCCATCGCCCACGAACACAAATGACATCACCAGAACGACGAAAAAGATGACCGGGATGAAGTACCATTGGTAGTTCAGCAGAACATCCGCCTTGGTCACGTTCTGCAGCATCACACCCAGTGAGTTGACCGGGTCTTTCAGCCCAAGCCCAATAAAGCTGAGCGCCGTTTCGCTGAGTACCATGTAGGGAAACGAGATAACCAGATCGACGATGATATAGCTGGTAAAGCTGGGCAACAGATGGCGCCGGATCACATGACCCGGAGACGCGCCGCATAGCTGGGCCGCCAGCACGTATTCCTGATTGCGCTCCGTCAGCAAGTGGGTGCGCACCCGTCGTGCCAGCGTCGGCCAGCCGACCAATCCCAATATCGCCGTTATCACGAAAAACCGTGTCTCCGCCGACCATTCCGGCGGGATAAAGGCGGCAATCGCCATGAAAAGGGGAATGGCCGGAACCGTTCGGATCGCATCGGTGATCATCTGGATCACGCTATCCACCATTCCGCCGTAGTATCCGGCGACCCCCCCGATCGCGAGCGCCAGTACGAATGAGATCATGACCCCAAGCGTTCCAACCTGCAGCGACGTCCAAACCGCATGCAGCGTGCGGCTGAAAATATCCTTGCCGGCACTGTCGGTTCCGAACAAATGAACATAGCCCTCATCGGCGCCAAACAGGTGGATGTCACCGGGGATGAAGCCAAACAGCTTGTATTTGTCGCCCCGCACAAAGAACTGGATGTACCTGCGTTCATCCTCGTTCACCTTCTCGACCCAGCGGAAGTTTGTCGCCAGCGAGCGTTCGCGGGTCACCCCGTGCAAGAACGGGCGGATAGAGCATCCATTCTTGTCGCAGAATTTCGGGATCTGCGGGGCACCGTTCAGATAGTCTTTGTCGCGCCCCGCTGCGGTGGGATCATATGGCGACAGGAACGGGGCGAAGATACCCGACAGGATCAGCACAACCAGAACAGTGGCTGCAATCATTGCCGCGCGCTGTTTCTTGAACCTTGCCCAGATCAACTGACGTTGCGAGGCGGTGAAATAGGCTTCTTTCGCCTTTTGGTTGGTGGATGTCACGCTCATCTGGTCACCTGAGAATACTTTTGCGGACGCGCGGGTCGATGGCCGCAAGCAGAATGTCTGTGAAGAAATTCAACGTCACGATGGAAGCGGTCAGCAGAAAGATGATGGCCCCTGCAAGCTGCTGGTCATTGGACCGCGCCAGTGCTTCGAGCAACAGCGCCCCGGCTTCGGTCAATGTCAGGATCAGCGCCACAATGGGGAGTTCGTTGAAAATCCGGTTCAGGTCAAAGCCAAGGCTGTTGACGATCGGCCCCAGCGCATGACGGGCCGGATAGCGCCACAGCAGGCGGCGGCCATAAATGCCCCGCGCGGCAGCGGCCGTAACATATAGCTTGCCGATCTCGTCCGACATCAACGCGCGAACGGTTTGCAGCGCAAAGGCGGTAGCCGACCAACCAAGAATGAAGATTGGCAGCCAGGCGTGTTTCAGCAAGTCAAGAAACTTGCCCCATGACCATGGCGCTTCTTTGTATTCGGGCGAGAACAAGCCCGTTAGCGTCTCGCCGAAATAGACGGTCGAAACCAGCATCACCATCAGGGCCAGCAGAAAGTTCGGCATCGCCAGACCCAGATAGCTAACAATCCGCAGCGAATTGTTCAGAACGGCACTGCGCGAGGCGGCGGAAATGATACCCACAGGGATGGCAATGGCATAAGCCAGCGTCAAAGCGCCAAGGCAGATCCACAGCGACAGCCAGAACTTGTCGCCCAGAAGCTGGGCGATGTTCACGCGCAGAATGCAGCTTTCGCCGAAATCTCCACGAAACGCCCCCGACAACCACGTGGCCCAACGGGTCAGGAACGGTTGATCCAGCCCCAATCGGGCACGTTCGGCTGCAACATCTGCAACGGTGATCGCGGAACCTTGGGTGTTCTTATACGCCAAATAGCGCTCGGCACAGTCTCCGGGCACCAGCTCCATCAACGAAAAAACGATCAGCGAAACGATGACCAGAGTGACCAACGCCATGACCGCCCGAGTGGCGGCAAATCGACCGAATTGCAACATGTCTGTCCCCGCAGGATGCGTGAAGGCGGGCGCAGGCGCCCACCTTCTTGTCGTCTGACCCTTACTCGCTCAGCCACCACTGGGCGGGGCGGTAGGGATAGGTCCGATAGAACTCGTAAGACTGCGTTTTGAACTCCGTGAAGTTCTGCAGATTGTTCGAGTGATAGATCGGCGCTGGGGCGTTCACAGTGCCCAGGAACAGCAGCTCACCGGTCATGATTTCAACCATCTTCCGCGCGGCGGAAACGGAGGCATCCGAGCCGGGCGCGCTGGACTGGTAAGTATCCAGAGCAGTCTTCAACTCAGCGACCCACGCCGGAGGTTCAACGCCATTTTCGCCGTTCGAGCTGATGTATTCTGCCCAGAGCATCCCTGTGCGTACGTCGAAATAACCGTCGAACGGAGGCACCCAGATCTCACCATCCCCAAGGATCGAACCGGCAGGTTGGCTTTTCAGCCACAGACCCATATCCAGCGAGTTCGCCGTTTGAGCGGCGCGGAACTCGTCCGAGGTGACCTCTTTGATCGCGGTGTTGACGCCAACGTCTTTCCAGTTCTGTGCGATCAGTTCAATTAGTTGCGCCGAAGCGGACTGGGTTGAGAACTGCCAATCCAGAACAAACGGATCACCGTTTGGCAGATCGCGGAAGCCGTCACCGTCCTGATCGACCAGACCAATCTCATCAAGCAGCGCATTGGCACGGTCTGCGTCGAAGGCGATTTCATGGTTCGCCCACTTTTCATCGATGAAATCCGGACGCGGTGAGAAGCCGATATACTGCGTCGGCGTTCCCAGTCCAAAGGCAACAACCTCGTTCAACTGATCCCGATCCATCGCAACAGACATCGCGGTTCTAAAGCGGATGTCATTGAAGATCGCCCGCTTGGCTTCGTCTTCTGCGGTCACGTTGAAGGTCAGAACCGGGTAGCCGATCGAAGGCTTCACCTCGACGGTATAGTTTCCGTTTTCTTGCCCTTCCAGCAGCACCGGAGCCGATGTGAGGTTCACACCTTGCGACTTATAGTCGACCTCGCCATTCAGCAGCTTGAGCGTGCGCACCTCTTCATCCGGTACATAGGTTTCATCCATCTCCGAAATGTAAGGCAGCTGATTGCCCTGCGTGTCGACCTGGAAGAAATAGGGGTTGGCCACATAATGGCGACCCTCGGTGCTTTCCTTCACAAGGATGTGGCTTTCAAGCGTTGGCATGGTGTCAGTCGGAAGACCGGCCAGCTTGTCGCCTGCAGTCAGCATCGGCGAGGGTGTATCCATCCAGTCCGAGTTGCCATAATAGGCCTTGATCAGCTCGTACCCGTTTTCGTATCCAAGCGCCTGCGCGTTGGCATCTGCATTCTCATCCAGCGCCGGGTGGAACTTTTCAAAGAAATGCTTGGGCTGGTAAGGCTGCACATAGGTGAACGAGAATGTCTCGGTCAGGCCTGGCTTGGGCGCAGCGAGGGTAAAGCGAACGGTGGTATCGTCCACCGCCTCAACCTTCATGGGTTCGCCGCCAGCCAAGGCATAGTCTTTCGCCTCGGCGATGACATTGGTGTCCATCATCAGATTATCGTACCAGAACACAACATCTGCTGAGGTGAACGGCGCACCGTCCGACCATTTGTGACCTTCGCGCAAAGTCACGGTAAGCTCGGTGAAGTCATCATTCCATTCCCAGGATTTCGCCACATTGGGCACCAGAGTCTGAAGGTCATCCGAATACCGGAACAGGTTCACGTGACGTACCGACAGGAAGTCCGATGTTCCGCTTTCGGTGGCGTTGGACAGCGCATCCAAAACACCGCCGTACTGGCCGATCGAGTCATAGGGTACGATGACCAGCGGATCAGCAGGCAGGCGATCTGCCACGGCGGGCAGATCGCCGTTGCCTCGGATCATACCGTTCAGGTCCCCAATCGTCGGATTCTCGGCAAAGCTAAGCGTGCAGTTTGCAGCCGATTGAAACTCGGACAGATCAAATTGCTGCGGATAAGCACCGGCAGATACACCCTGCATATCGGCGACGGTTGCAGCGGGGCAGTTGGCCCAGGCCGCGCCCCCAATTGTGGCAAAGGCCACACCAGACATAAGAAGCTTTTTCATGGTTTCTCCCTAGGTTTATTTCATAATGCTTTGCGTTTCCGAGCGCTCGACTTGGTCGATTTGCTGACGGCGGCTTCCTTGTTCTTTTTTTGCTTCCGAGGCTCTGTTTTTTCCGGCCCGGATTTGACATCGTGATGCGACGCAATGTGCAGTTTGACCCCGGCATCCTTGAGGACTGGGACAAAGGCGTCAGGCGGGGCGACATCAGTCACCAGATCGGTTACCTTGTCGAACGGAGACGACACGTTGGTTGCCCTCGCACCGAATTTCGTATGGTCTGCCGCAACAATCATGCGATGTGCGTTTCCACGCAACGCGCGAGTCAGATCCGCCTCAAGCGGGTTAGAGGCCAGCACACCACCGACCAGCGACAGCGCATCTGCACCGCAGATCACCGCATCATAGCTGTATTGGCAGGCCAGCTCTTCAGCTGCGCGGCCAAAGCTTCCGCGTTCGGACCGGATCACTTCGCCACCGGCCAGAACAGCCCGTGTGCCATTGTGATCGGCCAATGAGGCCACCACCGAAAGCGAATTGCTGACGACCGTCAATCCACGCAATTCGCGCAACTGCTCGGCCACATGGGTCATCGTAGACCCGACGGTGACAAACAGCACCATCTCATCTTCAAGCAGCGCGCAAACGCGCTTGGCGATTTTGGTCTTCTCGTCGGCATTGTGTTCCAGCGCACCCGAGAACATGGGCGTATCCTGTGCGCGCGACAGATAGGTGCCACCATGCACACGCTCGACCTTGTTGACGCGCGCCAACGCCTTGACCAGCCGACGCACCGTTTCCTCAGAAACGTCCATGATTTGGGCGATCTGAGTGTTGCGCGCTGATCCCCCCAGCCGCGCAAGGACATCCAACAGCTCTCGGCCGCGATGTGGGATGGTTACGTTGTCATCATCCATATTCAAACTCGGTCACATTTCCGCGCAAAAATCCACAATAAATGTAAATCTTTTGCGACAATTTTGGTTTTTTTGCCTTTTTCGGTCATCTTAGCAAAATGTATCTGCGTTTTCCTGTGGGGCGGCGGGTGGAATCCAAGCCTCGTGCTAGAATCACCTAAGCCGGTCGCGCGCGTCTTCATGACGACAATGCGATCATGGAAACGCCTGCCGCCATCATCACAGCCGCCAGAAGGCGGCGCATTGGGTTGCCTTCGCCCAGGAACAGGAATCCGATCAAGGCTGCGAAGATCACCGAGGTTTCGCGCAAAGCTGAGACAACGCCCAGCGGTGCGAAGTTCTTGGCATATAAAACCAATCCGTAAGCGGTCATCGAGACCATGCCACCCACAAACCCGATCACCCAGGTTCGCGTCGGCAAAGCCAGCAGCTGCGTGCCCCTCCGCATTGCGACGAAACCAACAACGAATATGTGCAGAACCGAATGCCAGGCCCAGTAACTCAGGATGTTACCCGAAACCCGCACACCCAGCCCATCGACGAGTGAGTAAACGGAAATGCAGCAGCCTGTACCCAACGCAAAAACAAGCGATGCCCTACCAACACCTTGCCTGAGGACCGACCAGCTGGACACCTGAATGCCTGCAGCAATGACTGCTATTCCGATCCAGGCCTGCATGGGCAAATGCTCACCAGCGAAGATCACCGCCCAAAGTGCCACAAGCGCAGGCACAACCCCGCGTGCGATCGGATAGACAACGCTCAGGTCGCCATGCCGATAGGCCTGATTGAGCATGTAAAAGTACCCAAAATGCACAACGGTCGAGCCCACCAGATAAGGCAGGCTTGCAATATCGGGCAGCGGCAGAACCATAACCATCAACGCGCCGGGTACCACGTGACCCAAGGCGACCAGCCCCAATGTGACGGTCCGGTCGGTGGCGGTTTTGACGACGGTGTTCCAGATCGCGTGCAGCATTGCGGCGGCAAGGATTATGAGAACGATGCCGATGTTCACCGTCAGATCACCCTTTGATCTCTGTATCCTGGTCCTGCTCCATCTGCGGCAGTTCCTCGATCAGTCGCGTTTCAAGCAACTGCCCGTTGCGGTACAGGATCGGATAGGCGACCGCTGCGATGTGACTGTTGAACTCGCGAAACGCGCGCAGGGTTTCAAGGTGGATATCGCTGGTCTCGAAGCTTTCCGCACTGCCATGTTGCAGACGTTTCAGATGGCGTTTGCGGCTGTCACGTTCGGCCCGTTTGATCTCGGTCTTTTCAAGACTCAGCAGGCGCGCGCTTTCCAGATCGTCCGAGATCAGAACGTTTGAGGCCAGTTTGAGGTTGGCCAAAATGCCCTCATGCATCGCGATCAACTCGGACCAGCCTTCTTTCGAAAACGAAGCGCCCTTTTTGCGCATCTCATCCGCCAAAGCGGTCAGGCGTTTGGCCACGACGTCGCCCGCCGTTTCCAGGCGGATCGCATATTCCATCAGATCCCGCGCGATCTTGGCGTTTTCCTTGCCAAACGCATCCGCAGGAATCGCCGCCACATATTGCCGGATGCCCGAAAGGCACTCGTTCACGTTTGTGTCCATGTCGCGGATCGCCCTGATCTGCTCTCTCTCGCCGCTGCGGTAGAGCTCCAGTATCGGTCGGAACATCGAACCGACCATATCGCTCATCCGCAAAAGCTCACGCTTGAGGTTTGGAAGCGCCTGGCTGGGCTGCCCAATGGTGCCAAGGTCCAAGGCGCTGATCGATTGGCCGGGCTGCGCGCTGTTTTCAGTGCTTTTGGGATCGGGCAATAGCCGCTCAAACGGGGCGCGCAACATGCCGCAGAACGGCAGGGCCAGGATCAGCAGCGAGGCGTTGAATAACAGATGCGCGTTCACCAGCATCTGCCCACCTTGCAACTCGCCCAACACCCCGGTCCGCAGCAGAACGTTGGCAGCAAACAGCGAGACGATTGACCAGCTACCCCGCAATGCAAGATTGGCGAAGGGAATGCGCCGGGCGGACAGGTCCATACCACGGGTCAGCCAGACCGGGATGAAAGCAGAGCCGAAATTGGCACCCAGCACCAGTGAAAGACCGGCAGCAAAGGGGATCGCCCCGATCTGCACCAATGTCACACACATCAGAATCGCAGCGACCGAGGAATGCATGACAAAAGCCAGCGCCCCGCCGACTAGGAATGCCGTGATGTAATCGCGGGCAAGATACTCGGCAATAGCAGGCAGAAAGGCGCTATCACGGATCGGGTCCATCGCCTCGCGCAAAAAGCGCAGCGAGATCAGGATGAAGGCGATACCCATCAGAATACGGCCCAGCTGGCGCGCCTTCTTAGCCTCGGTCTTGACGAACAGGTAGCCGCCGATCGCAAGCAGCATCGGCACCAGCCAGTCCAGTTTGAAGGACAGCACCTGAATGATCAGTGCCGAGCCCAGATCCCCGCCCAGCACCATCGCCAGCCCTGTTGGAAAGGCCAGCATTCCCCCTGCGGCGAAACCTGAAGTCAGCAAGGCAACGGCTGCTGAGCTTTGCAAAACAACCGCCATGGCAACGCCCACCATCGACGCCTGAGCATAGCTGCGTTGCCCTGTCATCACCCGCTGAAATGAAGCACCATAGCTGCGCTCGATCCCGGTCCGCACCATGCGCACGGCAAAAAGCAGCAGCATCGTTGCACCGGCCAGACTTATGAGGAAACTGACAATCGCCATCCCGTTATCCGTTCACCAGATTAAGAAGCTCAGCATGCAGTTCCGGCGTGGCAGCTGATATCACCCGACCGTCCGAGTTCAGGTTAAGCGGATTGCCGTCCCAATCGCTCATGATACCGCCTGCCGCTTGGACAACTACTGAGACGGGCAGGTAGTCGTAAGGCTGCAGATCATAATCGATCACCGCATCCACATGCCCCATCGCAAGCAGCGCATGCGGGTAGCAGTCATAGGCAAAGCGTCGAGTCTGTCCCGAGTTCATCAGCCGATCAAATAGCGCAGGGTGATCCCGATAGATCTTATCCCCTTCGTTGACGAAAAGGACCGCATCGCTGAGATGCCGCGTCGCGCCAACCGATAAAGGTTCGCCATTTAGCGTTGCCCCGTGATCTTTGACCCCAATCAGAACTTCGCCCAGCGCGGGCATTCCGATCACACCCAATTGAGGCGCGCCATCTCTGAGATATCCCAACAGAAACCCAAACAAAGGGTGCCCCGACAGGAACGAGCGGGTGCCGTCAATCGGATCCACGATCCAGACATTCTGCCGATCCTGTCCATCAAATCCCTGTTCTTCGCCAAAGATTCCGTCGTCGGGGAAGTGGTCAGCCAGATACTGCCGCACCACGGCTTCGACACCCCTGTCGGCCTGGGTGACCGGGCTTTCATCGGCCTTGAATTCTACGCCCAGCCGTCCGCGAAAAAACCCTCGTGCAGCCTGCGCCGCGATACGCGCGATCTCGGTGGCGTGGGATGCGATATCTGTCATGCCCTCTGGGGTGGTAATCGTATCCGGTGGCGTCAGCATCTGGATCTATCCCTCATCACGGCACCCGGTACCCTGTTGCGGCACGCGAATATGTGACGGGAAAACCGGATGCATAGCAGATCGTTGTTGTACACAGGCTTTCCAGTTGTATCGTCACTTTGAAACGCTGCTTTGCGCGGCACATCAGAGGAATCAACGTCATAAAACTCCACAAAACACATCGACAATAATCCACAAAAACCAACTTATTCAATATTTTTGTTCCGTTTTTGGTTGATTGGGCAGTCTTTTTGTGGATTTTGAAAGGCGGCAACCGCCATCATGAGGCAAAGCGAGCACACCGTACGCTTGCAGAGATACACACGCTGAGCCCGAAATTCGGCTCGGCGATCAGGAGCACCGGGATATGTCCGTCAAACGCAACGTCCTGTTCATCATTACCGACCAGATGCGGGCAGACTGCCTGTTCGGCGCCCTTACAGAACATGTAGACCTACCCAACATGCGGGCATTGATGAGAGACAGTGTTTCTTTCACGCGGCATTTTTCAGTGACCAACCCCTGCGGTCCATCGCGCGCCTCATTGCTGACCGGGCAATACGCAATGAACCATAGGTCTGTGCGAAACGGCACGCCCTTACGCCACGATACGCCCACCATCGCTAGCGAGATGCGCAAGGCGGGTTACCTGCCGATGCTGTTTGGATATACTGACACCTCGCAAGACCCTCGCGTATTCGATGCAAATGACCCGGCGCTCAGGTCGTATGAATTTCACATGGCCGGGTTTCAGGAGATGCTTGAAATGCGGATGGAGATGTCCTTTCCGTGGAGATCTCATCTGAAAAATCGTGGATACGAATTCGACACCTATTTCGACGTGTTCAAACCCGTCGCCCCGGATGGCCGCGCGCCCGCGCTGAATGATCCCGCCATGTACACGGCCGAGGATAGCGATACCGCTTTTCTGACGGACCGGTTTCTGGAAACCATGCCAGCCTATGCAGATGATGACCGGGGATGGTTCGCGCACCTGACTTACTTGCGCCCGCATCCGCCGCTGGTTGCCCCGGCTCCGTACAACCGAATGTACGATCCCGCCTCGCTGCCAATGCCATCGCGCCTGCCGACGCCCGAGGCAGAGGAGGCTCTGCATCCGTTTTTCGCACCCGCACGCGCCAACAGCACAGTTGCCGGATTTGTTGAAGGTTTCCCGGATCTTGAACCAACGGACAAGGTGGTTCAGACGCTGCGCGCGGTCTATCTGGGTCTCGCCACAGAAGTGGATCATCACATTGGCCGGGTGGTGTCATTCCTGAAAGAAACGGGGCAGTACGACAACACGTTGCTGGTGGTCACCGCAGATCATGGCGAGATGCTGGGGGATCGACACAGCTGGGGCAAAATGTCGGTCTATGACGCGGCTTACCACACGCCATTGATCGTCCGCATGCCCGATGGTGCCCGCGATAAGCAATTTACTGCACCCACGGAATCGATTGATATCGTTCCAACAATTCTCGATTGGGTCGGTCAGGCCATACCGGACTCCATGAATGGAAATTCGCTTATGCCTTTCCTTCACGCAGAATCTTCAGCTCCCGAGAACTGGCGCCGCTATTCATTCTCAGAGCTTGATTTTGCTGACCCACTGACCCCGACCCGCTGGCAACGCGATCTGGATACAGGGCTGGAGGACAGTTGCCTGAACATCTTGCGCGACGACCGGTTCACTTTGGTTGAGTTCGCTGCAGACCTCCCACCTCTGCTGTTCGACAGCAACGGGCAAAGAGAGATGGAGAATGTGGCCGAATATCCTGAACATGCCGCCACCCTGACACGCATGACGCGTGACATGTTGCGCCATCGAATGCGGAACATGGACAAGACCTTGTCGAACTGGATGATTACACCGGACGGGCCGCTCCATCCGTAGCATCCACGTGCCGCTGACGATCGTCAGCCGCCCCAGGTCACAGTCATCAGCATATCCTCGAACTCTGCGTTGTCGAAAAACAGCACGATCTCACCCGTCGGGCCTGCGGGCAACGGAACCGTCG
This sequence comes from Ruegeria sp. BA2, assembly GCF_056539605.1. Taxonomy (NCBI): domain Bacteria; kingdom Pseudomonadati; phylum Pseudomonadota; class Alphaproteobacteria; order Rhodobacterales; family Roseobacteraceae; genus Ruegeria; species Ruegeria sp. BA2. Next base: position 140,926 of record NZ_JBQFVE010000009.1, on the reverse strand, counting down.
CCAACTGACCGACCGCTAGATCACCCAGTTCCGGTCGGCGGGTCAGCGTGTCCTGAATCACGGCTCCGTCGCTGGTGTCGGCACGATCCGACACGGTGATGGTTGCCGGTGCTGCATTCAGACTGCTTTCCGCAAACAGATCACACCGCTTGAGCGTCGTGAGGCGACCAGCCGACCAATAGGGGTAATGCTCGGGCCTGAATGTCAAACGTAGCTCGTGACGTCCGCCCGCGGCGGGTGTTTCACGGCGGAAGCGTGCCCATTCTGTCGGGAACTCGTGCCGCAGCGAGAACAGCCGCACATTACCGATGGTGCCGTCTGCCGCGATATCTGCCTTCAGTTGATCAACGGCTGCAGTCCGTACAGGCCCGCCGCCATCGCGCGCGGTATAGCGCAGGTGCAGGACCACATCCGATATCGTGTCATAGTCAAATTGCTGCGGATCGCCTTGCGTTGGGTCCGCTGGCAGCTCCAGCCGCCATTCGCTGACAGCGCCTACATTTTCGAACGGCAAATAGCGGTCGTCGGGCATGCCCTCGAACTGACCGGTCTCCATCTGCGCCGCACTGAACACATTGCTTTCCGCGCTATGGATATCGGCAAAGCGATTGTCTTCGGGTCCCGTGCGAACATAGCCATCCCCGATATCCGGCCTTTGGCGAATGCTGCTTTTGAGATGCACCAATTTCGCATGCGTACCGATATATGGCCCCGTGACACAAGGCAGGCTGAGCGCCACGCTCTTGACCCGGCGGAAGTAATGCCCCGGCCCATCCAGATCGAACTGCGCCTCGGGGATTCTGAAGGTACATCTACCCGTGCGTCGTAGATTGACCAAAGCCAACGGATCGATTTGCAGCAGGCTGACATGTTTGGTCAACTCGTATTCGTTGCGATTGTGTTCATGATAGGCAAGCTCCATCCGCTTGATGTCCAGCAGCAGTGCTTCGCCTGCCAACAGCCCTTTGCGACCACCGTCCCAATAGTTGAACTGCACCAAGGTTTTCTGATCCAGCTCGGGCCGCATCAGCTCGGCCTTCATGGTTTGCTCGGCGCGCCGCGCGGTATCGAAAGCAAAGCGGTAGTACTCGTAATACAGCTTTGACAACTCACCCTGCAGCCAACCGTAAAGCTCTTCGTTGGTGTATTTCTCCTGCAGGAAATCGCGGGTCTGTTCCGTCAAGCGAATTGCCTTTTTTATATTCTGGTATTCGCGATGCTGCGCCTGCTCTGCAATCAACGAGGTCAGAATCTGACGCCCGATTTGCATCACGTCATGAGCCGCCAGATTGTGCTGTAAAATCCATTCGTCGGCGCGGCGTTCATAGGCAGCAGTGCGGGCCGCCATCCCGGCCTGATCACGGTTCCAGTCCGCGACCATCCCAGATACATCCCCCGCAATCCGCATGACCGAGGACAGCACGGTTCCCACCTTAAAGTCGATGGTGCCGCCGAGACCCCAGTAATGCAGGTCCAGTTTCGGGTCGGGAATCGGGGTTAGGGTTGCTGAAATCGCGTGGAACACCGATTTGGCCAGCGCAGTATCCCGGGCTATCGGCAACAGAACATTAAGTTCTTCATGCTCTTTCTGCGACAGGTGAAGGTCTCCGCCTCCGGTCTGACCCGACGATTGCGCACCATCGCCATCGCCCGGACGTTCAAGGTTTGAGAATTCCAACTGCTGAACCGGTACGTCATACTGCGCAACTAGCGCCTCATAGGCTTCGTCGAAATTGGCCTTTGTTAGGGTCTGGCGGGTCAAATCGAGGGTCTCGGGTGCATTTGGATCAGCTTCCTGACCCAGCAAGCGCTTGTAATAGTTCAATCGCTCAAGGGCCGCGCCGCGACTGCCGATCAGGGCTTGGGTCGCTGCCTCGGTGTTTTTCCATTGTAGATAGCGCAGATCGACCTGCAGTTTCTGCAAACTGACTTCATGACCTTGCCGCAACAGGGCGAGCGCTTCGGCGTCGCGTTTTTCCAAGGCGGTCAGCAAGGCCGATCCGATGTTGCGAACCTCACCGGCCAGTTCTGCCGCCTTTTCGATCAGCACGCGCGAACGAACCGGGCTGACCGGTTGGTTAAAGCCTGATACGACAGAGCCGATATCCAGTCCAGCCGCTGCCGCCTTGACCAGCATTCCGGGATCGATTGGTGGGTCGAACAGGGCAAGCGGACGAACCTGCCCTTCGATATCCATGCAATTGCGGATTTTGAACAACCGGTCGGCAACCGTATCCCAATAGCCCAGCAGCTTTTCATTGTGCGGGATGCAGAAATACAGTGTGCGGGCCATGCCAAACAGCGGCGCGGAACTCTCGCTGGTGCCTGCACCAGTAGGCGTTGTGAAGTTAAAAGGGAAAGCACCTTCAAGTTCGACCAGCGCATTGCCCATCGGGTCAAGCCCCTGGGCGCGAAGTTGCGCGAATGTCCGCGGTGTGGTTGTTCCGCCTGCAGGTGAGCGTTGCGGCTTGTCCCCCAGCAGGTTCGAGGCGAGCACATAGATCTGCAGCGCTTCCATGATGGCTTCGCGTGTGAATTGCTGAAACAAGTGATCCCCCCAGGCAATCAGATTGTCGAGGTACTTCATCACCACATGCATCATGAACGAAATGATCCGGGTGCGCGCGACCGCAAAGGGCTGAAACGGGGTGTTTCGCACCGCCTCATAGCCGTTGAGGATCGCTTCTTTCTCGGCCAGTTCCGCATCGGTACATTCGTCGTTCGGTTTGCTGAGAAGGGCCAGCAGCGTATCGATGGATTGGGCTTCGCCCTCGCGGAACGCGAGGAAACGCCAATACCGTGTGGGCGCCGGCACATTAGGGTCGTTTTCGGTTGGGTCGAAGATCAGATGAAACCAGCGCTGCGCCTCGGCAAAGCGTTGGGTCTTTGACAGGTGCACAGCGATGGTCAGCGGCACATGGAACATCAGTTCCCAGTTGTAGTTGGCATAAGGCCCACCCATCCGCGTGTCGATTTCCTTTGGAAACGAATGGATATCGATTTTGTCGGTTTCCTGCGGGGAATAGAGCGAATTGAAGAACGATTTGCGCAGGCTTTTGTGGAAATCCGGGGACAACATCCCGGACACGCCTTGCGTGTTCAACCGCTCGACCAACTGTGACACGAAGGGGTGGAAGAAGTTCTCGAACGTATAGTCCCAGTGCTTTTCATAGCTGGTAAGCTTGACCTTTTGGGGGCCGAAAATGTTCTGATCAAGCAGGTGATGATAGCCGTAGGTGCTGATCTTGCTGGTATCCATGATCAAAATCCTTTCCGGTTCAAGTGCGACGCATGCGGACAGTGCTGCCCATCGGGCCGATCTCACGATCACCAAAACGGACCGTGCCACCGGTGCCCAAGGCCGTGTACACAAATGCATCTTCAGTCACGAATGCACGAAGAGTGCTCAGATCGGCGCTGCCAAAGCCGGGGATGGCAGTCACGGTTTCTATCCGGTCCGGCTGTTTGGCCAATGGTTCAAACGCCAGCACCATGCTTTCGATGGTTGGATCAACCTCAGCAGCGCGGCCAAAATCAAGCCAGGTTACAACTTCGACGATCTTCTGTTTCGTGGACACGTAGAACACGTGGCGCGGGTCGGCATAGAAGAACGGCGATTCCCAGGCTTCGCCTTTGGTCGGATGATGTGGTTGCGTGGCCTGATCAGGCGCTTTGTTGGACAGCAACCGATGCGTAATCCCGTCATGGGAATAGATCGTGGTAAGACGGTTCGATCCGGTTGATGTGATACGTTTCGGCAGGAAGTGCGGTGCCTTCTTGGGCGAACGCGTATCAGGCGTGCTGAACGTGTTGTACATGAAGAACGAAACACCCAGCCAATCCTTGTACGAGATCGAAATGCGCATTCCGTTGGTCCATGGGAACGAAGACAGGCGGATGCCTTTGCGGAAGTTGCGCATCTCTTGGGCCGGAACGTTTTCGCGCAGCAACAAGGGCTCATCCGGGTCCGAGCTGCGGGGTGGCTGCCACACGCCATCCACGCGCTCTGTCCAGTTCAGCATGACCTTGACGTCAAACGCGGGCTCATCAACATCCATCAGCGATGACGCCTCGACCTCGGCCAGCGGGCCAGATCCCGCATTGGGTGTTCCCTGCGCCGTATTTTCTGGCATCATCTTGATCCAGAACAGGAATAAACGATTGTCCCAAACCAGCGGCAGCACCGGGTTGTCTTCGATATCGAGTGAGATTTTTTCCCACGCACTCCAAGACCCATAGGCGCGAGACCGGTGATAATAGCTGCGCTTGGCCCCGGCGGTGCGCCCGATCACATGCAGCACATCGTCTGCAGCACCCGGATCACCATCGATCTGGTAAAGGCCGCAAACTTCCAGCTTGGCGACCTCTTCCAGTTTCTGAAGATACCCGATTAGCGAGGTGGCTGCGCGTTCTTCGGTGATATCACCCTGTAGCAACTCGCTCATCGCTTCACGAAAGAAGGGCGACTGGTCGTCGCGCAGTTCGGGCTCCATCCAGTTTTCGGGGTACAGAAAGATTTTGCGGTTTGCCTCCCACACGCGATAGCGCTTCATCCAGTCCCAGTGCTTGGACCTGAGGCTGGATGCGGCCACCCGGGGTTCAAGGTTCATCAGGCAACGCTCGGTAAAGATCTGGACCGAGGACAAGGCATGACGGACGCGTGAGGTAAGCATGCAGGGTTCCATCTGCACATCCATCAGGAAGTATTCGAACAACTTTTCGGGGGTGTTGATATGCGCCGCATCCGGACGCCCGCGCAGATCGTGCAGGATATGCGCCACCAGCGCGTCGCGTTGGCGTTTACGCAGGAGGTCATTAATCGGCTGCAGGATTTTCAGCCAGTCATCCGGGCTATAGCGCGCGCGAAGGGCGGCACGGAAATTCCGCACAACGGGTCCGGTCGGAGCGGGTGTCGCGGCAGCGATCAGCGCGGTTGCTGGTATTCCAAGTGCCGTGAGCCATTGGGAGATTTCGTGAAGCCGCTCCAAGACGCCCAGATCGCCGATGTCAGCCGGAGCCAATCCGAAATGCGCCAGCAGAGCAGAGATGTCTGCGGGATCCCAGCGCGTGACCTGGAACAGTTCTGCCTCAGCGTCCGCGATGGCGTTTGCAGGATCCGCTGCGATTGAGATCAGCCGGGCGCTGTCGGGAGCATAAGCCGTCTTTAGCCGGGCCGTACGCAAGTGAGCCACCAGCACTTCAATCAACGCGGCAGAGGTCGGGTCATCGGGCGTACCAACAACGGGCAAGCTGTTGGGCCACGCCGCACCTGCAATTTGCAGATCGCCATGTGTCGTCAGGTGCAAGACCTCAGCAACACCGAGTTTCAGAGTTTCGGACAGCCGTGCAATACGGCGTGTGCGCAGGTAGGATGCGCCCAGATGCGAGACCGGATCAGCCGGGTAAAGATGCGATGCGCCGATGACCTCGGTTCCGCGCCCCGGCGCGCTCCAACGTAATGCCAGACGGTCGGCCACATTCACTGCGCCCAGCGAGATCTCGACCAGATTGCCCGCGCGCAGTTCGATGGCGCTTGTGTTTGTCCATATACCGCCCACCTCGGCCAAGGGAACGGGGTCACCAGCGATGCTGAGCGTTACGGTCGCGCCTGCATCGGCTTCGATGGCAATGTTGAAGTTCCCATTTTCAGGCGCTTCCAGATAACCCCGAAAGCGGATCGAAATAGGAGCGCCCGGTGTGGTTGGATTATCCGGCAGCGGTGTCCCGCCTGAGGAAAAATCAATCGCACTCGACAGGGTTTCAACCTGCGCTGGCGGCGCGGTGTGGGCGGGGCCATCGCTGATTTCAGCACTCAACCCACCGGATTCGAGCATCAATGCGTCCTCAAGCGCAGGGCTGGCCGGATCTGTGGCTGAATGCAGAACCTCGGCCTTTTCGAACAAGGCGGTCGCCATATCGGCTTCCACCTCGATCGCGGTGCCCAGAAGCTGTAGTGCCACTTGGCGTTTACGCCTTGAAATCAACTGCGGCAGAATACCTTCGAGCAAGGCGCGGTACGCTTCGGCCTTAGGTGCGGCAGAACTGCGGTAGGCGTCATGACGGGGCAGCAATTCGGGGTATCGGGTGAAGAACGGCTCAGATTGCGCCTGAGCGGCGTTGAACAACGCATCGATCGCGGGACCAAAGGCAGCAGGTGTTCCACCCACAGCCTGCAGCGCATCCCTGATCGTGGTCGACATCAGCCCATTGAAGGTCAGAACCTTGCGGAAATCGTCATAGGTGATTTGATCGGGCGCCTCGGCCAGGATCGCAGGCTCCAATGCTGGCGCAGAATGGTCATACACAACCTCGGTCGTGGACGTGGCCTCGAGATATCCAAAGAACTGCTCTGTCGCTTCGGCCCCATAGACCAATGCCATGTGAGAGCGGGCAATGCCGCCATCCGGGTCATCCACAAGCACAAAATCATTAGTGATCGCCATGAATCCAGCGCGCAGATCACGCGCCAGGGTCGTGATGTTTTCCGCAGGCGGGATCGTCTGGCCGCTTGGGTCATGGTTCAGCAGTAGCGCCAGAGCGGTTTCCAGCGACAGGCCAAGATCAGACAGGCGGCGCACCAGATCAATGACTGCCAGTAATGCGGGTCCGGTGGCGTCTTGCGGACCATAAGGATCAAGGCCAGTGGCCTGCAGAAGATGCTCCAATCCGGGCACGCTTTGCTCAAGCGCACGCGCCAGCCAACCGCGCCGATAGATGGCGCTGACGGTCTCGACTGTCAGAGGGGTCGTATCGTCGAACCCCAAAACAGCCACGATCCGGTTGAATTCCGGCCCTGTCTGCGAAAAGGCTGCGCGCAAAGTTTCCGCCTCGGGCAGCAGCAGGGCTGCGGGATCGGTGAGAACTCCTCCAAAGCCGTCTTCGGCAAAGATGGGATTTTCACGAGCAGGCCGCTGGAACATTTCGCGGAACAACGCGGTAGTTCCGTGGGTGCCAATGGGTCCAAACAGAGCGAGGATCGGGCGCAGCGCCGCCTCGGGCTTAAGCTCAAGTGCATCAAGGGCCGACATGGCGATGCCCAGCTGCGATAGCAGTACTGCAAATCCGGCATCCATGCGGCCCAGATCAACCTGCGCATCAGCACCATCCGGCATCTGATCCGATGGATAAAGCGCCGAGATGATGGCATCCGTGTCGGCAATGCTAAGGCCCAGAACACGCCAGAGGCGGACAAACCGGTTGATCCGGATAAACTCATTCCAATCAAGGCGGTTGGACAGCGGATCGGGGTCTGGATGACGCAGTTCAAGTGCGCTCAGATCGCACATATCCGACGGGTCTTGCGGATTGGTGAGCACGATAAGCCCCATGATCCGATCGAACGTGGTGTCATCAAGTAACCATGCTTCGATATCACCACCAAAACGTTCAGGTTCGACCCCGGCAGCCATCCGGCTTTGCAGTTCGGCCGAGTTGATCGCACCATCCCGAAAAGCGCGGATGTCGTCGAAACCCAATCCCAGATGTTCGAGCTTCGGGATCAGCGCGGCACCGGGGTTAATGAATTCTGTCTTTAGGATATTCACCAGATCAACCGGCGTGATCTCGGTTCGGCGGCACAGATCACGCACGCTTTCCAGCCCGTCGCGAATCTCAGCCGCGTTGGCACCCGCATCAAACCCATAAAGCGCGCGCGCGGTCAGGTCAGGCCGAGCCGCGCCAGCAACCGATACGCTCTCGGTCAGGACTGCGTTGAGGCCGCGCGAAATGTTCAAGCGCTGCAACCATATGTCACGCCAACCATATGGTGCATCATCCAGCGCATCGGACGAACGCAGATCAGCCATAACCCGGTGCAAAGGTGCGTCGAAACGATTAAACAAGGCCTTCAGCGCCTCCAAAGATCGGTCAAACGGCAAGGGGGCCGGGAATTGGGCAGTGGCCAGCGTGGTGTAAGCCGCATCACGCACAAATTGCGGGCTGGCCAGCAATTCCTCAGGCGGGGTCTGACCATCGGTTGAATGACCCTGATATCCACCCAAAGACATACCGTTGACGACGAAATGTTCCAGCACCTCGTTCACCAGATCGATGTACGGAACGGGTGTCAGGGTGTTTTCGCAAGTCAAAGGCAGGTGTTGAATATCGGGCCGCCGATCCAGCAATACATCCAGCGGATTGGTGAAGCCATTCGGGATCTCGGTTGCCGGGCGATCGAGAAACAGCAGAAGATCCACAAGATAGGCTGCGGGGCTGAGGACCGACCGGCAATGCTCGCACCCGCAATAATCCATTGAACCAAAAAGCTCTTCCAGGGTGGAATAGGCGAGTACGTCGCCAAAATTGTCTGACCCACCCGGCGATGGATTCAGGAACCCTTCGACAGCGTTCGCGCTGGGGCCGATGGCAGGCATCATCCGATGGGTCATATAGGCGGTCGCCAAATTCAAAACCGCACCATGGACCTGCTCCGCCTTGCGGTAGATCTGCATCGCGACGGCCTCGTTCAGAACAGCCTTGTTGGCGCGTAGGAATTCATCCTGTGGCAGTGCGACGATGGCATAGGCTGAATCCAACCCCGCACCCAACATGGCATTCATGCTGCTATCGTCGGGCGTGATCTGATAAACCCGCTGAATGCGTGAGATTTCGCGCACCACCTCGGGCGGTTCATCCAGTGCGTTCTGCGCGATGAAGCGCGCAACCGGCTGCTGGCCGATCTGGAATGTATCTGCATGTTTCGCCAAGAAATCATGCACGTTGTTCGATAGCCCCGTATCTGCCAACGGTGTTTCCTGAGCCCGAACCATTTCCGCAACAACTGCAGTCGGGAATGACAGCCGGATCTGAGCGGCCATGAACTCGGCGTAGTTGGCGCGCCTCTCAGCTGCATCCCGGCCCTGAACCGCCTCTGGCACAGGGTCAGCATCATCCATGATCGCAGCCCAGGCGTCGGTTTTGTGAAAGCCCGCCTTAACCAACCCGCCTAATGTGCCGCCCGCATCGCCATCGGTGTCACGGTGCAAGCGCTCGACCAGTTTGGGATTGTTGAGCGTCAGATAAGCAAGCTTGCCATCGGTCTGCAGCCGGGCTGCTTTATCCTGGCCCAACTTACCCTCAACCTCAGTCCAGAAGGTATTGAGGTCATCACCATGCGCTGCATGAAGCGCCGCAAAAGTCTCACGCTCTTCATCCCGGTTCAGAGACAGCGCAAGCAAGGGCTGCATTCCAGCCAATGCGCCTGGCGGTGGCGTATCCAGCCTGACCTGCGCAGACATTTCGGTAAACCGGGCAAGCGCCGCATCTGTTTGACCCGCCAGTTTGGCGTCGATCACCCCCTCATCCAGTGCGGATTTCCAAATTTGTACCACTTTGGCCGGAGGTGTTCGAAATATCGCTGTGTCATCAGCGGGAACACCTGCCCGTAATAGCGCATAGAACAGACCAGAGTCGATACGCTGACCCCGCCGGCCAGCAGTCTTGTCCGACAATTGCTGAGACAGAGATGCAAGCGCCACGGCACGCGCGTCCCAACCCGTCTTGTTGGCAAGATAGGAGATGTCCTGACGGGTTTCGCTTTCTTCAAGCTTTGACAGCGTGCCGTTGAACTGCCCCGAGATTGCCTTGGTCAACGTCGCGTGCTCAGACGACAATTTCCCAGCAATTTCCGCAGGTAGAACCACAGACAACTCGGTATCCGATCCCGCGTCATAGGCGACCTCGGACGCGGCAACCACGTCGCCATCCAAGCGAACCTGCACCTGCAGATCGGGCGCATCCTTGTCGCGCTTTGCGATCTGATCACCCGAGAACACAATCTCGAAGGTACCGCGCTTACCGGTTGTCGTCTTACCCAGCTCAACGTCACCACCAACACCCTTGTCGACTACAACAACAGCAAGGTCATCAACAGCCGCACTTTGCGCACTTATGACGCTGCCGCTGACACGGTAGGTGCCAAAATCCGTAGGTGTATCGAGACGGGCAACCAGATCGTTGATCACAGCCGCCGTTCTTTTGTCGACGCTTCCGGTCGGAGACAGATCTGTCTCTTTTTGGATCAGGCGGACGGCCTCGGTCGTGCCCTTGCCATAGGTCGGTACGCGACCGTCTTTCTCGCGAGATACGTTATCGATCAGCGCCCTGCGTGCGCTGATGTCATTGGCCAGCAACAGCCCTTCACGCAGCAGTGACAGCAAAGCAGATTGCAGATCGCCCACCGTGGTACGGCGCATTCTGGGCTTTAGCGGATGCGTAACTTTGGTCATGAGGAGATACCCTTTCTGACAACTGCGTTCACCATTTCAAATGGCCTTTGATCCCTTGGCCTTGCAGGATCGATATCGTGCCCGAAGCGCCCAGGCCTAGGTAGCCAGCGGAACTGCGGAAAAAGCCGCCCACGCCACCCTGGCGATTGCCTGCATTGATCTCGTCGACCCAAAAATCAGCCGCTTCGCTTGCGGCAGTCTTTTCGCCTTTGATGGCCGAGCGGGCTTCGGTTCCAGCCAACGCGATTGAGCCAAACGCGGCGAGCCCAGCAGCAAAGAGCGAACCAGCGCCACCACCAGCGACCAGCTTGCCCGACACTGAGACCACGTTGAGCGAGCCCGAGGCTGTACCCTCGACCACATTCGCAGTGCCCACGCCGGTCTCGCCCTCGGCGATTTGCGTGATCCCTGTACCAACCTGAATGCCGCTGGCGAGCATTCCGATAACCATGACACCACGGCCCATGACCCCCAAAATGGCGCGGCCACCGGACAGGGTCTGCGACACGGCTTTGCTGCCTTTCAGGGCCTTCGCCAGTTTCGAGATCGAGGTGATCTTGCCTTGTTTGTTCACCATGTTCATGGTGTCGGCCTTTTGCACCATCATTGCATGGTCGGGCGCAGCACCCGGACGATAGACCTGCACCGTGCCTTTGATCATGCCGGTATTGGTGTCGAATGAGGTCAACATTCCGTTGCCCTGTTTCGGAATCTCGATCAGCGTCCAATTGCCATTGCCATGCGCCACCAGATGAGACCGAACCCCTGCAACCTTTACCCCTTGCGCATGGGTGGTATTGACGTCTGCAAAGGTGACCAAGGCACCGGGCGGGTGCGTGTGTGCGATCGCTGTCGTACCCTTGGGGATCGAGACCTCGGGACTTGAGGCCGTGCCTTTCAGTATCTTGAACGTGTTGTTTTCCTTGATCAGCGCAAATTCCTGAACGCTGCCTTCGGTGTTTCTGACATGCGTTGCCAGCTCATCAAGCGTCTCAAGACCCTTCTGCAACGAAGCAACTTCAAGACCTCCGGCAGGAACAGAGGGCGGCGCCGTGCCCCCGGGATCGTTGAGCGTGACGGGATTGTTATAGGCGTAGGCATACAGGTTCAGCCCACCTTCGATACCGATGGGATCAGCACTGACCCATCGGCCAAGCCAGGGGGCCGCATAGCGCGCACCGTGGTGGGCAAGCCCGGTTTCGGCATCCCGCTCCATCGCTGTGTATCGGAACCGCTTTGGCCCCAGACCTGCAGTGGCAACGCCTTGGTAAGTTGTACTGCCGAAGGGGCTGTATTCCTCGTAAGACAGAACTTCGCCGTTCTGATCCAGCTCGATCCCAACGCTGCCAACATGGTTGCTTTGCTGAAACCGAATGACACGGCTGACCGCACCTCCCGCGATCGTGGTCTCAACCAATGCGATGCGACCGGTTTCGTCACCCACATGCAGGGTCTCTCGCGTACGTGGGCTTGCGCCCGTTTCGCGGACAATGTCGAATCCGCCTAGCGAAAGCGTTTCACGCCGGATGGTTCCTGCGGCGGTTTCCGTCACCTTGCGGATGCGGGTTCCATCAGCGGCATAAACAAAGAATGTGCGGTCCCCTTGATGAGCGAGACCATCTGCATCATCAGGCCCAATCGCCTGACGGCGGCACATCCGCAGCTGGTTATCATGATCCCATTCGATCTGATCCAGATGGGAAAGGCGCAGCATGTTGCCCATTGCATCATAACCATCTCCGGCCATGCTGATGACCTCATCCAACGCGCCGACCGTCGTCTGAGTCAGCCGGTTCGAGGTCACGCCCGCAGACAAAGCGCTGTCCTCGCCATAGGTGTAGGTCCGCGTCCAACCTGACGCAGACGGATCAGTGCCCCGGTGGCGCATTTCGATCAGGTTTCCGGCATTGTCATAGTGAAAACGCTCAAGATACCGGCCCAAGGCGAGGCCATCATTTCGGTGAGGCAGTCGGGTTCGGGCGGCATCGTTATAGCTGTGGGTCCCGGGCGCGCCGCCCAGCTGACCCAGATGTTCGCGGCCCGTCGCCTCAATCAATCGATGCAAAGCGTCAAACGTATAGTCGTTGGATGCATCGATACGACGATTGCGGAAAAAGATTTGCTGTTGTGCGCTGTCGCGAATGTGGGTCACGTGACCGGATACGTCATAGACCATATGCTGCGCCTGCAGGTGGCATCCGGGCCAACTCGCATCCGGTGGGTTGGGACAGTCCGAGGCGAACCTTGCCCCATCACGCCGAGTTAAGATGCGTTCGGTCAGACGGGTCAGTGGATCGTGCAGAATTTCGGTTTCAACTGCGTTGCCATAGATGACGCGTTCGCGATCCCCCCAAGGGTTATAGGCAATACTGGTGACCAAAGCGCGATCAGCTGTTGAAGAGTCTAACAAGCCATCCGGCGCACCAGGCTGCGCGTGCCAGGTATCAATGCGATCAAGCCGCGAAGATGGATTATAGCCGTATTGCAGTACCTGGATACGCGCTCCCGGCCCTTGCGGTTGCAGCGGCACCATCTGGATTGGTCGATCCAGTGCATCAAACCGTGTGAGCCCCGCGAATGTTTCAGGCTCTGTTGCCACGGGCGTTGCCCAGTCGATCGTAGTGCGAAACTCTTGCGCCAGTTGACGTTGAGTGCGGGCTGCATTGCCTTTGAAATCATAAGCCAGCACTTCCATTATGCCGGATTGATCTCGGCTGATCGCAATACGCTTGCGTCTGTTTAGCGCTTCGGGCGTCGACAGTGTTTCCCCATAGATCGTTTCGTCGATCCGTAGTTCCGGGGCACCATCAATGCTTAGATGCGTGGCAATGGGTCGGCGCAGCACGTCGAATTCGTTACGCAACCGGTGGTCGCGCGCGTCCCACGTAAACGCGGTTTCTCCGCTCACATCCGTCAGTCGCCAACGGGTTCCACCCTCCATACTATCGGTCCGAATGGCGGTACTGAGCATGTCATAGGCCGTGCGATGAACCTCACGCCCAAGCTCGTCCCACGTGCCGCGCGTGTTGCCTTCGATATCGATCTCGGTTGCCACACGATGGGGCGTCTCGGTCGGCAATGTACCCGGGGCAGTGTTGCTATAAAGCGTGCGGTTCAAGGTGATCCGCGCGATAAGCGCACCGCGCGTGTCCGCCACCGCCCGCATCGGTGTGTCGTCATAGAGCGCCGATTTTGATGCCGCCTCGGTGGCGCGCTGACGGTCATCGGCATCGGGGAAACGGGCCGCCAGCGCCTGGGCTTGCGCCGGATCAGTGCGCAGCGCGTGCCAGGTAGGCAGGTAGGCAGTTTGCGGCAATCGGCTGAAATGATCGCCAAGATCAGGGTCTTGGGCGGGGTTCGAAATCAGCACGGTATCGCCTGGATCCCACGTCGTTTGTTCCCAAACGGAAAAACGGTGCTTGCTCCAGGTGTGGTCGGGGTTCAGAATACCGATCTCTCTGCCCAATGCGTCATAGAAGAAAATCGGGCTGACGCCGATGCGGATGTCGGATTCATAGGCCGGGCGTTCGGTGAAAAACGGCTCAAATTGCCGGACAAGGCTGCCCTTGTTGTTGCGCACCTGCCAGCCAGTACCGACCCAGCGTGGCGATGGCGCTGCTGACATGATCGGTCGACCATCGGAACCCAGCACGATACTCCCTAATCCATCGCGCGTTGGGACCGGGCCATCCTCGGCTTGAATCTTGCGTTGAATTTCCTGACCCATCCCGTCTGAATAGGTGAGCTCGGCGAGGAACGGCGTGGTTTGACCCGGTGCAAGATCGCTGTCGTGAACCTCGCGCTGTAGGAAAAGGCCAACGACCGGAGAAGGGACAGAATTTTCACGTGTGCGATGATAGGCCCAAGGATCATTGACATAACGCATCGTGGCACGCCCAAGGGCAGCAAGCGCTTCAGGTCCTCGCGGATCAACCAGCAACTGGGTACCCGTTGCGGGTACCAGCATTGGATCAAAATCATCCAGTCTATCGCCTTCGTCGGGCGCATCGGGTTTGCCCATTCGGGCCATGCCTGTCACCCGCCCATAGGCATCAAACGCGACCTCGCTGCGATTGCCGTTCTCATCCGTCAGGACCGAGGCTTGCAGGACGCGATAATCCTGCCGACGCTCCGCGATCGGACCATCAGGACCAGCCGAACGCACCCCAGCCGACATGCGATTGCCCAAAGCATCCTGCGTTTCCTCGATCAGCAGATCGAACGCGTCGTAGCGGGCCGTTGTTTCGGTTGGTGTCGCAGGCTGATGGAATGGGTCCTGCAATCGGTGCGGTCGAAAGAAATGTTGACGCGCAAAAGCCAGCTCTTGCGCTGGGGTGTCTGAGCTTGAAGGCGACAAAAGCTGACGGTCCGATGGGCGCCACCACTGGCCGTCGCCATCAACCTCGGTATATCCCGCCTGCGCCATCTCGGCCGCACCAACGCGACCCCCGTAAACCTGCGCAACAAGACCCGGGGTGAAGGCCAGTTGGAAGCTTTGATGAAGAAGACCCAAACTGCCCATCTGGCCCAGCGGCAGTGGCCCGGTCAGCACATCATCCCGGAAATACTGACGACGGTGTTCGATCAGGCGACGCTGCACCTGACCCGGGGTTGGCGTCGCCTCATAGGCAAGGTCAGTCGCTGCGCTGGCTTCTCTCTCGATCTCGTCAAATGACAGACGCGCACCCGGTGCGGGGCTCAGTCCGGTCAGTTCAAAGCTTTGTTCTTCGCATGACACCGGAGCGCGATAGGTTTGATCAGTCGCAATCAGGTCCGTGACGCGCCGCGTGTGCAGCACCGCATGTAGCTGCGCCTGACGCGCCTGATCTACGGGCGTAAGCGTGGGATCAGGCGTCTGACGACCATACATGACATCGACGCGGCGCAGTTCGGTGCCAAACGGGTCGGCCTCCAATATGACCTGATGTTGAATGCGCGGATCGTCGGGACTCCGCTCGTGATGCGCAGTCAGGCTTTCCCTTGCATGAGTCTGAAACACGGCATGGCGGTTGGGACCGCGAGACTGCAGTAGACGCACGGTCTGCGATTGCTCGACGACTTGATAGGGATGGCCATTGGGATAGTTAGGCTCGGTCACACCGTCCAGCGCGTAGATTTCGCGTCTCAGAACGGTGCCACGCAATGCGCGGGCAGCTTCGCGCGTTTCTTCTGTGGTCAGTCCAGGCGGTAACACTGTATCGGGCAAAAGCCGCCGTCGCGCCTCGGCATCATCATCGCGCCATGCGGGTGCGCGCCAGTATTCACCACGATCCTGCCCATCAAGCAGCCCGGCCAAAACTTCGGGCAGATTGCCATGGTCAAGATAGACGCCTGTATGAAACCATGTTCTGGTCAGCACGGGCGGCACATGTGATTCCAGGTCTTCGTTGGCGGCCAACGGCTCCAGCGAGCCTTCTGAAAGAACCGCAAATTCCTCGGTATCCCATTGTTCAACCATGCCAAAGCCGCGAAACTCGCGCTCGACCCCGTCGAAGTGACCATGGTGAAACGCAAAGCGAGATACGAACCTGGTTTGCGCTACGCGATCATGTGTGACGATGCGATCAACCACCTGCACCGGGAACGGCAGGCGCGTGGCCCACGGGCGCCCCTCGTAAAGGTCTTGCAGATAAAACCGCGAAGACGAGGCATAACGCAACTCGGTCTCGCCACCGAAATTATTGGCGTATCGGGTCATCAGGTGCGGTTTTTGTCCACCCATCAGATCGACATATCGCAACGGTTGGCCTGCATCGCGGGACAGGGCCGAGGACCACACAAGACAGGCCGTGCCCGTTCCGAACAGATCAATCAGATCAACCGAAGATTCTGTTTCGATCGGTGGCAGATTCCCAAGCCGCCGACGCGGGGCCAACCGGTTGCCCGACACATTGAAATAGAGGTCCACGCCATCCGCGCCCAGATAGACGATATCCGTCGTACCCGAGCCATCGATATCCGTCAGACGCAGGCGGCTGCGGTCAAACATCTCGGGGCGATCGAACTGTGGCGCGTCATCCATCGTTACTTTGGAACCGAAACGCCCATAGCCGCAATTGGGCCAATAGGTGACCTCGCCACAGCGAATGCGAACTAGGTCCGACAACCCGTCGCCCGACATATCGGCTAGGAAAATCGCGGCCTCCGGATCGGAAAATACAAGCCGGGGTCCGTCATTGTCATCCCAGGGCTGCACCTGTCTGAGTGCAGTGCCAAACCCGGCTTCGCCTTGGGAGGGGTGCCATACAAAAGCGGTGTCTTCGGTCAGAAGAATATCGGCAAGGCCATCACCGGTCAGATCAACCAGCTTCATGCTGTCGTCTGACGCGTCCACATGCGGCCAATGCTCAAACGTGCGAAAGCCAGACCAGCCGGACTGCGCGTCGCGCTCGTGAAAGCCCGGAGTGGCCCGGTCCATTACCACAAGATCAGGGCGGCCATCACCGGCAAGGTCCATCCATTGGCCTGCCCCTGCAAAAGCGGGTCTTTCGGCAACTTGGGCGGGTGCTTCGAACCGCGCTGTGCCGTTCATCGGCCCAAGGTTTCGGCTGAAATGCCAAGTCCCCGACGTCGAGGACAAAATCCCGCCAACGCCGTCACCATACAAATCAACCCAATTTGCCGGATCGCTCAGCCCGGCCGGAGCACCTTCGGCCTGCCCCCGGTCAAGGCTATGCACGACTTCGTTTACCTCTGCCCGGCTATATGTGAACTCGACCGGTGGGATCGCCTGACGTCGATAGGTATGGAAAGTGTTTCCATTCACATCGCGCGGCGCGACTGAGCCGTCCGGCGCAAAACCTGACTGCGCAACCCCCATAAGGAACGAGCCATAGCGCGTACTGCCGGTATGCTCTCGCTCGGCATCCGTATCAGCACCCGGAGGGGTAAAATCCCCATAGGAAAACTCGGTCGCCTTGACCAGACCACGATAACCCGGTTCGCCCGTCGGCAGGTCAGGGATGTCGTGAAAGGTCAGAACGCGATGGCAGCGGCGATAGCGCCGGACCTCAAAACCCGAACGATAGCTAGATGTGGGGTCGGGGCGCACCTGCCAGCCTTGGCCCGGATCAGCGGATGCATGGACAAGATCATGCTGTGCGTCTGCCGCCACGCTGGGATCGGGTGCAATTGGCAACAGATGATCTTCGTCATAGTCGAAAACGACCGTGAACAGCCATCCACCCGCATTCACATCTGGATCAATCAGACGAGAGACACGATTGCCATAGCGGATGCGTTTCAGATACCGCTCGGCAATGCGAACCCGGTTGGCCTCGTGCGCCTGCGCGTGATCCACGCCAACCGCGTCTTCGGCCACATGCTCATAGCGGATGGCGTTGCCCTTGTCGTCGAAGGTCTCGGACAGCAGCCAGCGAAACACCCGTGCGGGATCATCTGGGTCTGCGACCCTTGACAGGTCTGACGCGCCATAGATCGACGTTACGTTTTCACGTGACGTGACACGCCAATGCGCGATGCTGGTCGCCTCATCTGTCCAGCGTTCAATACGGGCGAAGGCGCTTTCGATCCGAGGTCGGAACCTGTGGATGGTCACACCCGGAACGCGCGCACGGTCTTCCCATCTTGCACCTTGAGGGTTAAGCAAAGGCACCAGATCTTCGGACCCCGATATCAGGAAGACATCCGATCCTGCGGTATCGTCGTATTGGGGCAGGCCTTTTTCGGTTTTGCGCGAAATCTCGGGCAGCGACAAAGCCCAGCCAAAGCCAAAGACGCCGCTGCTGGTTCCGGCCTCATAGGTCAGTTGCAGTTCTGGCGTAAATCCACCGCGTCCTGGACTAACCGGTATCGGGATCGACAACGAAGCGGAACCATTGACCGGGTTCGAGGTGATCTTTTCACCGATGCCAGAAATTGCGCCGCCACCCTTGGGGAGTTTCAGGGACAGCGCATTTTTGCCCACGCCACTGTCGCTAGAGATGGCGGATGCCTCCGACCTTTTAGGTCGAGAAATAGAAGCGGAGCCTAACATTCGGCCACCATAAATTCGTCATTAAAATATCAGCGCTGAAATGGCGCTTTACTCAGGGTAAGCAATCGAAATCCGCCCGGTCAATGCAATCAAACAGAATGGGCAATAGTCTGCCATATCGCTCTGGTTGTGGTGTTAAGCATTGCCTCGCAAGTTTTGGACAAGGCAGCAAAGTTTCGACGACATCAAAGTTCCCGCTACTGGTCTCGGAGCCCCTGGATCCAAGAGGATTTGGTCGGTAAGACTGTCTGTAAAATATGCGATTCCCACGCGAATCGGATCGACTCACGCGCGAAGGTTAACGCACACGCCTGAGATAAACATAGTAAGCCCCGTCGCCGCCATGGCTGACATGTGCAGGTGTTACCTGCAACACCGCCTGCGCCAGTGGCGGGATCGACAACCAGTGTGGCACCTGATTTCGCAACACACCACGCGGCGTCGAGATCGGTCCGGGTTCGTCGCGATCCTTGCCCTTGCCGGTAATGATCAGCACCAGCCGCTTGCCCTGAGCCTGAGCCGTCAGGATAAACCGCACCAAGGCGGGATGCGCCGCGGCCATCCGCATCCCGTGCAGATCCAGCTTGCCTTCGGGCTTCAGCTTGCCACGCTTCATCCGACCAAACGCCTTTGTATCCATCTGCACCGGATTTGCCCGCAGTCCTTCGGTGATCGATGGCTTGAGATTGTTCCGTGCGGGTTTGCTTTGCACAGTCTGACCCAGCTCAAATGCTTCGATCCGCACCTTGGGTGTTTTAGATGGCTTGGGCTTTGGCAAGGTGGTGGGATGCACCGTCTGCGGAAGTTCGGGATGCATCCGCTCAGCCTGTTTGGCGACCTTGCGCCATAGCTCGATCTCTTCTGACGTCAGTTTGCGCCGTGTCATCAGAATTCATCCGGTAACATGGCATAGGCCCGCTGGATTGGCAAAAGAACAACCATACGGCCGGGATCTTTCAATCGACCAGCGGCTTGTCCAGCCTCATCCCCGGTTCCAAAGAATATGTCTGCCCGCTGTGCACCCTTGATCGCCGATCCCGTGTCCTGCGCGATCATCAGCCGCCGCAGAGGCGCCTTACCATCCTTCTCAACCCAGACCGGGGCCCCTAATGGGGTATAGGCCGGATCGGCGGCAATACTGCGCATCGTGGTGACTGATCGATTCATTGCTCCAAGCGGTCCTAGTTCCGGAGCAACCCGGTTCACCTCGCGAAAGAACACGTATGAGGGGTTGTGAAACAACAACTCGGCCCCAGCTTCTGGGTTCTTGCGCACCCAGGCACGGATCATCTGCGCGCTCACTTCATGCGCGCCCAGCGCACCCCGACGGATCAGCTCTGCCCCAATCGACCGGTAGGGGTGCCCGTTCGCGCCACCATAGCCCACCCGCAACGCACTTCCATCCGGCAAACGAATGCGGCCCGAGCCCTGAATTTGCAAAAAGAACAGCTCGACCGGGTCATCGACCCACGCAATCTCTAGCCCACGACCCGTCATTGCGTCACCCGTCAGCAATTCGCGACGGCTAAGCCATTGGCCCGCCTCACGCGCCTCTGGCGGCATCCGGTAAAGGGGATAGCGGTACTTGCCTGACGGGGATTTCGAACCATCCAATTCAGGTTCAAAATACCCGGTGAACAGCGCATCCTTTCCGTCTTCGACCAGAACAGGGCGAAAAAACAGTTCAAAAAATGACCGCGCAGCGCCGGGCTTGTATGTCCGGGCGGCGCTGCACAGCGCTTGCCAGTCCGGGTCTTTCAGATCGCCGCAGGTATTCAGAAAAACCGAAAGGGCTGCCCCGTGATCGTCGGCAGCCCAACCCTCAAGGTCATCGAATGACAGGATGGATCGCGTCGCCTCGGCTCCGGCGGCGCTGGCAGTGGTCATGACAACCCCCAGAAAAAGCGACCGGAGCGTTGCAATCATGCGTCCGTGGCGACAAGCAGCCAGTTTGGATCATCCGAGCCCATGACGCGGGCAAAGGTCCAGCTGTCCTTTTGACGTTTGACGGTGTTCGGATTGCCTTCGATGATATCCCCGCCACGATCGCGCACGACCGAGGTCAGCTCACCGATAAAGCGCATCGTGATCTCGGCCTGATTGCTGTCCTTGTCGAACGACGCGTCTGCCAGGGTGGTTTCGCGCACGCCGATAAACTCGGCCTCGATGGTCAGACCCTTATCTTCGCGATCCGCAACCACCGAGACAAAGCTGTCAAAAACTTCTTCGGACAAGAAGGGCTGGATTTCGTCCAGATTGCCCTTTTCAAACCCCATCACGATCATCTCATAAGCGCCGCGCGCACCTTGTACGAATTCGCTGACAGAAAAGCTGGGCTCGACCCGCTTCATCGCGGCCAAGGTCTGCGCCTGTTCGCTGTCTTCCGCTACATGGTCAGTGATGTCATGATCCGGCCCGCCTTCGATCACTTCGAAATCGCGGCGGGCGCCATTGGTATCTGGCTGCTGCTGCAGGGGTGGTTTCTCAAAACCTTCACGTGTTCCCAGCACGCTTTTCAGCCGCAGGATCAGGAAAATGGCAATTCCGGCCAGCACCAGAAGCTGGATCAGGGGTGAGTTCATTTTGTCCTCATTTCAGAACCCGGGCTTTGTATACGCTGCCCTCTGTCACTATGTAGGTGACAGTCGGGTGCAAGTCCACAGCCCGAGACATGCTAAAGGATACCGCATATGTACCTGTTCCTGGCTTTTTTATTGGTTCCGATCATCGAGATCGCCCTGTTCATACAGGTTGGTGGTCTGATTGGGCTATGGCCAACCCTGGCAATTGTTGTTCTGACGGCAGTTTTGGGCACCGTTCTGGTGCGAACGCAAGGCCGCACGGCGCTGGCCAATCTGCAGCGGTCATTCGCCGAGCTGGACGATCCCACCGAGCCATTGGCCCATGGAGCGATGATCCTGCTGTCGGGTGTTTTACTTCTGACGCCGGGCTTTTTCACCGACGCCATCGGTTTTGCTCTGCTGGTGCCAGGCATTCGGGTTGCTGTATTTCGCTATCTGAAATCCAAGGCAACCATCACTCATTTTCAGATGGGAACAGGTGCGCAGTTCCGCTCAGGCCCCGATCCGTTTGATCAGGATGATGTAATTGATGGTGAGTTCACCGAAGTTCGCCCCCGCCAAAACCCCGGAAAGCCGTCGAAGTGGGTGGAAGGCCCGCACCAGCATTGAGCTATCCGGCCCAACTTGCTAAGCAGTGGCGAATTTCATTTCCGGAGAAGTTTCATGGCTGACGAAAGCCCCGCAGAAAACACCGCCGCACAGGCAGCCCCGCAAATCCAGATGCGTGTTCTGGGACAATTCATTCGCGACATGTCCTTTGAAAATGTCATGGCGCAAAAAGGCGTTTCAGGCGACGTGCAGCCCGAGATTGCTGTTCAGGTCAACCTGGATGCGAAGAAGCGCACGCCTGATCATCAATACGAAGTTTCGATCAAGCTAAAGCTAACCTCGAAAGCCAAGGGACTGGAAGACATTCTGTTCCTGTGCGAGATCGACTATTGTGGACTGTTCCACGTGGAAGGTGTGCCCGAGGATCAGATGCATCCGTTCCTGATGATCGAATGCCCGCGCATGCTGTTCCCGTTCCTGCGCCGTATCGTCAGCGACATCACTCGTGATGGTGGCTATCCGCCGGTTAACCTAGACAACATCGATTTCGTTGCCCTGTATCGCAACGAACTGGCGCGCCGTCAGGCCGCAGCGCAAGAACAAAAGACCGACGCCTGAGGCTTTGACCCGCGGCTGGCTGTGATCAGGCGCGGGCCCACAAGGCGTTATCGCCCAGTTTCTCTACAAATTTCTGATGAGCTTCACGTTCATCCTCGGTGATCCGGGACGGCAGGGTGGTAGATCGTGCCGTTGGGCGCCATTCATCGGCACCACCTGCCGCGTTTGAAGTCGAGGTGGACAGACCAAAGTCTGGCTGGCGACCTCCGATTAGCTCCAGATACACCTCGGCCAGAATTTCAGAGTCGAGCAAAGCGCCGTGCAGTACGCGGTTCGAGTTGTCGATGCCAAACCTGCGGCACAGGGCATCCAGCGAGGCGGGCGAGCCCGGAAACCGTTTGCGAGCAATAGCCAGCGTATCAATCGCCTGATCCATCGGGATCAGCGGGACACCCATCCAGCCCAATTCGGCATTTAGGAATTTCATATCGAACGAAGCGTTGTGGATCACCAGCTTGGCGTCACCAACAAAGTCGCGAAACCCCTGACCTACTTTGGCAAATACCGGCTTATCCTTCAGCGTGACCTCACCTTTTTCCGGCGGGCGCGGTGCCTCCAGCAAGTCGGGGCCGATGCCATGCACGCCAAATGCCTCATCGGGCATCGAGCGTTCGGGGTTGATGTAGACATGATAGGTCTCACCCGTGGCTACGTGGTTCCACAGCTCAACCGCGCCGATTTCAACAATCCGGTCGCCGCTTTCTGGATCAAACCCTGTGGTCTCGGTATCGAGTACGATCTCACGCATCTGCCATCCCCGCCCGTATCTGCCTGACGATATCCTGCACCTGTGCGCGCGCATGGTCCAGAGTATCTGTGATGATCACAAAATCCGACCGTGCACATTTTTCGTCATTCGGCATCTGCTTGGCGCGGATTTGTTCGAACTGCACTTCGGTCATCGTGCCCCGATCCATCACTCGTCGTTTCTGTTCATCCGCCGGAATCGAGACACAGGCAACCGCATCCATCGCGGCATCTCCTCCGATTTCGAACAGCAACGGAATGTCAAAAACCAGAATATCGACTGTGGCATCATCCCGGAATGCCGCGCGGTCTGCTGCCACCAAAGGGTGCACAATTGCCTCGATTCGCTTCAGCGCTGTGGTGTCCGCTGCGATGATCCGCTTCAATGCGTCGCGACTGACGGCACCATCAATTATCGACTCGGGAAAAGCTTCGCCCATTGGTCCAACAGCGGCTCCGCCTTTTGCGTACAGCCGATGCACCGCCGCATCCGCATCCCAAAGCGCACAGCCCTCATCAACGAACATCTGCGCGGTGGTGCTTTTGCCCATCCCGATCGAGCCCGTCAGCCCCAGAGCAAAACTCATGCCAACACAGCCGCGCGCAAATCGTCATTCACCTCGGGACGAATACCGAACCACCGTTCGAATCCCGGAACTGCCTGATGCAGCAGCATTCCAAGGCCATCGACAGTTGTGCATCCGGCTTCTTCCGCTTGTTCCAGCATGCGGGTTTTCAAAGGCGCGTAGACCAGATCGGTCACCACGGTTCCAGGCTGTAACCCATCCAGTGGAACGCGCAATTCCGACTGACCCTGCATTCCCAATGAGGTTGTGTTGACCACCAGTTCCGCGTTTTCGATCACATTTCCAGCTTGCACCCAGTCAACCACGGTGATCCGCTGGCCAAATTCCTCTTTCAGGTGGTCAGCACGGGCGCGTGTTCGATTTGTCAGCAAAATCTCTGGCACACCAGCCTCGGCCAATGCCTGCAAAACAGCGCGCGCGGCACCTCCCGCACCAAAAACCACAGCAGGGCCATCGCCGGGAACCCAATCTGGCGCACCGCTGCGCAGGTTTTGCATGAACCCATAGCCATCCGTGTTATCCGCATGGATCGAGCCATCTTCACGAAACACCAACGTATTCGCGGCCCCAATAACCGAAGCGCGGTCCGACACGTGATCTGCAATGCGCAACGCCGCCTCTTTATGGGGGACGGTGACATTTGCACCCACAAAGCCGGCCTTTGGCAATGTGCGTAACACCTGCTCCAGATCTGCTGGCGCCACATCCATCGGTATATAGTGACCGGTCAGCCCATAGGATTTCAGCCAATGCCCGTGCAAAACGGGGGACTTCGAATGCGCGATCGGGTGCCCTATGACTCCGGCCAGAGGTATTTTGGTCTTGGTCATTGTTCAATCACACCTTTGATCGCTAAGAAATTCAGTAGCTCAAGCAGGGGCATACCCAAGACGTTAAAATAGTCTCCGTCAATGGTGGCGAACAGGCGTACACCTTCTTCTTCCAGCTTATAGGCCCCAACTGCGTGGCAAATGCTATCCCAGTTCCGCGTAACATAGTCCCGCAGATAAGCGTCCGAACTCATCCGCATCCGCAACCGCACCTGCCCGACATGCCGCCAGATCGGTTCACCATTTTGATAGATCACCGCAGCTGAAAGCAGCATGTGTCGCTTGCCCCGCATCATCTTCAGTTGCTTCAGCGCCATCTCAGGCGTTTCGGGCTTAGACAGCAGCTGACCCTCGAAATCCAACACCTGATCACAGCCCAACACCATCGCGCCGGGGGATTTGTCGCTGATCTTGCGCGCTTTCATTTCGGCCAGCGTATCTGCAATATCACGAGGCGAGGCTTGTTCAGCCAGCAATGCGCGTTTTGCAGTATCTTCATCCACGCGCGCTGATTGGGCCGTAAACGGCACACCTGCGTTACGCAGCAGTTGCGCGCGGATTTCTGAACCCGAAGCCAGAATGATGGGGACAGACATGTGGAAAACCCCGTGAGCAATTCGATGACTGATCTGGGGTGTTTTGTATGGTTTTCCGGTTGACACGCAACCCTAAGAGTTTCGTCAAAAACATCTCCGAGTCGCCCGGATAATATCCATCCGGGACAAGGATAACTTCAATCCTTGGGATAACCTGGATGTCCCAATTTACCCTATCATTTATCCACATGGTATGATCGTCCATTTGATAATAATACATTGAAATAATTACATTAATTTCGCCATCAACAGAATCAGAGCAGCCATAGGCAATCTTATCCTTGCTGGGGAAAACGCATGAGTAAAAAAGTAATCCACGGAATCTGACCACCCTACAAAACCATCATCCTTTTTCTTTTCTTATTTTTTTATTAGGGAGGGTCCCGAACAACATTCGGAGCCGGAATGACCGATCTTCTTTTCTCGATCTATCCATGGGTGAAGTCGTTGCACATCATGGCAGTGATCGCATGGATGGCAGGGTTGTTCTATTTGCCCAGACTGTTTGTCTATCACGTGGAAAAAGCCCAGTCAGTGGATGGGGCAGAACAGATTTTCTTTGAAATGGAAGAAAAGCTTCTGCGCGTGATCATGCGCCCAGCGATGATCGTGGCCTGGGTCTGTGGTCTTATCATGGTCTTCACGCCGGGGATTGTCGGCTGGGATTGGTCATGGCCCTGGGTGAAGGGTGCTGCCGTGCTTGGTATGACTTGGTTTCATCACTGGCTGATGGCGCGGCGCAAGGATTTCGCAGAAGGGCGAAATAAGCTCACAGGGCGGCAGTTTCGCATGATGAACGAGGTTCCGACCATTTTGATGGTTTTGATCGTTCTCGCGGTTGTTGTGAAGTTCTGAAGGCCTATTTGACTCCGCTGGCTTGGGCGCATATGTAGGGCATAACACGCCCGTCCGGGCGGCGTATTTTCCGTACTGAAATTCCACTTCAAGCCGCGCTCACAGCGGTGAAGGTATGCATCATGTCCAATGAATCCCTGAATCTGGCCGATCTGAAAGCCAAAAGCCCCAAAGATCTGCTGGCCATGGCCGAAGATCTTGAGATCGAAAACGCCTCGACCATGCGCAAGGGCGAAATGATGTTCCAGATCCTGCGTGAACGCGCGGATGAGGGCTGGACCGTTGGTGGTGACGGGGTGCTTGAGGTTCTGCAGGATGGCTTTGGCTTCTTACGCTCGCCCGAGGCAAACTATCTGCCGGGTCCGGATGACATCTATGTATCGCCCGACATGATCCGCAAGCATTCGCTGCGCACCGGCGACACGGTGGAAGGTGAGATCAAAGCGCCTGACGAGAATGAGCGCTATTTTGCCCTGACCAACGTCACCAAAATCAACTTTGAAGATCCGGACAAGGCCAAGCACAAGATCTTGTTTGACAACCTGACGCCTCTGTACCCCGATGAGCGTCTGAAGATGGAGATCGAAGATCCCACTATCAAGGACAAGTCGGCCCGAGTGATCGATCTGGTCTCGCCGATCGGGAAAGGGCAGCGGTCGCTAATCGTGGCGCCTCCGCGGACCGGTAAGACAGTCATCCTGCAAAACATCGCGCATTCGATCGAACAGAACCATCCTGAGTGTTACCTGATCGTTCTGCTGATCGACGAACGCCCGGAAGAGGTGACGGATATGCAGCGCTCGGTGAAGGGTGAGGTTGTATCCTCGACCTTCGACGAACCAGCTACGCGCCACGTTGCTGTCTCGGAAATGGTGATCGAAAAAGCCAAACGTTTGGTCGAGCACAAACGAGATGTTGTTATCCTGCTCGACTCAATCACAAGACTTGGTAGGGCGTTTAACACCGTGGTCCCGTCCTCGGGTAAAGTTCTGACCGGTGGTGTTGACGCAAATGCGCTGCAACGTCCCAAGCGTTTCTTTGGTGCAGCGCGGAATATCGAAGAGGGTGGTTCGCTGACCATCATCGCCACCGCCCTGATCGATACTGGCAGCCGGATGGACGAAGTGATCTTTGAAGAATTCAAAGGCACCGGTAACTCGGAAATCGTTCTGGATCGTAAGATCGCAGATAAGCGCGTGTTCCCGGCCATCGACATCCTCAAGTCCGGCACCCGGAAAGAGGACCTGTTGGTTGATAAGGGCGATCTGGCCAAGACCTTTGTCCTGCGCCGTATCCTCAACCCAATGGGCACGACCGATGCGATCGAGTTCTTGTTGTCGAAGCTCAAACAGACCAAGACGAACGGCGAGTTCTTCGATTCAATGAACACCTGATCCGGTTCTGGCACTGACGCGGGGGCCATCAATGGATACGATATTCGCCCTGGCCAGCGCCCAGGGCAAAGCAGGCGTTGCGGTGATCAGGTTGTCCGGCCCGCAGGCTCACAAGGCCGCCAATCTGCTGGCCGGAGGAGGCCTGCCGCCGCGTGGGATGACGGTTCGAACGCTTAACGCGTCTGATGGGTCGCGGCTGGACGAAGGTTTGGTTCTGACCTTTAAGGCTCCATCCAGCTTTACCGGTGAAGACGTCGCTGAATTACAGATTCACGGCAGTTTGGCATCGGTCAATGCTGTTCTGGCGAGTCTTTCGGATATGGATGACCTCCGCCTAGCAGAGCCCGGTGAGTTCACGCGTCGTGCGCTGGAAAACGGAAAAATGGATCTGGCGCAGGTCGAAGGTCTTGCCGATCTGATCGATGCGGAAACGGAAGCACAGCGAAAACAGGCGCAGACGATTTTAGCAGGTGCTTTGGGTACATTGGCTGAGCGTTGGCGGAAAGATCTGATACGGGCGGCATCCTTGCTGGAAGCCGTGATTGATTTTGCAGATGAAGAAGTCCCGACAGATGTAACGCCCGAAGTTCGCTCGCTGACCTCAGGGGTCATGGACGAGCTTACACAGGAAGCGAAAGGTGTTCGGATCGCCGAACGGATACGTTCAGGATTTGAGGTTGCAATCGTTGGTCTTCCGAATGCCGGTAAGTCGACCTTGCTGAATGCGCTGGCTGGACGTGAGGCCGCAATTACATCCGAATATGCGGGGACCACGCGAGATGTAATCGAAGTTCGAATGGACTTGTCAGGGCTGCCCGTCACCTTGTTGGATACCGCCGGTTTGCGGGAAACCGAAGACCATGTTGAAAATCTTGGAATTGAGCTCGCCCGTAAACGCGCGGAAGCTGCCGATCTACGGGTGTTTTTGACAGAGACACCAGAGACCTTGGGTGTCCCAATGCAAGCCGATGATATACATGTGCTTCCGAAATCTGATCTTCGGGGTGCGACGTTGAACGGGATCTCGGGGAAAACCGGTCAGGGGATAGATGAACTCATCGACAATATATCGTGTGTACTTAGCGGTCGAGACGCAAGCCATGGTATAGCAACGCGTGAGCGTCATCGTTTTGCGATGATTAAAGCGTCGGACTCTCTTGCCGCCGCTCAAGCGGTTCTGGAATCGGGACCGGATATGTATGATATAGCCGCAGAAGAGCTGAGGACGGCCATTCGATCTCTTGAATCTTTGGTTGGTCGGATTGATGTTGAAAACCTCTTGGATGAAATCTTTGCGAGTTTCTGCCTGGGAAAATAAGGAGTGTTTCACGTGAAACATTCGAGATTTGATGTCGCAGTCATCGGCGCGGGCCACGCGGGCACCGAAGCTGCCCATGCCGCAGCCCGCATGGGCGCAAACACGGCGTTGGTCACTTTGTCCGAACGGGATATAGGAGTCATGTCCTGCAACCCCGCGATTGGAGGCTTGGGGAAAGGGCATCTTGTCCGCGAAATCGATGCGCTGGATGGCGTGATGGGGCGTGTCGCGGACCGTGCTGGAATTCAGTTTCGCCTGTTGAATCGACGAAAAGGCCCAGCGGTACAAGGCCCAAGGGCCCAAGCGGATCGAGCCCTATATCGCGCTGCGATGGCTGAAGAAACTCAGAAGCAAGACAACCTTTCGATCATAACCGGTGAAGTGACCGATTTTCTTATGGATGGTCAACGGGTGGTCGGGATCAGGTTGGCAGACGGCTCTGAGATACCAGCACAGACA
The DNA here is from genome assembly GCF_056539605.1 of Ruegeria sp. BA2. NCBI lineage: Bacteria > Pseudomonadati > Pseudomonadota > Alphaproteobacteria > Rhodobacterales > Roseobacteraceae > Ruegeria > Ruegeria sp. BA2. The sequence goes on along the minus strand of NZ_JBQFVE010000009.1, from coordinate 112,169 downwards.
GTCATTCTGACATCTGGCACGTTTTTGCGGGGTGTAATTCACATCGGGGACGTATCCAGACCCGGCGGGCGCATGGGCGACCGACCTTCCGTTAGGCTGGCCGAACGCCTTGATGAGTTCAATCTACCCATGGCGAGGCTGAAAACAGGTACACCGCCGCGGTTGGATGGGCGAACTATCAACTGGGACATATTGGAACGGCAGGATGGCGACGAAGAACCAACCTTGTTTTCGTTCATGTCGACAGAACCATCGGCGCCGCAGATTTCATGTGGGATCACACATACCAACGAAAGAACGCATGAGATTATCGAGAGGAATCTCTCGCGATCCGCCATGTATGGAGGGCACATTGATGGTGTTGGCCCGCGATATTGCCCGTCGATAGAGGATAAGATCGTCCGATTCGCGGATAAGCAATCACACCAGATTTTTCTGGAACCAGAGGGTTTGCAAGACCATACGGTTTATCCTAATGGAATCTCTACATCCTTGCCCGAGGATGTTCAGGTTGATTATGTCCAGTCGATATTAGGCCTCGAAAACGCAAAGATTCTGCAGCCTGGATATGCGATTGAGTATGATTACGTTGATCCCCGGGTACTTTCAGCTTCGCTTTCGTTACCTGACGTGCCCGGGCTATATTTAGCTGGTCAGATTAACGGAACCACAGGATATGAGGAGGCCGCCGCACAAGGCCTTGTCGCCGGATTGAATGCTGCGCTCGAAGCAAAGTCCAGATCGCCGATCCACTTCACCCGTTCGGACAGCTACATTGGTGTGATGATTGATGACCTGACAACCCGTGGGGTAGCCGAACCTTATCGTATGTTTACCTCGCGGGCTGAGTTTCGGTTATCCCTTCGTGCCGACAACGCTGATCAAAGATTGACTCCGATTGGTAAAGATCTGGGATGTGTTGGCGAAGAGCGTCGCGTGATGTTTGAAAAAAAGCTGGAGAAACTGTCCGCAATAAAAGAAATACTTACGGCCAACACCTACACGCCCAAAGAAATCAACGCTGCAGGGATCAGCGTCAACCAAGATGGTAATCGACGCGACGGTATGGCCGTGTTGGCTTTTCCAAATGTGTCATTCGAAGATTTGATCTTGCTTGAACCCGAACTTGAGAACACGGATGCAGAGGTTCGCCGCCAAGTCGAGCGTGACGCATTATATGCCAACTATATCGAGCGCCAGAAAAGAGATGTCGAAGCGATGAAGCGCGATGAAGCGCATATAATCCCCCAAGATTTCGATTATTCTCTACTCGATGGATTGTCCTCAGAGATGAAGCAGAAGCTTTCAAAGGCTAAGCCAGCAAATATTGCCCAAGCGGGGCGAGTTGAAGGCGTCACTCCTGCAGCTTTAACTTTAGTACTGGCGAAGCTGCGGCGTGATGTGAAAGCCCGAAAAGCATGATCGAACATAATTCGGTTACCGCAGACTCGCTAAATGTTTCACGTGAAACATTTGAGCGCCTAGCCGACTATGTATCGCTCGTTGAACGCTGGAATCCAAAAATCAATTTGGTGTCACGAAACAGCCTCGCCGATATCTGGGTTCGCCATATCAAAGATTCGATACAAGTGTTCCAGATTGCTGAACCCACAGATCATTGGGTGGATTTAGGAAGTGGAGGGGGCTTTCCGGGCATGGTCTGTGCGATCATGGCAATTGAATCTGCACCGGAAACCCGGTTTACACTGGTTGAAAGCGATCAAAGAAAGTCAGCCTTTCTGCGTAATGTGGCGAGAGAGTGCGGCGCGAACTGTTCTGTGATCTCCAAACGGATCGAGGCGATTGATCCGTTAAATGCGGCCGTTATGTCCGCACGGGCATTGGCCGATCTGACCACTTTATTATCATTCTGTGACAGGCATTTAGGTAAAGATGGCGTGGCTTTGTTGCCAAAAGGCGCGACCTGGGAAAAAGAACTCGAAGACGCCCGCAAGGAATGGAAATTTCAGGTCGAACCGATTAGAAGTTTAACAGAACCTCAAGCTGTTATCCTGAAAATCAAAGGAGTTACTCGTGGTTGATCTGTCTCGTCCTGCCGGACCTCGGATTATCGCGGTTGCCAATCAAAAGGGCGGGGTTGGAAAGACCACGACAGCAATCAATCTGGCAGCCGGACTGGCCGAGGCCGGATGCAAGGTTCTTGTGGTCGATCTTGACCCTCAGGGAAACGCGTCTACAGGCCTTGGGGTAGAAGATCGGGATTGGACAACTTACGACCTTATACTGGATGACGCATCGCTTGAAGCGGTGGTCCAGGAAACCGAAATCAGCAATCTTTTTGTGGTTCCGGCGACTGTAGATCTCAGTTCAGCAGATATTGAGCTGATCTCGAACGAAAAGCGCAGCTATCTGCTGCATGATGCGCTTCGTCAAACTGCGATTGATGCTTTTGATCTGGACTTTGTACTGATCGATTGTCCGCCGTCTTTGAATTTGTTGACGGTAAACGCTATGGTCGCGGCGCATTCCGTACTTGTGCCGCTGCAGAGCGAATTCTTTGCCCTCGAAGGATTGTCACAGCTCATGCTGACCATTCGCGAGGTTCGCCAAACTGCCAATCCAGACCTTCGAATCGAAGGTGTTGTGTTGACCATGTATGACAACCGCAACAATTTGTCCCGTCAGGTTGAAAAGGATGCGCGTGACAATCTGGGTGAGATGGTATTTAAAACCAAGATACCCAGAAATGTGCGGGTCAGTGAAGCGCCCTCATATGCGCTTCCTGTGTTGCAATATGACTCGGGTTCGCTCGGGGCGATGGCCTATCGCCATTTGGCCCGCGAAGTTATGTACAAAAACAACAAGGTCGCCGTCTAAGTGACCGTGAGGAGGGCAATATGAACGCCAGGAAAGGTAAACCCCGAGGGTTGGGTCGCGGATTGTCGGCGCTCATGGCGGATGTTGCGCCGGACGCGGAGGGCCGGATTTCTTCTGAGCTGCGCCGTCCTGATTTAACGGTACCAATTGAGAAACTGCAGGCGAACCCTGATCAGCCCAGACGCCGGTTTGCACAAGAGCAGCTAGAAGAGCTCTCGGCATCAGTCAAAGAGAAAGGTATCATCCAGCCCCTGATCGTTCGTAGTATTGCCGGTGGTCAATATGAAATTGTCGCCGGTGAACGCCGTTGGCGCGCAGCGCAGATGGCACAACTCCATGATATTCCAGTCATAGTCCGAGATTTTGACGATACCGAAGTGCTTGAAGTCGCGATCATCGAGAATATTCAGCGCGCAGATTTGAATGCTGTGGAAGAGGCCGCCGGGTTCAAGCAATTGATGGATCGCTTTGGTCACACGCAGGAGAAACTGGCCGAAGCTTTGGGAAAAAGCCGCAGCCATATTGCCAATCTTCTGCGCCTTTTGTCGTTGCCGATTGATGTGCAAAGCCTTGTTATTGAAGGAAAATTGTCCGCTGGACACGCGCGGGCGCTGATCACAGCGGAAAACCCTTCGGAATTGGCCAAACAAGTGGTTCGAGATGGGCTTTCGGTGCGTGCGACCGAGGCATTGGTGAAGAAGCAGCAAAGTGGTGATGATAGGCCGGCGCCAAAGTCCCGTAACCTGAATGCAGGGAAAGATGCAGATACACGCGCGCTTGAGAAAGACTTGTCTGCAATTTTGGCAATGAAGGTGAGCATCAACCACAAGGCTGGCGCGGAATCGGGACAGGTGGTGTTGTCCTATGAAAACCTAGATCAACTGGATGATCTGTGTGCCAAGCTCAGCCGTTAGGTCTGGTCCAGATAAAGATCATGACGCAGCTTAACACGACGGCCTGAATGATTAGGACGTGTGACGGCGCTGAAAGTAAGAACGACAGACCAAATACGGCGGCGACCGAAAGGGTAGCCGCCTTTTTTGCTGCGGGTCGGATGGCGCCCGAGCTTTGCCAATCGACAATTAGTGGGCCAAATGTACGGTGACTCAGAAGCCAATTGTGCAGCCGAGATGAAGAACGTGCGAAGAAAAACGCGGCGAGTAGAAGAAACGGCACTGTCGGGAGCAAAGGCAGCACCACTCCGATCATGGCGAGCGCAACGCACAACAACCCCAATCCGGCCCAGAGAAATTGCATCTGTTACTCCAATAACTCGCGGATCACGGCATTGAGCACTGCGCGCCCATCAGACGTGGTGCGCAGTTGGTTGCCTTCAAGGGCCAGCATGCCCAGATCGGTCAAGGTATCAAGCTTTTCCAGCGATAGTTGTTTTCCTGAGAGTTGCTCGTACCTTCCAACATCTAGACCTTCAGCAATCCTCAGACACATCAAAAGGTACTCCGAGGCCTGATCATGAGGCGTAAGTTCAAACCGGCTGCTTTCCCCGGACCCATGATCCACCGCTGCCAGCCATTTCGTTGGCGCCAGATGAGTTTCGGTCGCGAACTTGCGGCCATCAAGGGTGATCCGACCATGCGCGCCGGGCCCGATTCCAACGTAATCGCCATAGCGCCAATAGATCAGATTGTGCTGAGATTCGGCTCCGGGCCGGGCGTGGTTTGAAACTTCATAAGCGGGCAGCCCGTGTGCTTCGCAGACCTCTTGCGTGGTCAGATACATATCAGCGGCGCTATCATCTTCGGGCAGACCACGCAGCTTGCCGATAGCATAGCGGTCGCCGAATGCGGTGCCTTCTTCGATGGTCAATTGATACAGCGACAGGTGGTCGACTGCCATTGAAAGCGCTTCCGTCAACTCGGCGCGCCAGGCGTCCAGGGTCTGGTGCTGGCGGGCATAGATCAGGTCAAAACTCACTCGTTCAAAACAGTTACGCGCGATATCAAAAGCGGCGCGGGCCTCAGCCACTGTGTGAATCCGGCCCAGACGGCGAAGGTCTTCATCGTTTAGGGCCTGCACTCCCATCGAGATGCGGTTTACACCAGCATCACGATAGGCTGCAAATCGTCCGGCTTCGACCGAACCGGGGTTGGCCTCAAGCGTAATCTCCATATCGTTGGCGGGTCGCCAAAGGGCACGGGCTTCGTCGATGATGGCAGAGACAGTCTCGGGGGCCATCAACGATGGCGTGCCGCCGCCGAAGAAGATCGTGTTCAATACCCGATTTGGCGTCTCGGCGGCTGAGCGTTTCAACTCACGTAGATAGCATTCAAGCCATTGTTTTTGATTAATATTTTTTAAAACATGGCTGTTGAAATCGCAATAGGGGCATTTGGCCTCGCAAAAGGGCCAATGCACATACAGGCCAAAGCCTCCGTTGCGCCAATCATCCGCCAAAGCAGCCTTTCACGAACAACTCCACCGCGCGGCCGCGATGGCTGATCTTGTTCTTTTCCCAGCGATCCATCTCGGCAAAGGTAATGTCGTGCCCTTCGGGGACAAACATCGGGTCATAGCCAAAGCCATCCTTGCCCCGGATCGGCCAAGTCAGGTGGCCGGGCGCGATGCCTTCGAACACTTCGTCATGACCATCCGGCCAGGCCAGAACCAGCGTGCACCGGAACTGAGCTGTGCGCGGGTGGGGAGCGTCCTTAGCTTCAAGTTCATTGTGGGCACGAGTCATCGCCATTAGGAAATCGCGGCCACTGCCGGTTTCGGCCCAATCGGCGGTGTAAACACCGGGCGCGCCGTTCAGCGCATCGATTGTGATCCCGGAATCGTCCGACAGGGCGGGCAGACCCGTGGCCTTGGCGGCGGCATGGGCCTTGATCCGGGCGTTTCCTACGAAAGTATCTTCGGTCTCTTCTGGTTCAGGCAGGTTCATTTCTGCCGCGCCGACAACCGTAACACCAAAGGGCTCAAGCAGATGGGCCATCTCCTCAAGCTTGCCTTTGTTGTGGGTGGCGATCAGCAACCGGTCGCCATCGAACCTGCGGATCATGCGGTGACGGCTTTCTGTGCAGCGGCCAGCTCGGCCACGCCTTTTTCGGCCAGATCCATCAACTGATCCATCTGCGCGCGGCTAAAAACGGATCCCTCGGCGCTCATCTGCACTTCGATCAGCTTACCCGAGCCAGTCATGATGAAGTTACCATCAACGCCCGCTTCGCTATCTTCGGGATAGTCCAGATCCAGCACGGGTTGGCCGGCATAAATTCCGCAGGAAACGGCCGCAACAGGGTCTAACAAAGGGTCGGATATCACATCGCCCGTTTTCATCAGCTTGTTCACGGCAAGACGGAGTGCCACCCAACCGCCGGTGATTGAAGCACAGCGGGTACCGCCATCGGCCTGGATGACATCACAGTCAACGGTAATCTGACGCTCACCCAGCGCAACCCGATCCACACCGGCACGCAGGGCGCGGCCGATCAAGCGTTGAATCTCAACCGTGCGCCCACCTTGTTTGCCGCTTGCAGCCTCGCGCCGCATCCTGGTATTGGTCGCGCGGGGCAACATGCCGTATTCTGCAGTGACCCAGCCAAGCCCCGAGCCTTTAATGAACGGTGGCACGCGATCCTCGATCGTGGCGGTGCATAGCACATGGGTGTCGCCCATCTTGATCAGGCAGGAGCCTTCGGCATGTTTGGTGAACCCCGTCTCAATTGAAACGGCGCGCATTTCGTTTAGATCACGTCCTGAGGGTCGCATGGGAATTCCTTTGTTTGCTGGCTTGGGGATAACGCCCACAAGCGTTACGATGCAACCCCGATTGACCTTTCATTTTCCTGCGATTTAATGACGACCCAGCAGGGAGTCGCCGATGAGCGAAGCGAGCAAAATTCTGGACGAGATGAACGACCGGTCGCGTGAGGTGTTCCGGTTGATCGTCGAAAGCTATCTGGAAAGCGGTGAGCCGGTGGGCAGCCGAACCCTGACTCGCACCCTGTCGGAAAAAGTCAGCGCCGCAACAGTGCGCAATGTGATGCAGGATCTTGAATTCCTGGGCCTTCTTGACAGCCCGCATGTCAGCGCGGGTCGGATTCCGACGCAGCAGGGGCTGCGTATGTTCGTGGACGGATTGCTGGAAATGGGCGATCTGGGCGCGGCTGATCGGCAGAAACTGGATGAGACATTAGGCTCTAACGCAGGCGATGTTGGCGGAATGCTAGATCGTGTGGGTTCGGCCTTGTCACACGTGACGCAAGGGGCGTCTCTGGTTCTGACGCCGAAGCACGAGGCCGAGATCAAGCATATCGAATTCGTGTCGCTTGGGCATGACCGGGCCTTGGTGGTATTGGTGTTTTCGGACGGGCAGGTAGAAAACCGGCTGTTTACACCTCCGCCCGGGCAGACGCCAAGCTCGATGCGCGAGGCAGCCAATTTCCTGAATGCACTGATCGAAGGCCGGACGCTGAGCGAAGTGCGACGTCAAATGCTGTCGCAGATCGACGCGCGGAAACAGGAAATCGATGTCCTGGTGCGTGAGATGGTCGAGAGCGGCATTGCCGCTTGGGACGGGGACGGCGGCGACTCGGCCCGGTTGATCGTGCGCGGGCGGGCGAATCTGTTGAATGAGCCGGGTCAGGCAGAAGAACTTGATCGCATTCGCACCCTGTTTGACGACCTTGAACGCAAACGTGACATTGCCGAATTCCTCGAATTGACCGAGGAAGGTGAGGGTGTGCGCATTTTTATTGGTTCTGAGAACAAACTTTTCTCACTTTCGGGTTCCTCTTTGGTGGTGTCTCCATATATGAACGCTGATCGTAAGATAATCGGTGCGGTTGGGGTCATCGGGCCCACACGTCTGAACTATGGACGGATCGTACCGATCGTGGATTATACGGCGCAACTGGTCGGCAAGCTGATTTCCGACCGGAGCTAGAGGGTAAGAGATGGCAGAGCCCAAGAACGAAGAATTTCTGGACGACATCATGTCCGCCGAGGCGGAAGAGTTTGCCGAAGATTTTGCTGAGATCAGCGATGAGGCGCTTGAGGTCGATCAACTGCGTACTGAGCGCGATGATTACAAAGACAAGTTCATGCGTGCGCTGGCCGATGCCGAAAATGCGCGCAAGCGTGGCGACAAGGCGCGTCGAGATGCGGAACAGTATGGCGGGTCGAAACTGGCCCGCGACATGCTTCCGGTTTACGACAACATGAAACGCGCGCTTGAGGCCGCGACGGATGAGCAGAAAGAAGTAGCCGCGGGCTTGCTGGAAGGTGTCGAGCTGACCATGCGGGCGCTGAAGGATGTATTCCAGAAACATGGCATCGAGGTGATCACGCCTCAGGTCGGGGATCGGTTCGACCCGAATGTGCATGAGGCAATGTTCGAGGCCCCGGTGCCCGGAACCAAGGCCGGCGACATCATTCAGGTTTCAGCCGAAGGGTTCATGCTGCACGACCGTTTGCTGCGCCCGGCGCAGGTTGGCGTGTCGTCGATGCCCGCAAGTTGATTGGCCTTTAGCAAGGCCAAGCCTTCGGCGAGAGTATTTGTGAAAAGATGAAGGGGCGGTCAGGGTTTGGCCGCCTCTTTCAATTTGTAAATCAGGTCGAGCGCTTCGCGGGGGGTGAGTTCGTCAGGAAGGACGCTTTCGAGCATATCGGTTACGGGCGACGCCTTTGGAGCAGGCGGTGGTGGAGGAGGTGCAGCCGAAAATAGGGGGAGATCGTCGATCAGGGCTTTTTGTTTGCCGCCCTCACGTTCTGTTTTTTCCAATTGATCCAACACGATACGCGCCCGATCTACGACCGAGGCGGGGAGGCCAGCCAATTGTGCGACCTGAACGCCATAAGACCGATCAGCAGCGCCTTTGTGCACTTCGTGCAGGAAAATTACCTCGCCTTCCCATTCTTTGACCGCCACGGTTGCGTTTTCCACGCCGTCCAGACTTCCGGCCAGTGCGGTCAGTTCATGGTAGTGAGTGGCGAATAAAGCGCGGCATTGGTTGGCTGCGTGCAGATGTTCTAAAGTGGCCCAAGCAATGGACAATCCGTCATAGGTGGCGGTGCCACGACCGATCTCGTCGAGGATGACTAGCGCACGGTCGTCTGCCTGGTTCAGAATGGCAGCCGTTTCAACCATTTCGACCATAAAGGTCGAGCGGCCGCGGGCTAGGTCGTCTGATGCACCGACGCGGCTGAAAAGCTGACTGATCAGCCCGATATGTGCCTGTTCCGCTGGAACATAGCTGCCCATTTGGGCCAGCAGGGCGATCAGGGCGTTTTGGCGCAGGAAGGTTGATTTACCAGCCATGTTGGGGCCGGTGAGCAACCAGATTGCAGCACCAGTATCGGCGCTCAGATTGCAGTCATTTGCGATGAAAGCATCGCCGTTTTGCTGCCGCAGGGCGTGCTCGACCACTGGGTGTCGCCCTCCGTGAACGTCAAAGGACCGGGATCCGTCGACTTTTGGGCGGCACCAGCTTTCACCGCACGCCAGATCAGCCAGCGCGGTGGTCAAATCCAATTCGGCCAACCCGCGCGCGGCCTGATTCAGCCGTGCGGCAAGCTCTAGAATCGCGCCAGAAAGCCTTTGATAGAGCCGTTTTTCAATCTCCAGCGCCCGATTGCCCGCATTCAGAATTCGTGTTTCGATCTCGGACAGCTCCACCGTGGTGAAGCGTACCTGATTGGCGGTGGTCTGGCGATGGATATAGGTTTCACTGAACGGTGGGTTCAGCATTTTCTCGGCATGGGTGGCGGTAGTTTCAATGAAATAGCCCAGCACGTTGTTGTGCTTAATCTTCAGCGACGTGATACCGGTGTGTTCTGCATATTTTTGCTGGAAACCCGCGATAACCGAACGGCCTTCATCACGCAGTGTGCGCGCTTCGTCCAATTCGGCATCAAAACCGGGTGCGATAAAGCCGCCATCTCGGGCCAGCAAGGGTGGATCGGCAACCAGCGCATCGTCCAGCAAGGCCAACAGATCGTCAAATCCAACTAGGTTCTGAACGGCGGTGGCGAGCAGTAAGGGCAACTCCTGCGAGGTACAAGTTTCTGCGATTGTTGCGGCTTGGGCCAACCCATTTCGGATCGCGGCCAGATCTCTCGGGCCGCCCCGATCCAGTGAAAGCCGGGACAGGGCGCGATCCAGGTCGGGGGTCTTACGCAATGCTTCACGTAGGTCCGAGGCGATCAGGCTATCCTCGGCTGCAAAGCTCACCGCGTTTAGTCGGGCGTGGATCACGTCCAGATTGCGTGACGGGCTGGACAGGCGTTGTTCCAGCAGCCGTGCACCGCCGGGTGTGACGGTACGATCGACGACCGACAATAGCGAACCAGCGCGACCACCTGACAGCGACCGGGTCAGTTCCAGATTGCGCCGCGTGGCGGCATCGATCTGAACCACGCGATCTTCGGATTCTTTCAGTGGCGTTTGCAGAAGGGGCAGTTTGCCCTTTTGCGTGATCTCCAGATAGTCGACGAGAGCACCCATCGCAGACACTTCGGCGCGCCCAAAATTTCCAAACGCATCCAGCGCGCCTACGTGAAACAAGCCACAGATGCGTTTTTCGGCTGCAGTACTATCAAAGCTGGCGCGCCCGATCGGGGTGAGCGATATGCCAAGGTCCATAACGGGCTCATGCAGCTTTTCCTCCGACCCATCAGCCACGATCAGCTCGGACGGGGCCAGCCGCGCAAGCTCGGGGCTGAGCCGAACCGACGTCAGCGGCATCACGTGAAACGCACCGGTAGAAATATCTGCCCAAGCTAATGCGGCTTCGTCTCGAACCTCGGCATAGGCGGCCAGAAAGTTATGGCGGCGCGCCTCCAGCAGGGCATCTTCGGTCAAAGTGCCTGGCGTCACCAAACGCACAACATCGCGCTTTACGACTGATTTAGAGCCTCTTTTTTTCGCTTCTGCCGGGCTTTCCATCTGTTCGCAAACCGCGACCCGAAATCCTTTGCGGATCAGTGTCAGCAAATAGCCCTCGGCCGAATGCACCGGCACACCGCACATCGGGATATCTTCGCCATTGTGTTTGCCGCGCTTGGTTAAGGCGATGTCCAGCGCCTCGGCCGCGTTCACCGCATCCTCGAAAAACATCTCGTAGAAATCACCCATGCGGTAAAACAACAGGGCGTCAGCATGAGCCTCTTTAATCTCAAGGTACTGCGCCATCATCGGCGTGACTGTGGACAAAACCGGCCCCCTTCTGGCGTATTCCGGTCGCGACCTTACAAACCCGGCCTTGGCTGTGAAAGGCGAAAAGTATTCTCGTTGAGGCGCGGCCTTGCCTGCGCTATGACGCAACAGCCCTTAAGTCATGGAAACGACCGAAAAGATGCCCAAAGCGAAGATCACCAAAGAAGAGGCGCTGGCCTTTCACCTGGACCCCACCCCCGGCAAGTGGGAGGTGCAAGCGACTGTACCTATGACCACGCAGCGCGATCTGTCGCTGGCCTACAGCCCCGGCGTTGCGGTACCATGTGAAGCCATCGCCGAGGCGCCCGAGACGGCGTATGACTATACGAATAAGGGTAATTTGGTCGCCGTGATCTCGAACGGAACTGCGGTTCTGGGCCTTGGGAATCTGGGCGCGCTGGGCTCGAAACCGGTGATGGAGGGGAAATCGGTTCTGTTTAAACGGTTCGCCGATGTGAATTCGATCGATATTGAGCTGGACACTGAAGACCCGGATGAGTTTTGCCGTGCCGTGCGCCTGATGGGGCCGACCTTTGGCGGAATTAACCTTGAAGACATCAAGGCGCCGGAGTGTTTCATCATTGAACAGCGCCTGAAGGAAGAAATGGATATCCCGGTCTTCCACGATGACCAGCATGGCACGGCGGTGATTTGTGCGGCGGGTTTGCTGAATGCTCTGCATATCTCGGGCAAGAAGATCGAAGATGTTAAAATCGTCTTGAACGGCGCGGGGGCTGCGGGCATCGCCTGTATCGAACTGCTCAAAGCCATGGGCGCGCGGCATGAGAATTGCATCGTGTGCGACACCAAAGGCGTGATCTATCAAGGCCGCACTGAGGGCATGAACCAGTGGAAGTCGGCCCATGCCATCACCACAGACCTGCGTACTCTGGAAGAGGCCATGAAAGGCGCGGATGTGTTCCTGGGCGTTTCGGTCAAGGGCGCGGTGACGCAGGATATGGTCGCCAGTATGGCTGACAATCCGGTGATCTTTGCGATGGCGAACCCCGATCCCGAAATCACACCGGAAGAGGCGCATGAGGTCCGCGTTGATGCGATCGTTGCGACGGGCCGTAGCGACTATCCGAACCAGGTGAATAACGTTCTGGGCTTTCCTTATCTATTCCGCGGCGCGTTAGATATTCATGCCCGTGCGATCAATGACGAGATGAAAATTGCGTGCGCCCATGCGCTGGCACGATTGGCGCGTGAAGATGTGCCAGATGAAGTAGCAATGGCCTACGGCAAGTCACTTACTTTTGGGCGCGACTACATTATTCCGACCCCGTTTGATCCGCGCTTGATCCACCGCATTCCACCCGCCGTTGCCAAGGCCGGGATGGATACGGGCGCAGCCCGTCGTCCGATTATCGATATGGACGCCTATGAGCTGAGCCTGAAATCCCGCATGGACCCGACGGCCAGCATCTTGCGCGGCCTGAACGCACGCGCGCGTCAGGCGCAAAGTCGGATGATCTTTGCCGAGGGTGACGATCCACGCGTCCTGCGCGCTGCGGTCATGTATCAGCGCTCGGGATTTGGTAAGGCGCTGGTCGTCGGGCGGCCTGATGATGTGAAAGAAAAGCTCGAAGCCGCAGGTCTGGGGGATGCGGTACGCGAGATCGAAGTTGTGAACGCTGCAAACACTTCGCATCTCGAGAGCTACAAGAATTTTCTCTATCAACGCCTGCAACGAAAGGGCTTTGACCACAAGGATATTCATCGCCTCGCCGCGCGGGATCGACACGTATTTTCGTCTCTAATGTTGGCGCATGGCCATGCGGATGGTCTGGTGACCGGGGCAACGCGCAAGTCGGCCCATGTGCTGGACCGTATCAACCATGTGTTTGATGCGGATGCCGCCCATGGCGCGGCAGGGGTTACCGCCGTCTTGCACAAAGGACGGATCGTACTGATTGGCGACACGTTGGTGCATGAATGGCCCGATGAAAACGACTTGGCCAATATTGCCGAACGCGCCGCAGCTGTGGCGCGCCATATGGGGCTTGAACCTCGGGCGGCGTTTGTAAGCTTTTCGACCTTCGGTTACCCGGTGTCTGAGCGTGCCGAGAAAATGCATCGCGCGCCCGCGGTGCTGGATCAGCGTGGCGTTGATTTTGAATACGAGGGCGAGATGACGGTTGATGTGGCCCTGAATGTCGATCAACAAGCTGCGTACCCTTTCCAACGTTTGACCGGACCGGCCAATATCCTGATCGTCCCGGCGCGGCACTCGGCGTCGATTTCGACAAAGCTGATGCAGGAAATGGGCGGGGCCACTGTGATTGGCCCCATCCTGTCCGGTGTGAACAAGCCGATCCAGATTTGTTCGACGGTTTCAACCGCGAATGATATTCTGAATATGGCCATTCTGGCCTCCTGCGATATCGGGTGACTCATGACGATCTGGAACCTTGGCTCAATCAATGCCGATATGGTGTACTCGCTTCCGCATTTGCCCGAGGCGGGTGAAACCCTTGCGGCCAACGGATTGCAGAGGTTTCTGGGCGGCAAAGGCGCCAATATGTCGGTTGCGGCAGCCCGGGCCGGGTCGCGGATATCGCATATTGGTGCAGTTGGGTCGGATGGCCATTGGGCACGGGACAGGCTGACAGAATATGGCGTGGACACGCGCCATATTGCGGAGGTGGATGTGCCCACGGGTCACGCGATCATCGCCGTAGATGCGCAGGGCGAAAACCTGATTGTTCTGTATCAAGGCGCCAATCATGCCATCTCGGATGACCAAATTGGGCAGGCGTTATCGTCGGCGGTTTCCGGTGATCTGCTGGTGATGCAGAACGAAACCAATGCACAGGTTGAGGCCGCGAAATTGGGGCGCGAAATGGGGCTGACCGTCTGTTATGCCGCCGCCCCGTTTCAGGCCAAGGCGGTACAAGTGGTTCTGCCCTATCTCGACTTCTTGATTCTGAACGAGGTCGAGGCCGAGCAATTGCAGGATGCAACAGGCCTGGCACCGTCAGACTTACCGGTCGAACATGTGATCGTCACGTTTGGCTCAAAAGGCGCGCGATACTATCAGCAAGGACATGACCCTCAGGCATTTCAGGCCCATAAGGTCACTGCCGTGGATACCACTGGTGCAGGTGATACGTTTACCGGCTATGTGTTGGCTGGCATGGATCGGGGTATGCCGATGGCACAGGCGATTGCCCAAGCAAACCGTGCCGCGGCCCTGATGGTCACGCGACACGGTACGGCGGATGTGATTCCTGATCTGAAAGAAGTTCGCGAAGCGGAGTTCGATTAGGAACCGGCAAAGGGCGCCTGGCTTCCCCACAATTGTTTGACGCGCGCGTCACGACCACAGGCTTTGCGATAGGCTTTGTACGCGTTCTTTTGGCGCTTGGGTCCAAACCGGGTCAGAACCAGTTTGTCGCCCTTATAGTAATCCTGATGATATGCCTCGGCTGGATAAAAAGTACCGGACTGCAAGATCGGTGTGACCACAGTTTGCCCCAGCGCGTTTTGCGCACTGCTCTTGGCCTTCTGCGCCAGCGCCTTTTCGCCTGCGTTAGAGACGAAAATGGCGGTACGATAGCTCTCACCCCGATCGCAGAACTGGCCACCCGCATCCGTTGGATCGACCGAGCGGAAGAACATGTTCAGCAAGGTTTCACGAGAAACGCGAGCGGGATCAAAGGTGATCTGTACTGCTTCGTAATGCCCTGTTCCACCTTTCGAGACCTGATCATAGGTGGGGCTTTCCGTTTTGCCGCCGGTATAGCCCGAAACCGCGCCAATCACCCCAGGTACGGATTCGAAGTCTGATTCCACGCACCAGAAACAGCCGCCAGCGACCGTCAGAGTCTCGGTCCCCGCCGCCTGGGCTGGCAAGGCACGCAGCATTGCGACCAACAGGATCAGCGCAAAAAGAAGTGAGGGCTTCAAGAATTCAAGGTAGATGGTCCGGGTCATGGCATGTCTCCTTCCGATACCATGCTGCCCTCAGATTATCATCCGTGCAATGCACTGACATGATTTGTCACGCGCTGGTGAGACGAGTTTATCAGCCCAGCAACTGCCCCAGCTTCATCGCCACGCCCATGTTGCCCGAGATCTTCAGCTTACCCAGCGCGACACCGGTCATCGGATTTAGTTTACCGCTTAGCAGTTTGGACAGGTTCTCACGCGAGATGCGGATGGTGCAGTCTGTGTCTTGATCCCGGGTCGAGGCGGTATTGTCCGCCAAAACAATCACGCCCTCATCACCACAATCGAATTTAAGCGACCCATCAAAGTTCTTTCCGTTCAGGCCCTTCTGAATTCCGTCAGCGATGTCTTGCAGCATGATCTACCCTTCTTTGATTGACCTACGCGTAATGACAAACATCCGACCGGGACAAGATTGACCTCACGGGAACCACGCAAAGAAAAACCCCGGTGCCTGAAGGGACACCGGGGCCAATCTTAGAATTCTGACGGCTTACTTGCTCAGTCGTTTGTCGCGCGCAGCCAGAAGCTTCAGGCGCAGGGCGTTCAGCTGAATGAAACCCGCCGCGTCTTTCTGATCGTAAGCGCCGGCGTCTTCCTCAAAGGTCACATGCGCTTCGGAATAGAGCGAGTGATCCGACCAGCGGCCCACGGTTGAGGCCAGACCTTTGTACAGTTTCACACGAACGGTGCCGGTGACATGTTCCTGAGATTTGTCGATGGCCGCCTGCAGCATCTCACGCTCGGGGCTGTACCAGAAGCCGTTATAAATCAGCTCGGCATATTGCGGCATCAGCTGGTCTTTCAGGTGCATCGCGCCACGGTCCATTGTGATGGATTCGATGCCACGATGCGCTTCCAGCAGGATGGTGCCGCCCGGGGTTTCATAGATACCGCGCGATTTCATGCCCACAAAACGGCCCTCGACCAGATCGAGACGGCCAATGCCGTGCTTGCCACCATATTCGTTTAGCTTGGTCAGGATGGTTGCGGGGCTCATCGCCTCGCCATTGATGCTGACCGCGTCGCCTTTTTCAAAGCCGATCTCGATGAACTCGGGCTCATTCGGCGCGTCTTCGGGGTGGACGGTGCGCTGATAGACATAGTCGGGCGCCATATCGGCGGGATCTTCCAGAACCTTACCCTCGGACGAGGTGTGCAGCAGGTTGGCATCGACTGAGAACGGAGCCTCACCGCGCTTGTCCTTGGCAATCGGAATTTGGTTTGCTTCGGCAAACTCCAGCAGCTTGGTGCGGCTGGTCAAATCCCACTCACGCCACGGAGCAATGACCTTGATGTCGGGGTTCAGCGCGTACGCGGCCAGTTCGAACCGCACCTGATCGTTGCCCTTGCCGGTCGCACCATGGGCGACTGCATCCGCGCCGGTCGCTTCGGCAATCTCAACCAGACGTTTCGAGATCAACGGGCGCGCAATCGACGTACCCAGCAGATACAGGCCTTCATACTGCGCATTGGCGCGGAACATCGGGAAGACGAAGTCGCGTACAAATTCTTCTCGGATGTCTTCGATATAGATGTTTTCGGGCTTGATCCCCAGCAGCTCAGCCTTCTTGCGGGCTGGCTCAAGCTCTTCGCCCTGACCCAGATCGGCGGTGAAGGTCACGACCTCACAGCCATACTCGGTCTGCAGCCATTTCAGAATGATCGAGGTATCAAGGCCACCGGAATAGGCCAGAACAACTTTCTTGGGCGCGGACATCTGACTTCCCTTTATGCGTAGATCGACTGGCCCCTAACGGGTTTTGGACCCGGGGGCAAGCTGTGTGGATTGACGCAGGCCGGGAATTGGGGTGAAACGGGCGGATAGAGAACAAGGATTGGTTGAGAGGGCAGATTCATATGTTGGGATGGCAGATATTTGTGCATTCGGTGCGGATGGTGTTTGGAAACCTAAAGCAGGTTCTGCAGATAACAGTTGGCCCTGCGCTGATTGCGACGATCGTCATCGTTGGCCTGTTTGTTGCGCTTGGTATCCCGCTTGAGGCGCTTGACGAGAATGCGGGTGATCTGCCGCCGGGTGTTTCCGCGGGATCAGTTTTTGTTTTCGTGTTCGTTTTGCTCGCGGTGATATTCATCACGATGTTCTGGATCGCGGTGTCCTGGCATCGTTTCATCCTAATGGAAGAGTATCCCACCGGAATTTTCCCAACATTCCGGTTTGACAGGATCCTCGCCTATTTCGGACGTATTCTTATGCTAGGGATTTTGATGATGATCGCGTATATACCCATGCTTTTGGTCTTTGCTGTATTAGGCGAGGGTCTCGCAGTGCTTTCGGTCATCCTGATGATTGTCTACTCGATTTTTCTGGTCATATGCTTCTACCGCCTGTCAATTATCCTTCCAGCGGCGGCGATAGGAAGCCCGATCTCTCTCAGCGATGCTTGGAACAATACGACGGGGGTCGGCGGTGCGATCCTGTTGCTTTTACTTGTCGCCTTCTTGTTTCAGGTATTAGTGCAACTGGTATTCATGGCGCTGGCATTCATCCCGATTTTAGGAGTCTTGTTGAGTGTGTTTTTCGGCACGCTTGTCCTTCCGATGATCAACGTCAGCATATTCACCACAATGTACGGCGTCTTCATCGAGAAACGCAAACTCTCCTGACCCGCGTACACATATGTATTCCTTGCCCTTTCAGCGATGATGGGGCAGGGACTCCAGCATGACTGATTTCACAACCCGCGCCCGCGCCGCTGAACAGGCGATGCGTTCCGTCTTTCCGGCAACCCCGTTGCAGCGGAATGCTCATCTGTCCGACCGTTACGGCGCCGATATCTGGCTCAAGCGCGAAGACCTCAGTCCGGTGCGGTCGTATAAAATCCGCGGTGCGTTCAATGCGATGCGCAAACAGCAAGGGCAAGAGCTGTTTGTCTGCGCGAGCGCGGGCAACCACGCCCAAGGCGTGGCCTATATGTGCAAGCATCTGGGGGTGAAGGGTGTGATCTTCATGCCAGTGACCACGCCGCAGCAGAAGATTCAGAAAACCCGCATCTTTGGTGGCGATAATATCGAGATTCATCTGACCGGTGACTATTTCGACGACACGCTGGCCGCTGCTCAATCCTGGTGCGCAGAACAGGGTGGGTACTTCCTGTCTCCGTTCGATGATGCAGATGTGATTGAGGGACAGGCCTCTCTGGCGGTCGAGATCGAAGAGCAATTGAGCCGCGTACCCGATCATATGATCCTGCCTGTTGGCGGCGGCGGCATGTCGTCAGGGGTGGCGACGTGGTTTGGTGATCGAACACATTGTCTGTTCGTGGAACCAAAGGGTGGCGCGTGCTTGCATGCGGCAATGGCGGCAGGTCATCCGGTGGCTCTGGATCACGTGGACAATTTTGTCGACGGCGCAGCGGTTGGCAAGATCGGCGCGAAACCGTTTGAGCTGTTGAAAGATCGCCACCTGTCCGACGTTCTGGTCCTGTCCGAGGATCGCATCTGCACCACGATGATCGAGATGTTGAATGTCGAAGGTATCGTGCTTGAGCCGGCTGGCGCTTTGGCGATTGAGGCTGTTGCCGATGTCCAAAGCTTTATCCGTGGCAAGACAGTGGTTTGCGTGACGTCTGGCGGTAATTTCGATTTCGAACGTCTGCCCGAAGTCAAAGAGCGCGCCCAGCGCTATTCCGGTGTGAAGAAATACTTCATCCTGCGCCTGCCGCAGCGTCCTGGCGCGCTGAAGGAATTTCTGAACATCCTTGGCCCCGAGGATGACATCGCACGGTTCGAATATATGAAGAAATCAGCGCGCAACTTCGGCTCGGTTCTGATTGGTATCGAAACCCGCAAGCCCGAGAATTTCATGCGTCTGTTCGCCCATCTGGACGAGGCCGGTTTTACCTACACGGACATCACCGAAGACGAGACGCTGGCGCAGTTTGTGATCTAGCGCAGGTTCTCGGCCAGACCGGCCTGAAACAGCGTTTTTGATTCGTCATAGGCCGCGATAATCTCGGGCAGGTCTACCGCTGCACGGTCGCCTGCAGCGGCCCGGCGCTCGCCATCCTGGCACAGCTTTGAAAAGCTGTCGAAGCCCAGGCTCAGGGCGCTGCCTTTCAGGAAATGCAAGTTTTGCTCAATCTCGGCGCGGGCCGTATCATTGCGCAGCTTGATGATGACTTCCTGAACCTCATCCAGAAAGATTTCGACAACCTCGTCGAACTCATCTGCGCCAACCTCATCGCGCAACTGTCTGACTCTGGACCACTGAATCATGCCACCCTCTTGCGGTTGCATATTGGTAGCTTGCTGAAGGTAAAGACCGGGTTAAACCCCGGCCATTTGATTTTTCATAGGATGTTAAGCTGCCAACCTTAGCTTGGCGACAACTGGAGAGTTGAACAAGTACAGGGACTTCATGGTGCCGGATGCCAGTCATGTCGAGACCCGGGTCGAGCTGGATTTTGGCGCGATCCGCAAGGTTCTCGTTGTGGACGACAGTCGTCTGCAACGGCGGATTCTGGTCGCCTCGCTAAAGAAGTGGGGTTTCGAAGTGCTTGAGTCAGACAATGGTGAAGCAGCGATTGATCTTTGCGTGACCGACCCGCCCGATCTGGTGCTCAGTGACTGGGTCATGCCGGGCATGAGCGGGCTGGAATTCTGTCGCGCTTTCCGGGAACTGGATAGCGAGCAATACAGCTATTTCATTCTTCTGACCTCAAAAAGCGAAAAGCAAGAGGTCGCGAAGGGGCTGGATGCCGGGGCCGATGACTTTCTGATCAAACCGCTTGAGGCGGATGAGCTGCGCGCACGTATCTCGGCGGGTGCGCGTATTCTGGACATGCAGCGCGAGCTGTCGCGAAAGAACCAGATGATCGAAACAGCGCTGAACGAGTTGAAGCTTGCCCATGATGCGATCGACAAGGACCTGATGCAGGCCCGCAAGATTCAGGAATCGCTGGTGCCTGAGCTAAAGGGGACGTTTGGCAAATCACAGGTCAGCCTGTTGCTGAAGCCCTGTGGTCATATCGGCGGTGATCTGGTGGGAATGTTCTCACCCGGTGTCAATCGGCTGGGATTCTACAGCATCGATGTCTCGGGCCACGGGATTACATCCGCGATGATGACGGCCCGTCTGGGCGGATATCTGTCCAGTAAACATTTCGATCAGAACATCGCGATGGAACGTCGGTTCAACAAATTCTACGCCCTACTGCCGCCGGAAGAGGTTGCGTGTCTGCTCAATTCTCGCCTGATCGCAGATGCGGGGATCGAAGAGTATTTCACGATGGTCTATGCAATCATTGATCTGCGCAACGGGCATCTGAAAATGGTACAGGCGGGGCACCCGCATCCGCTGTTGCTGCGCCATACTGGAGAAACCGAGTTTTTGGGCGAAGGCGGGTTGCCGATTGGTTTGCTGCCCGAGGCGCAGTTCCAACAAACGGAGACCTATATGCAGCCGGGCGACAAGTTGCTCTTGAACTCGGACGGCTTCACTGAATGCCAGCTTGCCGATGGCAGCTTGCTGGATGATGACGGGCTAAGGAAAATGGCTGCTGAGTGCGTCGCAGATCACGGAGGGCCAGAATTCCTCGACGACATGTTCTGGCGGCTTACTCAGGTGATGTCACCGGACAGCGGAATGACGGATGACGTGTCAGCCGTGTTCTTCGAATATAACGGTCCTTAAAGCCCGTGCAGGTGGCGCTGGGCGAAATGGGCGTCACCCTCATTGCCCAACAGATGCACGGCATCTGCAGTCTCCATCCAGATGGCTTCGTGAATGTCTTCAGTTGGGGGGCCCATGCGGCGGACGGGGCGTGCGCGATAGATCAGGCATACTTTCTCGGCCCAAAGGTCGTATTCGGGCATATAAGTGAACCTGCGAAACGCACCCACGCGGCGGGGTGTGGCGATCAGCCAGCCGGTTTCCTCATAGACTTCGCGATGTAGCGCCGTGATGGGTGATTCCCCCGGATCGATGCCACCACCCGGCAGCTGCAAATCGGGGCCAGGTTCCAGCTGACAGGTCAGAAGCAGTCGGTTGCCCTGGGGCAGCAGAGCGTAAACGCCAACACGCTGAGTGTAGGCGCGACCGGCTTCGGGGCTTTCGCCGAACCGTCTGATCATGTAAGGCCCCTTTCAACCAAAACTGTTCAACCTATATGGTGGCGGTATGCCAACCTGTGGCGTTTAAGGAAACCCCATGTCTATTGGAACCAAAATCGCGTGGGACGATACGGTCCTGCCCTTTCAACTCGATGTCTCGGACATGCGCGGCCGCGTGGCGCGGCTGGACGGCGTGTTGGATGGCATCCTGAAGCAGCACGATTACCCCGAGGTGGTCGAGGCGCTGGTGGCCGAGATGGCCTTGCTGACCGCATTGATCGGCCAGACCATTTCGCTGCGCTGGAAACTGTCCTTGCAGGTGCAGTCCAAAGGCGCCGTGCGGATGATCGCCACCGACTATTATGCGCCGCAGGTCGAAGGTGAGCCCGCGAAGATCCGGGCCTATGCCAGCTTTGACCGCGATCGGCTGACCGATGCAGCACCGTTTGATCAGGTGGGCGAGGGCTATTTTGCCATCATGATCGACCAGGGTGAGGGCACACAGCCCTATCAAGGCATCACCCCGTTGGCCGGTGGATCGCTCAGCGCCTGTGCCGAGGCTTATTTTGCGCAGTCTGAACAGCTGCCGACGCGATTCTCGCTGAGTTTCGGCAAATCGACCGAGCCCGGTGTCGGTGAACACTGGCGTGCGGGCGGGATCATGCTGCAGCACATGCCCAAAGCTTCGCCCTTTGCCGCATCCAGCGAAGGTAGTGGTGAGATTTTGACCGCCGCCGATTTGGTCGAAGGTGAAGAAGGTGAAAACTGGGGTCGTGTGAACATCCTGCTCGACACCGTGGATGATCTGGAACTGATCGGGCCAGTGATCGCGCCGACCGACTTGTTGGTGCGCCTGTTTCACGAGGAACAACCGCGTGTCTATGACGCGCAGCAAGTACAGTTCGGCTGCACCTGTTCCGAGGATCGCGTGCGTCAAAGCCTGTCGATCTACTCGGCGCAGGATATCGCGAAGATGACGACAGACGAGGGCACCGTTACAGCCGATTGTCAGTTCTGTGGTGCACATTACGTGCTGGACCCGACAACCGTCGGGTTCGAGGCCGAAGGTTCGGATGGCGCGTGACCTGATCTCGGAACTGACGACGGCGCTTACCCGTGATGGATCAGGGTCCAGTGACTTTGACCTGAACCCGGAAACGGTGCTGCCTGCGGGGCGAAAATTGCGCCCTGCAGGTGTGTTAGTGCCTGTTTCTGTGGTTGACGACACGGCAAAGCTAATCCTGACCAAGCGCTCTTCGGCGTTGAAACATCATCCTGGCCAAATCGCCTTTCCCGGCGGAAAACAGGATGAAGGCGACTCCGATGTCACAGCAACAGCCCTGCGCGAAGCCCGAGAAGAGATTGGTCTGCCAACCCAGATGCCGCGCATCCTGGGCCATCTGCCCATCCATGAAACCGTTACCTCTTTTTCCGTCACGCCGGTAGTTGCGATCCTTGAATCCAGCTTCGAGGCCATCCCTGAGCCCGGAGAGGTTGAGGAGGTTTTTTCAGTTCCGCTTGCGCATGTTCTGAACCCAGAGAATTATGTCGTCGAGTCGCGCCGGTGGCGTGGTCAAAGACGGTATTATTATGCCGTGCCCTATGGGCCCTACTATATCTGGGGCGCGACGGCGCGGATGCTGCGGGGACTGGCAGCGCGGATGAGTGAATGAAGCGGATCACGGAAGACTGGTTAACAGAACAAGCCACTCAGGATGTGTGCACGGCTTTGACGAATGGCGGGGCACAAGCCCTTTTTGTTGGTGGTTGCGTGCGCAATGCGTTGCTGCAGGTTCCGGTCTCGGACATTGATATTGCTACAGATGCAAGGCCGGAACAGGTTGTGGAACTGGCGCAAAGAGCTGGGCTTAAGCCGATCCCGACTGGAATAGAACACGGCACTGTTACCGTCGTCAGCAAAGGCATCCCGCATGAGGTCACGACATTCCGGCGCGATATCGAGACGGATGGCCGGCGCGCAGTAGTCGCATTCTCTGATAAGGTAGAGGAAGACGCGGCGCGGCGCGATTTCACTATGAACGCGCTTTATGCCCGGCCCGATGGCACGATTCTCGATCCTCTGGATGGCTTGCCGGACCTGCAGGCGCGGCGGGTGCGCTTCATTGGCGAGGCCAGTGATCGTATCAGAGAAGATTATCTGAGATCGCTCAGATACTTCCGGTTTCACGCTTGGTATGGCGACGCAGATCTGGGCTTTGATCCCGATGCGCTAGATGCGATTGCCGCGAATCTGGACGGGTTAGAGACACTTTCGCGCGAACGGGTCGGCGCTGAGATGCTTAAACTTTTGGCCGCGCCCGATCCCGCACCTTCAGTTGCCGCCATGCGCAGCACCGGTGTTCTGGCGCAGCTTTTGCCCGGTGCGGATGATCGGGCGCTGGCGATCCTGATTCAGCTGGAATATGACGCCCATGCCACACCCGAAGCGATTCGCCGTTTGGCTGCGATTGCGCCACCCGAGGTGGCCATGACATTGCGACTTAGCCGGGCTCAATTGCAGCGCCTGACCCGGATGCGCGACGAAGCGATGGCAACTACCAGCGTCGCAGAACTGGGTTATCGCTATGGATCGGAAGGTGGATTGCACGAGACGCTATTGCGTCACGCATTTCTTGAACAGCCCTGGTCAGAAGACCTGAGCCAAGCCTTGCAACAAGGGGCCGCAGCCAGCTTCCCGATCAGAGCGGCGGATTTGATACCCGCATTTACCGGCCCGGCGCTGGGCGCAAAACTGGCCGAGCTTGAGGCGCGCTGGATCGCGTCGGATTTTGCACTCAGCCGCGAAGAATTGCTGGCCGAATAAATTGAAGTCTCAAAAGGGGATGACAAACCCGATTTGATTTGGCAGGGTGCGCGTAACTCGAATGGAGGGAGGAATGCGAATGTATTACGGGATCTGGTTCGGCTAAAGCGCAGAACACGTGACCCGTTGGGGTGGTGTTCTGGCGCCATCTTTCTTCGCATTTCCAAATTACCTGCTCAATCGGAGCACTCTCCATGTTTCGCTACTTTGAAAATCTCATTGACCCTTTTGTTGCCTATGAAGAGGTAGACAGGCCGCCAACACGGCTCTGGCCCTTCATGCTAGCCTATTCGCAGCCTTTCAAACGCGTCTTTGTGCTGGCCGCGCTGATGTCCGTGATCGTTGCTGCGGTCGAGGTCGGGCTGATCTTCTATATGGGCCGCGTTGTGGACCTGTTGGGAAGCACACCTGCTGAATTCTGGCAAGCACACGGGACCGAGTTGATCGTCGTCGCCGCGCTGATCCTGTTCATTCGCCCGATTCTGCAATTGGTTGATGTCTTGCTGCTTAACAATACGATCCTGCCGAATTTTGGTACTCTGATCCGTTGGCGGGCCCATAAACATGTTCTGCGTCAATCAGTTGGCTGGTTCGAGAATGACTTTGCCGGGCGTATCGCCAACCGGGTCGTGCAGACTCCGCCCGCCGCGGGTGAGGTCGTCTTTCAGGTCTTCGACGCAATCTCGTTCTCGATCGCCTACATGATCGGTGCGGCCATTTTGTTGATGGCGGCTGATCCGCGTCTGTTGTTGCCGCTGTTGATCTGGCTGGTGTTTTACGGAGCGCTGGTGCGGTGGACGGTCAAGCGGGTCGGCCCCGCGTCGCAAGCCGCATCCGACGCGCGTTCCACCGTGACGGGGCGCGTGGTGGATAGTTATACCAACATCCATTCGATCAAGATGTTCGCCCACGACACGCAGGAACAGGACTATGCGCGCGAGGCGATTGCTGAAACCCGTCGCACTTTCCAGATCGAGATGCGGATTTTCACCATCATGGATGCCGCACTAGTAGCGTTGAACGGTGTGCTCATCGTGGGGGTCGTCGGTTGGGCAATCCTGCTTTGGGCGCAAGGAAGCGCAACGGTCGGTGTGGTGGCCGCCGCCACAGCCTTGACGCTGCGGCTGAATGCCATGACCGGTTGGATCATGTGGGCGCTGACCAGCTTCTTCCGGGAACTGGGCATCGTTGCCGAGGGAATGCAGACCATCGCACAGCCCATCGACTTGTTGGATGAGCCCGATGCGAAGCCCTTGCGGCTGGGCAATGGCCAGATCGAAATCCGTGATCTTTCGCACCATTATGGCCGTGAAGCCGGGGGCTTGGATCACGTCAACTTGACGATCAAACCAGGTGAAAAAATCGGACTGATCGGCCGCTCTGGTGCCGGAAAATCGACCCTAGTAAAGCTACTTTTGCGATTTTACGATGTCGAGCAGGGCGCGATTCTGATCGATGGCCAAGATATCTCGAAGGTCACGCAGGACAGTTTGCGCGGTTATATCGGGATGGTCCAACAAGACAGCGCTTTGCTGCATCGATCGGTGCGGGCAAACATCCTCTATGGTCGTCCTAATGCGACCGAGGAACAGATGGTCGCCGCTGCGAAACAGGCCGAGGCGCATGATTTCATCCTTGACCTGCAGGACCCGGAGGGCCGCACCGGCTACGATGCGCATGTGGGCGAGCGGGGCGTGAAACTCTCGGGTGGTCAGCGGCAGCGGGTGACGCTGGCGCGCGTGCTCCTGAAAGATGCGCCGATTTTGCTGTTGGATGAGGCCACATCCGCCCTAGATTCCGAAGTCGAAGCGTCGATTCAGGAAACACTCTACGGCATGATGCAAGGTAAAACCGTGATCGCCATTGCGCACCGGCTCAGCACGATTGCGCAGATGGATCGTATTCTGGTGATGGATGGTGGTCGGATCGTTGAACAGGGCGGCCATTCTGACCTGCTGGCGCAAGGAGGGCTTTACGCCCAGTTCTGGGCGCGGCAATCTGGGGGCTTCCTGAACCCGGAGGCCGCTGAATGAGGATTGCCGACCTCATCCAACCGTTCAAAAACATCGAAACGCCCCCGCCGCAAACGCTGGGGGCGTTCATTCGCTGGAGCCTGACCGGCGCCTGGCCCATGCTGTTCCTCGCCGCTGCGTTCTCGGCAATTGCAGGCGCGATGGAGGCGGGCAACGCTTGGGTTTTGGGACGCGTCATCGACCTGGTCACCGCCAATGGGCCAGAGGCAATACTGACCGGGGGTAATCTAGCGATCCTTCTGGGCGCTATTGCATTCTTCATGTTGCTGCGCCCAGCGCTGTTCGGCCTGTCTTCGGTGGCCAACAACTACATCGTTATGCCCAACATCACACCGCTGGTGCTAGCCAAGCTGAACCGTTGGACACTGGGCCAGTCGGTAACCTATTTCGACGATGACTTCGCCGGGCGGATTGCTCAGAAACAAATGCAAACCTCGAACGCAATGACGCAAGTGGTGTCGGAAACGATCAGCGCGATTGTCTTCGCCTTGGCCTCACTTGCGGGGTCATTGCTTTTGTTAGGGTCTATTCACCCCCTGGTCATGGTCCCGTTTATAGCGTGGCTCGGGGTCTATTTCCTGCTCGTGCGCTGGTACTTGCCTCGTATCCGTCTTCGCTCAGCCGCGCGGGCCGGGGCGCGGGCGATGGTGTCAGGGCAGGTGGTGGATACGATCACCAACATCAAAACCGTCAAGCTATTTGCCCATTCCGAATTCGAAGATCATGCGGCGCGGAATTCGATGGTCGATCTGCGTGAACGCTCGCTTGAATTCGGTAAGTTGTCGGCCAGTTTCCGGTTCATTTTGATGACACTGGCTGGGGTTCTACCCATCCTGCTGATTGGCGCGACGCTTTGGCTTTGGCAGGCTGGCACCGCGACTGCCGGAGATATCGTGGCGGCCGGGGCTGTTGCGATCCGCATCTCACAAATGACAGGCTGGGTCAGTTTTACCCTGATGGGCCTTTACGCCAATATCGGTGAGATTGAGAACGGCATGCGCACGTTGACCAAACGCGATCGGGTTGAGGACGCACCAGATGCCTCGACGCTGACCGTTTCAACAGGTGAGATCGCCTTTGATCATGTCAGTTTTGCCTATGGCCGCGATATCGGAGGCGTGTCCGATCTGCATTTCACCGCCACGCCGGGCGAAAAGCTGGGCATCGTCGGGGCATCGGGTGCCGGGAAATCGACCTTGGTTTCGCTGCTACTTAGGCTCTATGACGGGGAAAAAGGCGCAATTCGCATCGATGGTCAGGATGTCAGCCAAGTGACACAGGACAGTCTGCGACAGCAGATTGGGATGGTCACGCAGGAAACCGCAATGTTCAACCGTTCAGCGCGCGAGAACATACTCTATGGTCGCCCCGATGCGACTGAGGCTGAGATGATCGAGGCGGCCACAAAGGCCGAAGCGCATGAATTCATTCTTGGGCTACAGGACGCGCAGAGCCGCACAGGCTATGATGCGCATCTTGGCGAACGGGGCGTGAAGCTCAGCGGTGGTCAACGGCAGCGGATCGCGCTGGCCCGCGCCATTCTGAAAGATGCCCCGATTTTGGTGTTGGACGAAGCAACCTCGGCGCTGGATTCTGAAGTTGAGGCGTCGATTCAAACCGCGCTGCACCGGGTGATGCAGGGCAAAACCGTACTGGCGATCGCGCACCGCCTGTCCACACTCAGCGAGATGGACCGGATCATCGTCCTGGATCACGGGCACATCGTCGAAAGCGGTACGCATGAGGCCCTGTTAGAGCGCGGAGGGCTTTACGCCCGGTTCTGGCACCGTCAGTCGGGTGGATTCATTCAGGTGGAAGCGGCAGAGTAAATCACCTCGGAGGGGTTTTGTTGCGCCCAAACCCCCGTTATCAGGCCCCTATGACGCAGCACTACACCATAACCCGCCTTGGTCATCAGGGCGACGGGATCGCCGATGGTCCGATCTATGCACCACGTACTTTGCCGGGCGAAGTGGTGAGCGGTGTGCTCAATGGGCAGGTGCTGACAGATATCCGCGTTGAAACGCCCTCGGATCAGCGGGTCAAAGCCCCTTGTCGTCACTACAAAGCCTGTGGTGGTTGCCAATTGCAGCACGCGGCTGATGAGTTTGTTGCCGATTGGAAGGTCGACGTGGTGCGCAACGCGCTGGCCGCGCAGGGGCTCGATGCCCCGATGCGGCCCATACATACCTCACCTGAACGTTCGCGCCGCCGCGCCACGATCGCTGTGCGTCGAACAAAAAGGGGAACTCTAGCCGGATTTCATGGTCGCGCTTCGGATACGATCACCGAGATCCCGGATTGCCATCTGCTGCACCCGGACCTGACCAAAGCGATCCCGGTGGCCGAGGCATTGGCGCTTCTGGGTGGCAGCCGCAAAGGTGTGCTGGCCGTAACGCTGATTCTGTCCGAGAGTGGATTGGATGTGTCGGTCAAAGGTGGCAAGCCGCTGGATGGCCCATTGGAACTGGCGCTGGCTCAGGCGACCGAACAACATGGCCTTGCTCGGCTCAGCTGGGATGATGAGGTTATCGCCATGCGTACGCCTCCGGCGCAGCGCTTTGGCGCGGCTGATGTTGTGCCTCCTCCCGGTTCCTTCTTGCAGGCCACAAAAGACGGAGAACAGGCTCTATTAAGGGCAGTTTTGGAGGCAACGCAGGGGGCGAAACGCATCGCCGATCTGTTCGCGGGGTGCGGAACCTTCTCTCTGCCGTTGGCTCAAATGGCTGAAATTCACGCTGTCGAAGGCGAGGCCGAGATGACCAGAGCACTGGATCAGGGCTGGCGCAAGGCGCAGGGCCTGAAACAAGTCACGACCGAGGCTCGAGACCTGTTCCGCCGACCGCTCATGCCCGATGAACTGCTGAAATTCGATGCCGTTGTACTAGACCCGCCGCGCGCGGGTGCTGAGGCGCAGGTGACCGAGCTGGCTCAGGCGCAACGCCCGGTGATCGCCTTTGTCTCATGCAACCCAGTGACCTTCGCCCGCGATGCAAAAATGCTGGTTAACGCCGGATATACCCTTGATTGGGTACAGGTGGTTGACCAATTTCGATGGTCGTTACACACCGAACTTGCCGCCCGGTTCGCCCTGAACCCATAAATCTGAGATAAGGACCACCCGCATGGGGATCGCCCAACGTCTGCTGCCCATCATCGAAGCCCCGGTTTTCGGGAAATTCATCACTGGTGTGATCCTGTTCAACGCAGTTCTGCTGGGGATGGAAACGTCGCCGACGCTGATGGAGGCCGCAGGCCCGCTGATCGTAACTCTCGACAAATTGTGCCTTACCATCTTCGTCGTCGAAATCGTGATGAAACTGATCGCCACCGGGCGCAGGTTCTTTACCAGCGGCTGGAATGTGTTTGATTTCGTGATTGTGGGCGTTGCTCTCGTGCCTAGCGCCGGGGCGCTTTCTGTGCTGCGGGCGTTGCGTATATTGCGGGTCCTGCGTGTTATCTCGGTTGCGCCACGGCTGCGCCGGGTGGTCGAAGGTTTTATTTCAGCCCTACCCGGTATGGCGAGTGTGTTCCTGTTGATGGCGATCCTTTTCTATATCGGCGCGGTGATCTCAACCAAACTGTTCTCGAACAGTTTTCCGAATTGGTTCGGCGATCTTGGGCTGTCGGCTTACACTCTGTTCCAGATCATGACGTTGGAAAGCTGGTCCATGGGCATCGTGCGCCCGGTGATGGAGGTCTATCCTTACGCATGGCTGTTCTTTGTACCCTTCATCATGGTGACCACATTTGCAGTGGTGAACCTTCTCGTCGGTCTGATCGTGAACTCGATGCAGGATGCGCACCATGCCGAGGATGAGGTTAAAACCGACGCCTACCGGGATGAGGTTCTTGAACGGTTGGAATCCATTGAGCGCCGCCTGAAGGAACAGTCGAACAGCAAAAAGTGATTTATGTTTCGCGGAAATCTGGCATAATAATTAGCAAAAAAGAGCATCAGGCAGTGAAAATTATGGATCGTCGAGCATTTGGAATGGGTGCGATGGCAACGCTGAGCCTTTCAGCATGCGCTTCAGCTAAACCCAGATTTCTTTCTTATCGCGGGCCCGAGGTGACCTCATTGGTCATCAATAAGGGCGCGCGCAAAATGTACCTTCTCCACAACGAACAGATTTTGCGGGAATATGATGTTGATTTGGGCTTTGCCCCTAACGGCACGAAAACCCAAAAAGGCGATGGCCGCACACCCGAAGGCACATATCTGATTGACCGCCGCAATCCGCGCAGCCGGTATCATTTGTCTTTGGGTATTTCTTATCCTAACTCGGAAGACCGGGCCAAAGCCAAGGCAGCAGGGGTTGATCCCGGGGGCGATATCTTCATTCATGGCCAACCCAATCTGCGATCCGAATTCAAGCGCGCGAAGAAGACGCCGGATTGGACGGCGGGGTGTATCGCAGTCAAAAATGACGAGATCGAAGAGATCTACGCGATGGTGAACGAAGGAACCGTGATCACCCTGCGTCCCTAGGCAGAGGTCATAGCGGTTTCCAATCGTCAAATCCGAAGACCGTATAATCGCGCAGGTAGGCCTCTCTTGCGAGAATTTCGAGCTGTGCGTCGTAAATCTGTTCAAGCGAATATGGCGCATCCGGCATTGCTTTGATCGGATCTGACGGGGTCTTGTGGCCCACCAGACGGGCGAGTTCGGGCAGGGCCGTTACCATTTCGTCCTCTCGCAAGATCAGGTCGGGCATGGTGAAACCGGCCATTCCTTCAAGTGTCTGCGCTTGCCCGCACCATTCTCCGTCCACGCGGATCGGGGTCTGACCTGCCAGAATACTGCGCAACATGCCCAGATAGGCAGAAAACGCCTCGTAATGCTGATCGCGCGTATATGCGCTTAGATCTCCCTTGGCGGGGAGGGGTACATTGTACCTTCGGCTCAGCATGTTTCGGATGCTCACATATGCGCCGGGACCGGTGTGCAAGATACGGTCGCAGAATACGGCATGCGCGCGCGCCAACGGATGGCGCAGCACGGTGAATTTACGATGACCAGGGTGGTCCTGCATCCATTTCCGCGTCTGCTTCTGATTACGTCCGGTAATCAGATCATCGGTCGTGACCCCGTCGAGCTCGGCAAGCCACTGCGCTACCTCAACCTCGGGTCCTCCACGTACCGGAAGGTACATCAGCGGCGTTTCCACCGCTCCTACATAGCGTGACACAGATGGCCCTCGGCTGGGCTCGAAATTCGGGATGTGGTGTAGTTTGAACCGGTCATACCGAGACAGGGCCTGCTCCATTTCATCCGGGTTAGAGACTTTCGAGAGGGCAGGTGCAGGATTCTGGCGTTTGAGGTGTTGGTTCAGCTCTTCAAGGCGGGCACTGACGCCCAGCCATGCGGCGAGCCCGTTTAGCACGTTCAAATCAGTCAGGTCGTCATAGTCGATATAGAACGGCGTCTGCCCGGTGGTCTGCAGGTGCCTGAGCACGGTCCGCTGAAACGCCTGCCGCTGGTCAAGCTGGTCTGCGAATTCCTCGGCGTCGAAGGTGATCTGCGCCTCTCGTCTCTGCTTGATGTTCACCAACCGCCACTGCTTGGTTTCCATCGCGATTTTCCACGAGATGTAGCTGTCCAGCGGATTGCGCATCAATATGATCTTGGCGCAGCGCGGATCATCCAGCGCGGGTTCTAATGCGCGCGCATCGTGGTCACTGAAAAAGCGAAAGCCGTTCATCTCACCCGGCGCATTCCGGATCGCGTCGATCAGGGCCAGCGGATCGCGCTCGCGATCTTCCAGGTCAAATCCCAGCAGGCTATCCAGCTTTGGCAGGCCGACGAAGTAGGGGTTGAACGCCTCACCATGGCAAGCAACGCCCTCCATAGCGTTCAACTGAGATTCCAGCAGGTTCGACCCGGTGCGCATATCGGCCAGCACGATGAAGTAATCGAAACGGCGGGTCATTTTGCGCTACTGCACCAGATAGGGTTTTTTGAACGATTTAGACTGCGCCCCAAACACGTCGTTCACCGGGAAATCCCCCATCAGATAAGGGTGCATCCCCTGATTCTTGAGATTTTGCAGGAACTTTCCGAACCCGGTCAGATCCACCATCGTTGGCGCCTCGGTCAGATGTGTGGGCTGGGGCGCGCCCATATCCTCAAGCACAGTCTGCAATTGTTCCATCGGGGATTCCACAAATTCCGCCATCGTCCATATCCGGATACGCGCTTTTGCGCGGGCAGCGTCCAGCAGTTTCAGCTGTTTGCTTTCGATCTGTTGAAGCCGGGCGGCTTCACATCGGATATCGGCGAAATTCAGGTTCGAGCGGAACAGTGGCACGGCCCAAGCGCCCGAGATCACAGCAATCTGTGCATTCTGATCCCGCGCCAGGAAGTCATTGATTTCCTGTGTATCCGTTGGCCCAAACTGAAAAAACTGCCGCTCGCCCCGAGTGTTCCAGATGAGGTTCGACAGAAAGGCCGAGGGGTTATAGTCGCGCAGCGCGGCGCAGTCGCTGAGCGCACCATTGATCATCGGTGCGTCTTCGGCAAATTTTGCACGTTCCAGATCAAACAGGTGCCCGTGCACACGTCCGCCGGTGGTGTTTGCAAGCCAGGGCTCAAAGTCCTCGAACAGCTCTGCAAAACCCTGAAGCACAGTATAGGGAAAGGCCGTCAGACTGCGCCCTGTCGTGGTGTTTGGAAAGCGGCTTTGCATATACAGCCCATCCCGGCCATGCACCCGCCGCTCAACCGCTTTGGAAAACACCCGATCAATCTTGCCCGGGTTGGGCTCGGCTGGGGTCATGGCGCTGTCTTGATCGGTCAGAAAGGCCTGATACAGCCGGTCTGCCCGGTGCCAGACTTTGCGTGCCACAAAACAGTCAGATCGGCGCAGCAGTTGCAGGTGATCGTCGTAGAACATATGCGGTCTGCCCTGATAGTCGAATTTGGACAGGGTCAGAGACCGGCTTTCGATATGCGTGGAATAAAGCCGCGCCAGAGTCTGGAAATAGCTTTCATCCGGTATCCATACATGACGGAAATAGCGATCATATTCCACGCGTTTTGGGTCTTGAAGAATGGCCGACAGAGTTTGCCGTGTCAGACACCACCACTGGCTGCCCATATGTGGCACAAGGCCTTCGGGAATGCGGCGACGCAGTCCAAGGGCGCGTTGCAGCCGGACATAATTGTCGAACAGCTTTCGTTGTTTGCGCCATGAGAACGGGAACCGTAGGGTAAACCGTTCCAAATCCAGCCCACCTATGGTCCAGCTCACATCCCGAGTAGTCGCGCTTTCGATAAAATCGACCCTGGGGCGATCGGCCAGATAGTCAATCAGGTCAGGGATCGGACGTAGTGGCAGGCACGCACCGGACGAGAGGTAGACGTGTCGGACATCGGGAAACCGTTCAAGCATCAGAGCGGCGGCAGATTGCGACGCAGCGACAATCCCCCATCCGCCCCATTCACAAACATGACGGTCCGAAAACAGGATCATTGGCTCATCCGCACACGCGGCCACAAAATCGGAATAGGCCGGATTGCCTACCTTTTGGTCCACATGGATCACCACCGGACAACCCGAGGCGGTCCAGTGGCGCGCCACCTGCTCGACCCGGTCCAGGGCGGTGTGCACCAACATTACGACGCCCAGGCTGCTCATGCCCAATTCCCCTTGGACATCAGGCCCAGGATCTCAAGCTGCCGCCAGTTGATGTATTTCTCGGACCATGTGTTCCAGAATACCGGCTTTTCATCCAACTGTTCGGCATAGGCCCTGTATTCACCCGACGCACCATAGTGCTGTCCGCGCTCGATCTCTTCCCGTGCTTTATCCCCCAGCGTATCGATTAGCTTTGCATGTAGCAGGGCACCGCTGGTTTTTTCGCCCCCTTTTTCCTCGTAAACCTGATTAAGTCCACGCGGTAGCAGCGCATGGGTTGAACTGACATAGGCATAGCGCCGATGCCATTTCACAAGCGGGATCTTGTTCAGAGCTGGTGCTTTTGTTGGCTTGTCCTTGAAAAACACCCGCGCACGTGCACCGCCCTGAATCCACAGATTCCCATAGGTCGGGTTGCGGGTGATCATGTAATTGCCAGAATCGAACCACGGCGCGATTTCAAATGGGTTCTGGCCCTCATGATAAGGCGCATCCTGGATCGCTGTTTCAGGATACATGTCGATCAACATGGTTCCGAAACTACGCACGCCAGTGTCATCCAGCCAGTCGGTCAGCGCGCTTATCGGGCGCGTATCGCAAAACGGGTAAATGAAGAATTCATCGGGATCAACGGTCAACACCCAGTGCCGATGGGCGTATCTGCGCAGCAGATAATTTGACCAATCCAGACCATAGGTCGATCTTTTGTAACTTGCATCGGTCCACCAAAGCGACACGTCCGGTTGGCTGCTGAGGTATTCACGCGTGCCATCGTCGCTGTTGTTGTCCACGAACAGAAAGTGATTAATGCCCAGCTTGCGGTAATATTCCAGAAAATAAGGCAGGCGGATCTTTTCGTTCCGCACCACGCTTATCGAAAGGATATCGTTTGGTTTGATGCTTGACGTATTGTTTTGCACCGCTTTCAGATCTCGCCGACGGCGCAGACACCGCAAAAGTCGGCGCTTGCGCCGCAATCTCATGCGATAGGAATCCAAAAGGCTCACGCGGCTGCCCAACCTTTGTTTTGATACGCGTGTCTGCCCGGGGCCGCCTGAGGCCTGAGTGGTGCCGGACCATTACCGTTTATGACATTTCTGCACTGTGTGAGGCAACGGGTTTAAATCCGGTTTACTTCCCCGCTGTGGCCGGAAATCCGCCCCCGTGCATCAGTCCAAGGTCTTGTAACTGTTGCCAATCATCTAGCTTGACCGAGGCAGATGTCCACAGATCGGGCTGGTTGATGATGCCGTCATAATACGCGCCAAACTGATCGGGATCGTGAAAATGCTGCCGCCTCTGTTTTTCGGCGCGCGACTTTTCGACAATTTCAGGCAGGAATTTCGTATGCAGCAACACGCCCGAGGGGGCCTGCCCGCCGGGCCCGTCATAGTCAAAATTCAGGGATCTGGGCAGGGCGGAATGACTTGAATTCACATAGGCCATATGCCGCGACCACCGGACCAGAGGGATCTTGTTCAGAGTGGGCGATCTTTTGGGTTCGCCCGAAAAAAACATCCGCTCACGCACGCCGCCCTGAACCCAGAGATTGCCCATCGGCATCTGGCGCTGGGCGCGATAGGGGCCGGCGTCGAACCAGTTCAGTATTTCAGTTGGATCAGATTGCGGATCACTGGCTTGCTCGCCCAGGCGGCCTTTCGGATAAAGGTCCAACATCAACGCGCCAAAGGCGATTTGCCCGCGTGCATCCAGCCACGTAGTCAGGTCATGCAGTGTTTGCGTATCGTGATGGGCGTAAATAAGTAACTCGTCAGCATCGACCATCAGCGTCCAGTGCCCGTGCCCGTATCGCCATTGCAGCCAGGTCAGCCAATCCAGCCCAAACCGTGACGCGCGATAGCTGGCACCTGTTTGCCACAGCGAAACATCCGGTTGTTCAAGCAGATAAGGGACACAGTCATCATCACTGCCATTGTCTACAATCAAAAAGTGATCAACACCCAGCGCGCGGTAGTGCTGCAGGAACCAGGGCAATCGGGTGATTTCGTTCCGCAGCGTGGTGAATGCCAGAATGGTTCCCGGAATGATATTCTGGGTGTTGTTACTCAGCGATTTCAGCTGATGGCGGCTGCGAAAAGACCGCCACAACAGCCGCTTGCGTTTCAGGCGCAGCTTATAGCGCTGCACCCAGCTTAGCGGCCGATCTTCAAGGCTCACTTGTTATAACTGCCATTCTGATGCCAACGCCAGGCATCCGTGATCATCGTTTCTAACGTTGATCTTTTTGGTGTCCAGCCCAACTCTTCTTCGGCCCGAACCGAGCCTGAAACCAATCGCGTGCAATCCCCGGCCCGACGGGGACCGATGCTGTAGGGTACTGCACGGTTGGTGACGGCCTTGGAATGCTCGATTACCTCCATGACCGAAAAACCAGACCCGGTGCCCAAATTGAACACGCGGCTTTCCTTGCCCTGCTCTAGCCAGTTCAAGCCCAGCACATGGGCGTCAACCAGATCGCAGACATGTACATAGTCACGGATACAGGTCCCATCGGGCGTATCATAATCCGTGCCAAACACGGTCAACCCGCCGCGCTTGCCGTCGATGGCGTCCAACATCAGCGGTACCAGATGGGTTTCGGGCTGGTGAAACTCTCCAACTTCCGCCTCCGGATCGGCTCCGGCCACGTTGAAATAACGGAAGATCACATGGTTCAGGCCATAAGCTGCTTCGAAATCACTCAGTATGTCTTCGATGGCCCGTTTCGAGGCCCCATAGGCGTTCAGTGGGCGCTGTGGCGTGGTTTCATCCAGCACCACATTGTCATGCTCGCCATAGGTGGCGCAGGTCGACGAGAACACAAAGTTCAGACACCCCGCATCCACCGCAGCCTGTATCAGAGTCAATGAACCGGTCACGTTGTTTGACCAGTACTTGCCGGGCTCTGACATCGCCTCACCCACCTGACTGAGGGCGGCGAAATGCATCACGGCGGCGGGTTGGTACTTGGCGAACACCGCGTCCAGCCGCGCCTTGTCCAGCAGGTCCCCCTGTTCGAACGGCCCGAACTTCACCGCATCCTGCCAGCCGGTGACCAGATTGTCATATGTGACGGGAACATAGCCCGCCTGCGCCAGCGCCTTGCACGCGTGTGAGCCGATATACCCCGCCCCTCCGGTCACCAGAATATGAGTCATTCTAACCCCATCGCAGCCATCATCGTTTCAATCTTGGCCACGTCTTGCGGGTTGTTCAGTTCCCAGAACTGGCGGCCTTTGGCCTCGACTTCGACGCACAGAACTTTGCGCCCATTCTCCATAAAGCGCAGCTGTTCCAGGCCTTCCAGCGTCTCCAACGGTCCGCTGGTCCACGAGGGATAGGCCGCCAGCGCATCGGGCCGGTAGGCATAGACGCCGACATGGTGAAAGACTGGCGTGGGATCGGCGCTGGCATAGGTGTCCGAGGTGAACGGGATCACCTCTTTCGAGAAATACAACGCGCTGTGATCATTGCCGAACACGGCTGTTGTACCGCCCACGCGCCCATGTTTGCGGTCGTTTAGCAGCCCGTTCAGCGCGTCGCCATCGCAGCGCAGAACCGGCGTTGCGACGCCCGCATCCGTTGCCGCGCGCAGGCCCGAGATCAGGTCTTCGACAAACCAGTGCGGTGTCAGCGGCGCATCGCCCTGCAGATTGACTACAATGTCAAAGCCGCCGCCCAGCGCCGCATGCGCTTCTGCACAGCGTTCGGTGCCGTTGCGGCAGGCCTCCGAGGTCATCACAACCTCGGCCCCGAAACCTTCGGCTTCTTCGCGGATGCGATCGTCATCTGTGGCCACAACCACGCGATCCACACCTGAAACGGAAATCGCAGCGCGCCACGAGCGTTCGATCAGGGTCATGTTTGTGCCATTGGCGCCTTTCAGCGGCACCAAAGGCTTGCCCGGATAACGGGATGAGGCATAGCGGGCAGGAATGGCGATCAGAACGGACATCAGGCCTCCTTCAACTCAACGCCCGGAGCATAGGCGATGAAAAACGGGTTGGCATAGCCGTCTTTTCCATAGGTCAGCGGGGAATGGTCGTCAAAACGCACCACTTCGCCACCTGCTCCGGCCAACACGGCGTGGCCTGCGGCAGTGTCCCATTCCATCGTGCGGCCAACGCGCGGGTATAGGTCAGCCTCGCCCGTCGCAACCAGACAGAATTTTAGCGACGAGCCGGCGCTTTTGCTGTCGCGCACCTGATATTTGTTGATGTAGTCCTCGGTCGCCTGATCGCGATGCGACTTGGATGCCACGATCATCAGCGCCGAATTGTCCGGTTTAGAGACTGATATCGGCGTGACATGGCCCGCCTGTTCTTTGTCCAGTGCGCCGGTTTCCTCAACCGCTTGCCCATCGGGTTGCGTATAGAACATCCGGCCCCGCGCGGGTGCATAAACAACGCCGCGCGTCGGCACGCCGTTCTCGACCAGAGCAATATTCACCGTGAAATCACCGCGCCGGTTGATGAACTCTTTGGTGCCGTCCAGCGGGTCAACGATCAGGAATGTATCGCCCTTTTCGGAATGCGATTCTGCCTGTTCCTCGGTCACCAGCAGAATATTCGGGAAGGCGTCGCGCAGCCCGGCTGAGATCAGCGCATCCGCCGCTTCATCCGCTTCGGTCACAGGGCTGGCATCCGATTTGACTTTGACGTCGAAATCATCCGCCTCATAGATCTGCATGATCTTATCCCCGGCCTGCAAGGCCAGCCGCCGGATGACGGGAATAAGCGCGTCATAAGTCACAAAAAAGCTCCGTTCCTGTGGTTTGTTGATTAGGGCATCTGACGGACTTATGATGCGGCGGATACGGAACAGCAAGAATTTCGTGCCATCTTGCGGGCGACATGAGCAGGAAAGAGTGTTCGGGTGTTTCATTATAAACGAAATCAGTCGTTGCTTGGCGGGGCGTTCACTACCGCTGAACTGATATTTCATGCAGTTGTGCGCAACATCCGGTCGCAGCATTCAAATGCGGTCATGGCGATCCTGATCAATATTCTGCAGGTCGTTATTGTCGCATCTGCGTTCTACTTTATCCTTTCGCTGATGGGCACCCGTATTGCCAAGATACGGGGAGAGTTCGTTCTGTTCCTGTTATCCGGCGTGTTTCTGTTCCTAACACATATCAAGTCGGTTGGCGCTATTGCGGGCGTCGGGGATGGCAACAATCCTATGACGCTGCATTCGCCGATGACCATGATGGTGATGTTGTCTGCCGCTGCGCTTGGTACTCTCTACACGCAACTTGTCTCGATTTTGGTGATCCTGTTTGTTTACAGCGTTACTGTTTCACCGCTTGAAATTCAGGAACCCGGTGGTGCCTTTGCCATGCTTGCGCTGGCTTGGTTCACCGGATGTTCGGTGGGTCTGGTATTTTTGTCGCTCAAGCCCTGGTTCCCTAATACGGTGACCATCCTGACAAATATCTATCGCCGCATGAATATGGTGTTTTCAGGTAAGATGTTCGTTGGTAACGCGCTTGGTGGTTTCTTGCTGACCATGTTTGCATGGAACCCGCTGTTTCACGTTATTGATCAGTGCCGTGGCTTTGTGTTTCGCAACTATTTTCCGCGCAATACCAGCTGGGAATACGCGCTGTGGGTGGGCATTGTTCTGACCATGATCGGCTTGCTAGCCGAATTCTACACCCGCAAGCAGGTGTCAAAAAGTTGGGATGCGCGCCGTTGATTCAATTTGGACGCGCAATTTGGTCCAAAAACCGGCTCTTACTTTTTGGATTGCCTTCATGTTGCGACCCGCAGTGTCAGGTTGATGCGCCCACCCTTGGGTAGCAGTTTGGATGATCCGAACCGGATACGATCCACCCCGTGATAGGTCAGCCGGGCAGGGCCACCCATGATCACCACATCGCCCGAGTTCAACCAAATTGACTCGGTCTTGCCACCACGCGTGGTGTTCCCGATCCGGAACAATGCGTCATCACCCAGTGAGATCGATAGGACGGGCCATGAGAAATCAGCCTCGTCCTTGTCCTGATGCAGGCCCATCTTGGTGCCTTCGCCGTAATAGTTGATCAGGCAGCAATCGGGCCGCCGATCCGCGCCGGTCAGGTCTTGCCATATAGCCAAAATCTCATCGGGGATCGCGGGCCATGTCATGCCCTTTGGGTGCGTGTCCTGATACCGATACCCGGCCCGATCTGTGACCCAGCCCAACGCCCCGGCCGACGTCATGCGCACTGACATTTGCTTGCCCGACGGCGTAACAGGCCGATAGAGAGGCGCGGCTTTCAGAATCGGTCTCAGCAGGTCAATCAATTGGGCCTGCACCACCACATCCAAATAGCCTTTCCTGATATCAAATCCGCGCAATAACAGCCGCGCCATTCCAGAATCCCCAAACCTTGCCAAATCCTTGCCAAAAAAGGCCACAGATTCCCGAAAACCTGCGTTTCTGAACGCTTGCAGGCCCCTCATCTCGCCCTTATATACGCCTCGACGCGCGATGGTGTAGTGCTGTCGCGCACAACAATCGGGGGCAGGATGCCGCAACGGGTCCAACCCTCGGGACATCGCCTTGAAGAGAAAGGGATTGAAAATATGGGAAAAGTAATCGGGATTGACCTCGGTACCACCAACTCGTGCGTGGCCATCATGGACGGCTCGCAGCCGAAGGTCATCGAAAACGCCGAAGGGGCGCGGACCACGCCCTCGATCGTCGCCTTCACCGAAGATGAGCGTCTGGTCGGTCAGCCTGCAAAACGTCAGGCGGTCACCAACCCCGACAACACGATCTTTGGCGTCAAGCGTCTGATCGGTCGTCGCGTGGATGATGCAGAAGTCGAAAAAGATAAGAAAATGGTGCCGTACGCTATCGTCGATGGCGGCAATGGCGACGCGTGGGTCGAAGCCCGCGGTGAAAAGTACTCCCCAAGCCAAATCTCGGCCTTCACTCTGGGCAAGATGAAGGAAACCGCCGAGAGCTATCTGGGTGAGGAAGTCACGCAGGCTGTCATCACTGTTCCGGCCTATTTCAACGATGCTCAGCGTCAGGCCACCAAAGACGCCGGTAAAATCGCCGGTCTGGAAGTGCTGCGGATCATCAACGAACCGACAGCGGCGGCTCTGGCCTATGGTCTGGACAAAGAAGAAACCCAAACCATCGCGGTCTATGACCTTGGTGGCGGTACCTTCGACGTGACCATTCTGGAAATCGACGACGGCCTGTTCGAGGTCAAATCGACCAACGGTGACACCTTCCTGGGTGGTGAAGACTTTGACATGCGCATCGTCAACTACCTGGCAGACGAGTTCAAAAAGGAACACGGTGTCGATCTGTCCGCTGACAAGATGGCCCTGCAGCGTCTGAAAGAAGCCGCTGAAAAAGCCAAGATCGAACTGTCCTCGACCTCGCAGACCGAGATCAACCAGCCGTTCATCTCGATGGGCTCGAACGGTCAGCCGCTGCACATGGTCATGAAGCTGACCCGTGCCAAGCTGGAATCGCTGGTTGGCGACCTAATCAAGAAGTCGATGAAGCCTTGCCAGGCTGCCCTGAAAGACGCGGGCCTGTCGGCTGGCGACGTGGATGAGGTTGTTCTGGTCGGTGGTATGACCCGGATGCCGAAAGTGATCGAAGAGGTCACCAAGTTCTTCGGTAAGGAGCCGCACAAGGGTGTGAACCCGGACGAAGTTGTTGCTATGGGTGCCGCCATTCAGGCCGGTGTTCTGCAGGGCGACGTCAAAGACGTGGTTCTGCTGGACGTGACCCCGCTGTCGCTGGGCATCGAGACGCTGGGTGGCGTGTTCACCCGCCTGATCGACCGCAACACGACCATTCCGACCAAGAAGTCTCAGGTCTTCTCAACCGCCGAGGATAACCAAAACGCCGTGACCATCCGCTGTTTCCAGGGTGAGCGCGAAATGGCTGCGGACAACAAGATCCTGGGTCAGTTCAATCTAGAAGAGATCCCGCCCGCACCGCGCGGCATGCCTCAGATCGAGGTGACTTTTGACATCGACGCCAACGGCATTGTCTCGGTTTCGGCCAAGGACAAAGGCACCGGCAAAGAGCAGAAGATCACCATCCAGGCATCGGGCGGTCTGTCGGACGAAGATATCGACAAGATGGTCAAGGACGCCGAGGAAAACGCCGAGGCAGACAAGGCCCGCAAAGAGCTGGTCGAAGCCAAAAACCAGGCCGAAAGCCTTGTCCACGCGACCGAGAAATCGATCGAGGAACATGGCGACAAGGTCGACCCGTCGACCGTCGAAGCGATCGAACTGGCCGTTGCCGCGCTCAAGGATGAGCTGGAAACGGACAATGCCGACAAGATTAAATCAGGCATCCAGAACGTGACCGAAGCGGCCATGAAACTGGGCGAAGCGATCTATAAGGCACAAGCGGAAGAGGGCGAAGATGAGCCCGCAGCCGCAGATGCCGCGCCGGGTGAGGACGATATTGTCGACGCCGAGTTCGAAGATCTGGACGACGACAAGCGTAACTAACGGGTAACCGGGCCAATTAGGGCCGGTCCGGTTGCCGGGCCGGCCCGATTACGTTGAGGCAGAAGGAAATACTGATGTCCAAACGCGACTACTACGAAGTGCTCGGCGTGTCCAAGGGCGCTTCTTCGGATGAGATCAAGAAAGGTTTTCGTAAGAAAGCCAAGGAACTGCATCCCGATCGCAACAAGGACAATCCGGATGCCGAAGCGCAGTTCAAAGAGGCCAACGAGGCTTATGACGTGCTGCGCGACGCCGACAAAAAAGCCGCCTATGACCGCTTTGGCCACGCTGCCTTTGAAAACGGCATGGGGGGTGGAGGACGCCCCGGCGGCGGCTTTGGCGGGCAAGGGGATTTCTCCAGCGCATTCTCGGATGTGTTCGACGATTTGTTCGGCGACTTCATGGGTGGACAACGCGGAGGTGGTGGACGCCGTGCCGCACGCGGCTCGGACCTGCGGTATAACCTGCGTGTATCGCTGGAAGAGGCCTATGCAGGCCTGCAGAAAACCATCAATGTCCCAACGGCTGTCGCCTGTTCTTCATGTGAAGGCACCGGCGCAGAGGGCGGCGTAGAACCAACCACCTGTCCGACCTGTTCCGGCATGGGCAAGGTGCGCGCGCAGCAGGGCTTTTTCACCGTTGAACGCACCTGCCCGACCTGTTCCGGTCTGGGTCAGATCATCAAAAACCCCTGTAAATCCTGCAGCGGCGCTGGACGTGTCGAAAAAGACCGCGCGCTGTCGGTGAACATTCCGGCAGGCGTTGAAACCGGCACCCGTATCCGCCTGGCAGGTGAGGGTGAAGCCGGTATGCGCGGGGGCCCTCCGGGTGATCTCTATATCTTTGTCGAAGTGTCCGAGCACAAATTGTTCGAGCGTGACAGCGTGAACCTCTATTGCCGCGTCCCGGTCAGCATGGGTAAGGCTGCGCTGGGTGGATCGATCGAGGTTCCCACCATTGATGGCGGTCGCGGCCGCGTGCAGATACCGGCAGGCAGCCAATCAGGCCGCCAAATGCGTCTGCGTGGCAAAGGTATGCCCGCGCTACGTGGGGGTGGTATCGGCGACATGTTCATCGAACTGGCCGTGGAAACCCCGGTCAATCTGACCAGTCGCCAGAAAGAGCTGCTGCGTGAGTTTGATGATCTGGGTGAGGATAACCATCCGGAGTCAAAAAGCTTTTTCTCATCCGTCAAATCCTTTTGGGATGGGATGAAAGGCTAAGGGGGCTCTGCCCCCGCCGCCCGCTGGGCGACTCCCCCGGGATATTTCTAGCCAGATGAAGACCGGATCCCCCGCTCTCATCCCCTAGTTTTGCGCTTTAAGGCGTACAATTGAGGTGCGTTAACTATTCGGAAACCGATTCTGCGTCAGGGTGAACCCATGACCCAAGACGCCTTTGCCGAAGCTCCCATGCTATTCGATACGGACGAAGCGCCTGCGCAGCCGCTGCCCGGT
Source organism: Ruegeria sp. BA2 (assembly GCF_056539605.1). Classification (NCBI taxonomy): domain Bacteria; kingdom Pseudomonadati; phylum Pseudomonadota; class Alphaproteobacteria; order Rhodobacterales; family Roseobacteraceae; genus Ruegeria; species Ruegeria sp. BA2. The sequence goes on along the minus strand of NZ_JBQFVE010000009.1, from coordinate 68,695 downwards.
GGTCGGTTACCCTCCTACATCAAGGATCATCGTAAGCGGCTGCGCGAACGGTTCATGTCCGGCGGCTCGGCGGCGATGCCGGATTATGAGTTGTTAGAACTTGCTTTGTTCCGATCCATTCCCCGACAAGACGTGAAACCGCTGGCGCGAGCGCTGATGGATGCGTTTGGTGATTTCAATCGGGTCCTGACCGCGCCTGAGGAACGGCTGCGTCAGATCAAAGGTGTCGGGGACACGGTGATCACCGATCTCAAAATCCTTGAGGCTTGCGCCCATCGCATGGCCCGAGCGCGGGTGATGCAGCGGCATGTGATTTCGGGTTGGGACGCGTTGCTGGACTATTGCCACACCACGATGGCCCATCGCGAGATTGAGCAGTTCCGTGTGTTCTACCTGGACCGCAAGAATGTGTTGATCGCCGATGAAGAGCAGGCCAAAGGAACCGTGGATCACGTACCCGTCTACCCGAGAGAGGTGGCAAAACGGGCGTTGGAACTAAATGCCTCGGCACTGATTTTGGTTCACAACCATCCGTCGGGCGATCCAACGCCTTCACAATCTGATATCGATATGACCAATCGGATACAGGATGCCTGCACGGCACTAGGGCTAACGCTGCATGACCATCTGATCATTGGCAAATCGACGGAACTGAGTTTTCGGTCGCAGGGATATCTGTGAGGTTTATTGCACCCAAACCTCGACGCGGCGATTTACTTTGCGGCCCCATTCGGTGTCGTCGCACGCCATGGGCATGGCTTCGCCAAAACCTTCGGACGTAATCTCAATGCTTTCAGGTATGCTGGTTTCAACCGCCGCCAGCACAAGGTTGCGGACAGTCTGAGCACGGCGGAGCGCAATGCTTGTGTTTGCCTTGGCGCCGCCAACGCCGTCACTGAAGCCCACAAAGCTGAGCTTCTGCAAGTCCAGAGTGCCGCTTTCCAAGGCTTGGGCCAGTTGCAGGATATTTGATCGCGACTGGGCATCCGGGCGGGATGAACCTGGCTCGAACCGGAAAGACAGCGATAGGCGTGTCATCGGGCGCAAAGTTTCGATCATGCGTTGCAGCGTGTCCAAACCGACCTCTGCCCCGCCAGTTGCGATGGCATTTGCCAACCGATCCCCTTGCAGGCCTATCCGAATCTCTTCCGTCGATTGATCAACAAACCCGGCCTGCCGGATCACGCTCTGCGCGTCACGACTTTGTGTGTAAGCCAGAAACTGACGGGCCATCCGAGGCAGGCGGCGCTGTGGCAAATACAGAAACATCGGCGAGGTCAGTGGATAGTCCTCGGTCTTTACCGATTGACGCGTTGCCATGATGGCGTGGCCGCAGCCTCCGGCCAGCGGCAGCGCGCGCGCCGCCCCTGTTTCGGCCAGGCTGGCGATGCCAATGGCAAAAGGATCAGCCGAGACCGCGCGGACCAGATCGCTGTTTCGGGGATGGCGCGTAATTGTGTTGGACACAGTGGCATCAACCGGCTTCATAAGCAGATCGTCCACCGCCTGCGCGAGACCCGATGCTGAACCGGTGAGATTCAAGGCAATTGGGGCATCCGGACCACCCAGATCAAACCAATTGGTGATCTCACCAGAAAACACGCGCGCCAGTTCAGCAGCTGAGATTTTCTGTACGGGATTGTCGGTTGCGACAACGGGCACGATCGCGTCCAGTGCCAGAACCCGAGAAAGCCGTGGGCGGGTCAAATCCCCGAGCCCGGCCTCTTGTGCCAATTCTTGTTCGGCCGGGCGAATCTCTCGCTGAGCCAGAACTATATCCGCGGCATTCTCGGCCAGATCTGCGAAGCCCTGACCTGTATCAGTTGCCCTCAGGATCAAACGCGCAAGCGGAGCCTGCCGATCTGGCTGGTACAATGCAAATGTGAATCCTTCTTCGGATTGTTTGACGCTCAGCCCTTCTTGTGCGGCGAAACCTTGTATCAATGCGGGCAGCAGAGTTTCGGCCATGACCGATGCGCCCGACAATCGAATCTCGGCGACGAAATCGGTCAGGCTGGGGCAGGCGGGGCCATCACAAGTGACGCCTGAACCATCGATTGTCAGCTCACCGAATTGAGTATCGACGCGATAAAACTCACCATCATAGCCCAGCAGCGTGCCGACAACTTCAACCTGACCATCATGAGATGTGAGGGTAATGTCTTGCGCATGCGCTCCATGCGCTGCCAACATGGTGAAAAGCGCGGCCAGAACCGCACGAACAGTTTTCATGTGAGACCTAAGTCCTGCCTGCTGCTTATTTTGCAGCGATTGTCAGGTCTGGGAACAGATTATTCAACACCAGAAAATCACCGGTCGCCTCGCAGCCGGGTAATTCAAGCGTATGTTCACGCGAACGCAGACGTTGACCCGTGCGCCATTCCAGCGATTGCACATTCAGGGATTTGCCGCAGTTCACCTCGGTCACTTCGGTTTCGACCGACAATGCGATTGATCCGTCTTGGTCGACCGACTGGATCGGGAAGGAATACACTTCGATGTTACGCACCGCGTCCGACTCGCCCTGACCCAAGTGGATCACAGACCCCGTCCCGGTGTCAGAGCCAGACCACACATGGCCCGCTTCACCATAGCCCGCACCGAATTCCAATGCATGTAGTTGCAGGTCAGTTTGGCCCTGCCACTGCAGCGCGATCCGGCTGAATTCGTTGATCTCGGGCACATGGGTTGTTGCAACCGTGCCCTCACCATCCGGCAACGAGATCAGGAAAATGGCGTATTCGGACAGCGCCGGGACAGTCATGTTCAAGCCGCCAAGCGCATCGGTTTCAGTGCTGAAAATCAGCCCGTTGTGGTGAACCTCGATGGTCACGTTTGCATGGCACGGGGCTTTGACCCGCAGCCGCGCATTTGCGCCAGGTACGGCCAAGGCGCGTGCGCTCAGGTCGCAATTCGACGGCAAACGGCTTTGAGCAGGTGCTGGAAGCGAGGGTGTGGGTAGCACATCGTCGCGCGCATCAGATGGGGAAGATGACGTCAGCACAACGCTCTGAAGCCCGGCAAGGTCTGCACCCTGCTCGGATATCGATGCTACGCGCGCGCCACTTGGCTCAGCGCTGGGTTGCTGCGCCGATCCGCTTTGCATCAAATATCCAATGGCCAAGGCGCAGGCAACGGTTCCGCCCGTGGTCACGTAGTTCTTTATTACAAACAAGACACCCTCCCCAGTTGAAGGAGCAGGCCTTAACTTGCCTTCGAATCAAGGCCAATATGTGGCCTTGAGGCGGACTCATTGTGTTTGAAAGCAGGTAACCCTAGGTCAATCTGCCGTGGCAATGTTTGAATTTCTTACCTGAGCCGCACGGACAAGGATCGTTGCGTGACGGATTGCCCCAGGTCGATGGATCATCTTCGACAAAGCTCGGGCGCCTGTCACCGGATGCTTCGGCCTCGGCGATTGCCTCGGCCTTCTCGGCGGCTTGATCCACGGTTTTCTGGGTCTGTGCCTGTTGCGCCGCCATTTGGGCGAGCATTTCCTTTTGCTCTTCCTCGCTTAGTGGGCGAACGCGAGACAACTGCTGGGTCACGGTTTCACGCAGCGAATCCAGCATTCCTTCAAACAGTTGGAAGCTTTCAGTCTTGTATTCGTTCAGCGGATCGCGCTGGGCATAGCCGCGGAAACCTACGACTGAGCGCAGATGTTCCAGCGTCAGAAGATGTTCGCGCCATTTGCCATCAATGGTCTGCAGCAGAACCTGCTTTTCGATAGTGCGCATGTTTTCCGGGCCAAAGGCGACGGCTTTCTGAGCCATCATTTCATCTGTTGCTTTAGTAAGACGTGAACGGATGGCCTCGTCATCGACACCTTCTTCTTCTGCCCAGTCAATCAACGGCACATCTACACCCAGCTTGTCGATAACTGCAGCATAGAAGCCCACGGTATCCCACTGATCCGCGTATGTTTTGGGTGGCATATATTCGTCGATCAGGTCGTCAATCACCTGCTCACGCATGTCCGAGACGACATCCGACAGATCATCTGCCGACATAATCTCGCGCCGCTGGCTAAACACGACCTTTCGCTGGTCATTCATCACATCATCGAACTTCAGAACGTTCTTGCGCATGTCAAAGTTGCGACCTTCGACCTTGGACTGCGCTCGTTCCAGCGACTTGTTCACCCAGGGGTGAATGATCGCCTCGCCTTCTTTCATGCCCAGCGTGGTCAGGACTTTGTCCAACCGCTCCGAGCCGAAAATGCGCATCAGGTCGTCTTCGAGGCTCAGGTAAAACACAGTGCGGCCCGGGTCACCCTGACGGCCTGAACGACCGCGCAGCTGGTTGTCGATCCGGCGGCTTTCGTGGCGTTCGGACGCCATGACGTAAAGACCACCGGCCTCTAGCACCTTGTCTTTTTCTTCAGCGTGCTTGGCTTCCTCCGCCGCACGCAGCTCGGCCGGATCGGCCTCGGGGTTTTCTGCCAGCGCCTGCAAAACCTTCATCTCGACATTGCCGCCAAGCTGAATGTCGGTGCCGCGGCCCGCCATGTTGGTGGCGATGGTCACCGCGCTCAGGCGTCCGGCATCGGCTACGATCTGGGCTTCCTGCTCGTGCTGGCGGGCGTTCAGAACGTTGTGTTCGATGCCTTCCTTGGTCAGCAACTGACTGATCACTTCGGACTTTTCAATCGACGTGGTACCGACCAGCACCGGTTGACCCTTTTCACCGGCCTTTTTGACCTGCTTGATGATGGCGTCATATTTCTCGGCCGTGGTGCGATAGACCTGATCGTCCTTGTCCACACGTGCAATCGGCTTGTTGGTTGGAACCTCGACAACACCCAGACCATAGATTTCCTGGAATTCTTCCGCCTCGGTTAGTGCCGTACCGGTCATGCCCGACAGCTTGTCATAAAGGCGGAAGTAGTTCTGGAAGGTCACGCTGGCTAGCGTCACGTTCTCGGGCTGAATCTGAACACCTTCCTTGGCTTCGATCGCCTGATGTAGACCTTCGGACATACGGCGGCCCGGCATCATTCGTCCGGTGAATTCGTCGATCAGAATCACGTTCCCGTCGCGAACGATATAGTCCTTGTCCCGCTGGAACAGCTTGTGCGCACGCAGGCCTTGATTGACGTGGTGCACAACGGTCGTGCTTTCGGGATCGTACAACGAATGCCCTTCGGGCAGCAGACCTGCGGCCAGCAAACGCTCTTCGAGGAACTCGTTGCCCTCATCCGTAAAGGTTACACTGCGGGTCTTTTCATCCAGAGAGAAGTGATCATCTTGCAGTGCCGGGATGACAGCATCGATCGCCGTATACAGGTCTGACCGGTCTTGCGCTGGCCCCGAGATGATCAGCGGCGTTCGCGCCTCATCGATCAGGATCGAGTCCACCTCATCCACAATCGCGAAATTGTGGTGCTTTTGATAGACCTGCTCTAGATCAGCCTTCATGTTGTCGCGCAGATAATCGAAGCCCAGCTCGTTATTGGTGGCATAGGTGATGTCGCAGTTATACGCCGCCATCTTCTCGGCATCGGGCTGGCCCGACCAGATCACACCGGTGGTCATGCCCACGGCGGCAAACACATTGCCCATCCATTCCGAGTCGCGCTTGGCTAGGTATTCGTTCACCGTAACCACATGCACGCCCTTGCCGGTCAGCGCGTTCAGATAGGCAGGTAAGGTGGCAACCAGGGTCTTACCTTCGCCCGTCTTCATTTCCGAGATATTGCCCTGATGCAGGAAGATGCCGCCCATCAGCTGCACGTCAAAGGCCCGCAGACCCAGCGCGCGCTTGGCGCCTTCGCGGACATTGGCAAAGGCTTCGGGCAAAAGGTCATCCAGCTTTTCACCATCCAGCGCCCGTTTGCGCAGTTCGGCAGTCTTTTCGATCAGGCCTTCATCCGACAGTTTCTCAAACTCTGGTTCCAGCGCGTTGATCTTATCGATCAGGGGGCGGGTCGCCTTGATCTTGCGGTCGTTCGGTGTTCCGAACACCTTTTTGGCGAGCGTTCCGAGTCCCAGCATGTTCACTCCAGCGGATCTGTTCTTATCGTGGTTGCGACAGGCTTGCCCACCTTGCGCGCAACCCATAGATACGGGGGGTGAAAGGCGGCCCTGTCCAAGGCTTCAAAGCGATGTAAGCGGCAGGTTCCACAGTGTCAACGCTGCGCCCTGTCGCGGCCAAGAAATAGGATGATTCCATGCCCAAAGGCCTCACTTTTCTGCCATCGCTGGCACTGACCGCCGTGATGGCCCTGCCATTGGCCGCCGAAACCAAGCCCGATGCCTCGACCGTTGTGGCGCGTGTGAACGGCGATGAGATCACATTGGGTCACGTCATCGCCACCGCGTCTGCCCTGCCTGCGCAGTATCAGCAATTGGAAGACGACGTTCTGTATGACTTCATAGTTGAACAACTGGTCCAGCAGCATCTTCTTGGGCAAGAGCAAGAAGCGCTGAGCCCCCTGAACGCGCTACGGCTGGACAACGAAACCCGGTCCTTGCGCGCGGTGCAAACAGTCGAAGCGGTCACTGCCGCCCAAGTCACGGATGAGGCCATCCAAGCCGCCTATGACGCACAATTCGCCGAGTTCGAAGGCGAAGACGAATTCAACGCCAGCCATATTCTGGTCGAAAGCGAAGACGAAGCCAAAGCCATCAAAGCGCAATTGGACGATGGCGCGGATTTCGCCGAGCTGGCCAAAGAGAAATCCACCGGCCCGTCGGGTCCCAATGGCGGCGCGCTGGGCTGGTTTGGCAAGGGCCAGATGGTGCCCGAGTTTGAAAACGCCGTTGTCGCACTGGAAAAGGGCAGCGTGTCGGATCCGGTCCAGACGCAATTCGGCTGGCATCTGGTCACCCTGAATGACAAACGCAAAACCCAGGCGCCAGAACTGGACGCCGTGCGCGAAGAACTTGCCCAGACCCTCCGGCAAGAGGCCATTCAGGCCAAGGTTGACGAACTGACCCAACAGGCAACGATCGAACGCCCCGCGCTGGAAGGTGCCGGCCCCGAGATCATGCGCCAGATCGACCTGCTGCAGGAGTAACCCCCGTGGCCACAATCACCAAGGTTTCCCCGCTGGCCCCGGCGGCCTTCCCCGAATTGCCTGCCATTGATGGCGTGCGCTTTGCCACGGTCGAAGCGGGCGTTCGCTATCAGGGTCGCACCGATGTGATGCTCGCCGTGCTTGATCCTGGCACCTCGGTGGCGGGTGTTTTCACCCGCTCGGCCACCCGCGCGGCACCTGTGCTTGATTGTCAGGACAAGATTGGCGGGTCGTCAGACGGACCAGCGGCGATCCTGGTGAACTCGGGCAACGCTAACGCGTTTACCGGCCATTACGGCCAAACCTCGGTGGCCGAGGTGACGCAGGCCGTCGCCAAAGCCACCGGTGTGGCCGAGCAGCGGGTCTTTACGTCCTCGACCGGCGTGATCGGCGAACCGCTGGCGCATGAGCGTATCGTGGCCAAGCTCGAAGAGCTGAAATCCAGCCTCAGCCGCCACGCCATCGAAGACGCCGCCCGCGCCATCATGACCACCGATACCTTCCCGAAAGGGTCGTCCGCTCAGGTCGAGATCGACGGCAAAACAGTCTCTATTGCAGGGATTGCAAAAGGTTCCGGCATGATCGCGCCTGATATGGCGACGATGCTGGTTTACATCTTTACTGACGCGCAGGTCGACCAATCCGCTTTGCAGGCAATGCTTGGCGCGCAGACCGACCGCACATTCAACTGCATCACTGTGGACAGCGACACCTCAACCTCTGACAGTCTGCTGCTCTGTGCAACCGGAGCCTCGGGTATCGACGCCACCGGCAACGCCGCGTTTGAGCAGGCTTTGGAAACGGTGATGCTGGACCTCGCGCAGCAAGTGGTGCGCGACGGTGAAGGGGCCACGAAATTCGTTGAAATTCGTGTGACCGGCGCCGCCACGGACGCCGACGCCAAAACCCACGGGCTGGCCATCGCCAACTCGCCTCTGGTCAAAACCGCCATCGCAGGCGAGGACCCGAACTGGGGTCGCATCGTCATGGCCATCGGCAAATCCGGCGCTGCCGCCGACCGCGACCTGCTGAGCATCTCGTTCGGAGACATGCTTGTGGCAGAAAAAGGCTGGGTTAGTCCCGACTACCGCGAGGAAGATGCCGCCGCCTATATGAGAGGCCAAGACCTCGTGATCGCCGTCGATCTGGGCTTGGGCGAGGGGACTTCCACCGTCTGGACCTGCGACCTGACCCACGGCTACATCGAGATCAACGCGGATTATCGCTCGTGAAACCGGAGCAATTCCAGCAAAAGTGGAGCCCGGTTTTGCGTCCGGGATCGCGACCATGAAAACTGTCTTAGTATCTGCTGTCGCCCTGATCGACATCGAGGGCCGGGTCCTGCTGGCTCAACGGCCCGAGGGCAAATCCATGGCCGGCCTCTGGGAATTCCCCGGCGGCAAGATCGAACCCGGCGAAACGCCCGAAGTCGCACTGATCCGCGAATTACATGAAGAACTGGGCATCGACACCTGGGCCTCCTGCCTCGCGCCGCTGACATTCGCCAGCCACAGCTATGACGATTTCCACCTGCTCATGCCCCTATTCGCCTGCCGCAAATGGGAGGGGATTCCGCAATCGAAAGAGGGTCAGGCGTTGAAATGGGTGCGCGCGAATGATCTGCGGAACTATCCGATGCCCGCGGCGGATATCCCGCTGATCCCGATTTTGCGGGACTGGTTGTAGTCTCGGGATCAAACCGCGTTGTAGTTTAGTGTCTGGACTGCGGACAAACCGGACTTACAGGCCTCCCCTATCTGTACGCGATTTTGCCGGAAGTTCAAATTGCGATCAGATCAATTCAAAACGCGCAATTCCCGCAGCGGTGAGTATATCGTCGAGATCGTGATCGGTTAGGAATTCGATCACTTCTGAAGCTATGTTTGGGGATGCGGCGTTCCGAAATATTGACATGTCGATTTGTGTCCCAAGATGCTCCGGGAACACCGCTACCGGAACGACTCCAGGTGTGGCAATCACTGTTGTGAGCGGGGCAATCGCAAGTTCGTATTCGCCGGTCGCAACCGATGCCGCAGGCACGCCCCCAGACATCGCATGGCTTTGCGGCAAGACGGAGTCAGTCAGCCCCATGCGCTCCATCACATCCAGATAGGTGTGTCCGCTCGTGCCAGCGCCTGTATAGGCTATGCTTTTCGCACTGCGGAGAAGCGCTTCGATACCATGTGTGTCCGTTATCAATTGGCCATGTGTCGAGCCTTTGCGCGCAACCACAAGTGAGACTCGCCCGAATGCACGGTGGCTGCTTCCGTCTGCAAAGCCATCATCGATCAAGGCCTTCGCGTAAGGTGGATTGGTCAGACCGATGTCATAGCGCTCGCCCGCTCTGAGTCGCTCCGGTATCAGTGGGTTAAGTTCAACCTCCTGTATGAGCCGCACGCCTGTCGCTGCTTCCACGCGCGGCGTGAGGTGCTCCATGACAGCCCGGATCGCCGTAGGAATGAACATCCGCAATGTGGTCGGCATTCTAAAGCTCTCCCCGAGACCCGCATGCTCTGTGGCCCTACAATCAAACGCAATCGTTTTGTGCCCAGCAAGCCCGATTGCGGTGATGTCATTTTGGGCTCATAGTTGCCGTTCACGCAACATTTAGCTCTATCCATCCAAGCTAGGATGCCTGAGAAATCCCAGGCACCATCTTCTCAACCTACAAACCCTACATGTTCGGAAAATAATCCTCGCACTCACCATCGCGATAGACATCCGCGGTACAGCAATGCAAGCCACCGCCAAAGGCGTAGGCGTCACGCAGTTCAACCTCGACAACTTCCATGCCCAGCTTGTCCATCTGCTCGGCCTGATAGACCTCGGATTTCTCGACACAGACGGTTTTGGGGTCCAGCACCAGCACGTTCATCGATAGCCAGGTCGAGGAATAGCACAGCGGTGGGGGTGTATTGTGGGCCGGTTGCGCGGCGTCCACGATCTCCCACCCGTTTTTCTCGAACATGCCGCGCTGATCTTCGGGCAAGCGGCGCTGCGGGTTGTTCAGGATCAGACCGGGGCGCAGCGGTGTGAACGTGGCGTCGATATGGATCGGATAAGGGTCGCCCGGGAAATTCACCGTGTGAACGCGATGGTCCGGGAAGTGACGGCGCAGCCACTCGATCCCCTTGAGGTTGGTGGTAAACCCATGCTGCACCACCAGATCGCGGCCAAAGCGCAGCACATCAGCCGCGTCGAACAAAGGCTCTTCTTCGGTGGTGACAAAGAACTTCTCAGCCGCCCATTGCAGGCGTTTTTCGACACCGATCGTGTCGCTGAGGTAGTCGGGATGGTAATCCGCATCGGTCAGGCGCGGTTTGGGCGCGGCCTCGTGCCGGAAGTTGGGGTCTTCGTCCCAATATTGCTGCATCAGCGGACGATAGTTCAGATATTCGAACCAGCGGCAGCGGTATGACATCGTCGCCTCAAGAATCTCGTGCCCGACGGTCAGCAACACATCGCGCGGGGGCATACAGCCAAACTGGCTAGCCGTATGGAAATCCGGGGTGGTCGCGGGCTGAGAGTGATCGATCGAGGTGGGCCGATCCACACGAATGGCGCGTTTGCGCAGCTGATCGGCGAAATTGTCCAGCAGTTCATTGGCTCGATCGATGGTTTCCTGCGGGCGGCGGCCCCATTGCCCACGCATATCGCTGTCTTCGGGGACCTTGGCGTCCAGCGCGGGTTCTTCGGGCGGAATGTGGCAATCATCTGCGCGGCCGACGATGATGTGGCGCAACGTGTCCCACTCGTTCCAGCTTTTGACTTCGGTTTTGTCGGGCGACCAGGCCATCGCTGTCTCCTGTGATAACGGAGATCAGGACCGGGCCCTCAATCTCCTTGATTGAAAGTCCCGGCGTACAGGATATGGTTCAACGCTGAAATTACACCTGGCGACGCCATCGCCAGAGCATTTTGAGCGCTCATAGCATTGCTTTTGAGCATTGGGAAGTCGGGTGTGTCAGGCCCTGGCCAGATCGATGAGCGGGTCTTTGTTACAATTCGTAAGAATTGAGAAAACATCAGGCAAAACTTGACGTTGATCGTACCACCGTCCCTAATCGGGACAATGGCGTTCGGGCAATGACCCGAACCCGCCATTTCCGGCCCGGGGAGGGGCCGGATGGGGAGGAGAAAAAGATTGGCTCAGACGCAGTCGGGCGCCGAAGGGATGACGTCCCTTCCGGCGCTGCTACACCGCAATGTTGATCAGTTCGGGGACGCTCCGGCGTATCGGGAAAAGGAATTCGGGATCTGGCAATGCTGGACCTGGGCCGAAACGGCCAAGGAAATCCGTGCTATCGCGCTGGGGTTTCTGGAGTTGGGCGTTGAGAAAGGCGACCATATCGCCGTCATAGGCCGCAACCGTCCGGCGCATTACTGGTCAATGGTCGCAGCCCAAATGGTGGGCGCGGTTCCGGTGCCGCTGTATCAGGATTCGGTCGCGGAAGAGATGGCCTATGTGCTGGAGCATTGCGGCGCGAAATACGTTGTCTGCGGCGATCAGGAACAGGTCGACAAGGTTATCGAGATCCAGCAGAACCTGCATCAGGTCAAACATATCCTCTATACCGACAAGCGCGGCATGCGGAAATACGACCATTCCCAGATGAACGCGCTTGAGGACATCATGGCCGAAGGCAGCGCCGGCCACGCCCGGTTTGATGCTGAGCTGGACAAGCGCATCGCGGCAATTACCTATGACGATACCTGCGTGATGCTGTATACCTCGGGCACCACGGGCAAGCCCAAGGGCGTGGTGCTGTCGAACCGGAATGTTATTGAAAGCGCCAAGAATTCCGCAGAGTTCGATCATCTGACCCGAAATGAGGATATCCTGTCCTACCTTCCGATGGCGTGGGTTGGGGATTTCATATTCTCTATCGGTCAGGCCTATTGGTGCGGCTTCTGCGTGAACTGCCCCGAAAGCGCCGACACGATGATGACAGACCTGCGTGAGATCGGGCCGACCTATTTCTTCGCCCCGCCGCGTGTGTTCGAGACCCAGCTGACCAATGTGATGATCCGGATGGAGGATGCGGGCAAGCTGAAGCAGCGCATGTTCCATTATTTCATGGCGCACGCCAAGAAGGTTGGCGGCGTGTTGCTGGACGGCAAACCGGTGGGGTTTGGCGACAAGCTGAAATACGCGCTGGGCAACCTTTTGGTTTATGGGCCGCTGAAGGACACGTTGGGATATGGGCGATTCCGCGTTGGGTACACCGCAGGAGAGGCCATCGGTCCGGAGATTTTTGATTTCTACCGCTCGCTCGGCATCAACCTGAAACAGTTATACGGCCAAACCGAAGCGACCGTATTCATCACCGTGCAGCCGGATGGCGAGGTGCGCGCCGATACGGTTGGGGTTCCTGCGCCGGATGTCGAGTTGAAGATCGACGACAGCGGCGAGATTCACTATCGCTCACCCGGGGTGTTTGTTGAATATTACAACAACCCGGCTTCGACCGCCTCGACCAAGGATGCCGAGGGGTGGGTTGCGACAGGGGATGCCGGGTTCATCGAAGAGAATTCGGGCCATTTGCGGATTATCGACCGCGCCAAAGATGTGGGAAAAATGGCCGACGGGTCGATGTTCGCGCCCAAATATGTCGAGAACAAGCTGAAATTCTATCCCGATATTCTTGAGGTCGTGCTGTTCGGCAATGGTAAGGATCGCTGTGTGGCCTTCATCAATATCGACCTGACCGCGGTAGGGAACTGGGCCGAACGCAACAACGTTGCCTATGCCTCCTATCAGGAGCTGACCGCAAATCCTCAAGTGTTAGAGACGATAAAGGCCCATGTGGAAGAGGTGAACAAATCAGTTGCGGCAGATGAAATGCTGTCAGGCTGTCAGGTGCATCGCTTTGTGGTGCTGCACAAGGAACTGGATGCGGATGATGGTGAAATGACCCGGACCCGCAAGGTGCGTCGCGGATTTGTCGAGGACAAATTCAGCGACATCATAGCCGCGCTTTATGATGGGTCTGAGAGTGTGTCGACCACCACCGAAGTGACCTATGAAGACGGTCGCAAGGGCTCGATTTCAGCAACGCTGGAAATTGTCGACGCAACGGTTGTACCGGTTGCGCAGCACAAGGTGGCCGCGGAATGACAAGCGCCGCTCGACCTGCGGTCATCGCCCCGCCCGCCATCCCGTTTTTCCTGTCAGGGGGATTTTGATGCTGGATAATTCCGAAGGATATGTCACCGAGGACGGCCGCAAGATTGGCGGTGTGGTGATGGAGATGAAAAACATCACCCTGCGCTTTGGCGGCGTGGTGGCGATCAAGGATATCTCATTCGACATTCGCGAGGGGGAGATCCGCGCGATCATCGGGCCGAACGGGGCGGGCAAGTCCTCGATGCTGAATGTGATCTCGGGGTTTTATGTTCCACAGGAAGGTGAGGTCTGGTTCCACGGCGCCAAACGCCCGCAGATGCGGCCATTTGAGGTGGCGCAGCAGGGCATCGCGCGGACCTTCCAGAACATCGCCTTGTTCGAAGGGATGAGCGTTCTGGACAATGTCATGACCGGGCGATTGAGCTTTATGAAGACCAACATATTTCAGCAGGCTTGGTGGAAGGGTAAGGCCGAAGCGGAGGAGACCGAAAACCGCGAGGCGGTCGAGAAGATCATCGACTTCCTTGAAATTCAGCACATCCGTAAAACGCCTGTGTCCCGCCTGCCTTACGGGTTGAAAAAGCGCGTTGAGCTGGCGCGCGCACTTGCGGCGGAGCCCAAGCTGCTGCTGCTGGACGAACCGATGGCCGGGATGAACGTAGAAGAGAAAGAGGACATGAGCCGCTTTATCCTCGACGTGAATGACGAGTTTGGCACCACCATCGCGCTAATCGAACACGACATGGGTGTGGTGATGGACCTGAGCGACCGGGTGGTAGTGATGGATTACGGCAAGAAGATCGGTGACGGCACGCCGGATGAGGTGCGCAGCAATCAAGAGGTCATCGATGCTTATCTTGGGGTCAGCCATGACTGACACCGAGGCAGATATCTGGGGGGGCACCAATGCCTGAACAACTCGTATTCGCGATGGAGGTCATCCTCAACGGTCTGATGGCCGGGGTGCTGTATGCTCTGGTCGCGCTGGGCTTTGTGCTGATCTACAAGGCGTCGGGGATTTTCAATTATGCGCAAGGGGTTATGGCGTTATTCGCGGCGATGACGCTGGTGGGGATCATGAATGGGCAGGTGCCGTTTGCGCATCTGATCAATGCGATCTTTGGCACGCATGTTCATTACTTCGGCTGGAACGTGCCCGCCTTACTGGCAATCATCCTGACCATGGCGGTGATGGTATTGCTTGCCTGGGCGGTGCAGCGCTTTGTCATGCGGCATCTGGTCGGGCAGGAGCCGATTATCCTGTTCATGGCAACCATCGGTCTGGCCTATTTCCTTGAAGGTGTGGCCGACCTGATGTGGGGATCCGAGATCAAGACGCTGGATGTGGGTTTGCCGCAAGGGATCAACCTGTGGATTGATGAATCGACATTCCAGATCTTCGACTATGGGTTCTTTATCGACAATCTGGATATCGTGGCAACGATCATAGCGGCGCTGCTGGTGGCGGCTTTGGTGGCGTTCAGCCAGTACACCAAGCAGGGCCGGGCCATGCGCGCCGTGGCGGATGACCATCAGGCGGCGCTGTCGGTGGGGATTTCGCTGAACTTCATCTGGATCATGGTTTGGTCGGTGGCCGGATTTGTAGCGCTGGTCGCGGGGATCATGTGGGGTACCAAATCGGGTGTTCAGTTCTCACTGTCGCTGATCGCTCTCAAGGCTTTGCCGGTGCTGATGCTGGGTGGATTCACGTCGATCCCTGGTGCCATCGTGGGCGGGCTGATCATCGGCGTGGGCGAGAAACTGTTTGAGTTCGCAATTGGCCCGATGGTTGGAGGCGCGACCGAGAACTGGTTCGCCTATGTGTTGGCCCTGATCTTCCTTGTTTTCCGACCGCAAGGTCTGTTCGGCGAGAAGATCATTGAGAGGGTGTGACGCGTGACCAAGCTGATCGCCATCATAAATGTGATCGCCTGGGCCGGGTTCTGGGCTTTTGGCTACATCGCGCTGACGTCGGATGATCTGACCGACAGCCAGCTTGTGGTGGCCGCGATCCTGGCCTTTGCCGGGCTGATCATGGGCATCCTTGCTTACATGAAACTGGTACGCGCGTCGGAAGCCAGCGGATATGCCAAAGGCTCTAACCAACTGGACGCTGTGGCCCGAAACCGGGCGCAAGAAGAATGGGGAAAGTAAGATATGTTCTATCGTGAGGCCGGGGATTTCAAAACCTCGTACATAGATGACAGCCAGACTTTCCCGATCAAGTTTGACCGGTATCGGTACTATGTGGTGCTGGCGGTGGCGTTTGGGATCATTCCGTTCATCATCAACGATTACTGGGCGAATGCCTTGCTGCTGCCGTTTCTGATCTACGCAATTGCGGCGATTGGGCTAAACATTCTGGTGGGCTATTGTGGGCAGGTTTCGCTGGGCACCGGTGGATTCATGGCCGTGGGGGCGTATGCCTGTTACAAGCTGATGACGGCCTTTCCCGATGTCAGCATGTTCATCCATGTCCTGCTGGCCGGAGGAATTACAGCCTTTGTCGGCGTGTTGTTTGGTCTGCCGTCGCTCAGGATCAAAGGGTTCTATCTGGCGGTGGCAACGCTGGCGGCACAGTTCTTCCTTGTCTGGCTGTTTAACCGAGTACCCTGGTTCTACAACTACTCAGCATCAGGCCAGATCAACGCACCGGAGCGGGATGTGTTCGGTATCATCATTACCGGACCAAACGCACCGGCCTGGGCCACATATCTGTTCTGCCTGATTTTCCTGACCGTCTGCGCCATCATCGCGCGTAATCTGACGCGTGGCACCACGGGTCGCACATGGATGGCGATCCGTGACATGGACATCGCGGCCGAGATCATCGGGGTAAACCCGCTAAAGGCCAAGCTCACCGCCTTTGCTGTCAGCTCGTTCTTTGTTGGCATCGCAGGGGCTCTGTTCTTCGCTGTCTATCTGGGCGCGGTTGAGGTTGGCGAGGTGTTCGGCATCCAGAAATCATTCCTGGTGCTGTTCATGGTCATTATTGGCGGATTAGGATCTATTTTTGGATCCTTCGCCGGGGCGGCATTCCTGGTATTGCTGCCGGTCGTTCTGAAACTGCTCGGCGTCGATTTGCTGGGCTGGCCAACGGATATCGTGGCGCACCTGAACCTCGTGATCGTGGGCGCACTGATCATCATGTTCCTGATCCTCGAACCGCACGGGCTGGCGCAGCTTTGGCGCGTGGCGAAAGAGAAACTCAGACTCTGGCCGTTTCCGCACTAAGGGGCCGGTCCAATCAATAAAACGGGTGGAAAGCCCGAAACCTAACATCGGATCAACCAAGGGAGGAGACACCCGATGAACAAGAAACTGGCAACCCTGGCGCTGGGCGCCGTGATGGCCGCAGGTCCGGTCATGGCCGATCTCGTGTTCCCGTCGCTCAGCTATCGGACCGGGCCTTATGCGGCTGGCGGTATCCCATTTGCGGACGGATATGCCGACTACTTCACATTGCTGAACGAACGCGACGGTGGCATCGGCGGTGTTCCGGCGCGGGTGATCGAATGTGAAACCGGCTATAACACTGAAAAAGGTGTGGAATGCTATGAATCGACCAAGGGCGAAGGTGCTCTGGTCTATCAGCCTCTGTCGACCGGTATCACCTATCAGCTGATCCCCAAAGTAACCGCAGATGGCATCCCGCTGCACACCATGGGCTATGGCCGGACCTCCGCTGCGAACGGCAAGG
Organism: Ruegeria sp. BA2; assembly: GCF_056539605.1. Taxonomy (NCBI): domain Bacteria; kingdom Pseudomonadati; phylum Pseudomonadota; class Alphaproteobacteria; order Rhodobacterales; family Roseobacteraceae; genus Ruegeria; species Ruegeria sp. BA2. The sequence continues at coordinate 51,850 of NZ_JBQFVE010000009.1, read as the reverse complement.
TGTTCAGCCATGTATTCAACTATCCAGCCAACTACTGGAACGGTGCGTCAGGCGCGATCAATTACCTGCTGGATGAAAATGGCGGAGATCTGAACGGCAAGAAGATCGCGCTGGTCTACCACAACTCGGCCTACGGCAAAGAGCCGATCCGCACGCTGGAAACACTGGCCGAAAAGCACGGCTATGACCTGACATTGCTGCCCGTAGACCACCCAGGTCAGGAGCAGAAGTCGCAGTGGCTGCAAATCCGTCGTGAAAAGCCGGACTATGTGATCATGTGGGGCTGGGGCGTAATGAACCAGGTTGCGGTTCAGGAAGCCGCCAACATCCGCTTCCCGATGGAGAATTTCATCGGTGTCTGGTGGTCGGGTGCGGAATTCGACGTGGAGCCAGCTGGTGACAAAGCCACCGGCTACAAGGCGCTGACGTTCACCGGTCTGGGCGACGATTATCCGGTCTATGACGACTTGAAGAAATATGTCGTCGATACAGGCAAGGCCGCAGGCGCGGGCGATCAGCTGGGTTCGGTTCAGTATAACCGTGGTCTCTATGCCGCGATGCTGGCGGCCGAAGCGGTGAAGACTGCGCAGGAAATGCACGGCACTGCCGAGATTGACGCATCCATGATGCGCGATGGCATGGAGGCGCTGGATATTACCAACGCCAAGATGGAAGGGCTGGGAATGGCCGGGTTTGGGCCTGAGTTCGCGGTGTCCTGTGACAACCATGGTGGCCCAGGACTGGTTGGCGTCGTCCAGTGGGACGCGGCAGCCGGCACGTGGAACCCGATTCAAGACTTCAAACCGACCGATGCAGAAGTGATCAATGCACTGATCGAAGAAGACTCGGGCGCTTACGCGGCTGAAAACAGCATCTCGCAGCGCTGTGAGTAAGCTGCCCTAGTGTTCCGGATATCCGGGACACATTAAGATCCGGAGCGGCAGTCTGCCTGCCGCTCCTTACGAACCGCCCCGAAGGGGCAGGCATGAGGACACACGCTGATGCTGGATGCGGCACACACCACTGACGTGCAGGCGGAAACCCTGCTTGAGGTCAACAATATCGAGGTGATCTACAACCACGTGATCCTCGTGCTGAAAGGCGTCAGCCTAACCGTTCCCAAAGGCGGCATCACAGCCTTGCTGGGCGGCAACGGTGCAGGCAAGACGACCACGCTGAAGGCGGTATCGAACCTGCTGCACTCGGAACGTGGTGAGGTTACCAAAGGCTCGATCAAGTATCGCGGTGAAAGCGTGCATGAAAGCGACCCTGCCGATCTGGTGGAAAAGGGCGTTATTCAGGTGATGGAGGGCCGTCACTGTTTCGAGCACCTTACCGTCGAAGAAAACCTGCTAACCGGCGCATATACGCGCAAGGACGGCTCGGCTGCGATCCAACAGGATCTGGAACTTGTCTACAGTTATTTCCCGCGCCTGAAAGAACGTCGCCGGTCGCAGGCCGGATACACTTCGGGCGGGGAACAGCAGATGGTCGCGATGGGCCGTGCACTGATGTCACGCCCCGAAACCATCCTGCTGGACGAGCCTTCGATGGGTCTGGCACCGCAACTTGTCGAAGAAATTTTCGGCATCGTGAAGGATCTGAACGAGAAGGAAGGCGTGTCCTTTCTGTTGGCTGAACAGAACACAAATGTGGCTCTAAGGTTTGCCCATTACGGCTATATCCTGGAATCGGGCCGCGTGGTGATGGACGGCCCCGCCGCTGAGTTGCGCGAAAATCCGGACGTGAAGGAATTTTATCTCGGCATGTCAGACGAAGGCCGCAAAAGCTTTCGTGACGTGCGTTCATACCGCCGCCGCAAGAGATGGCTGTAAGCGGGTGGAGGATATTTCGATGACCTATTTCGATAAGCTTGAAACCCGATCCGCCGACGAACGCGCCGCTGATCAACTCAAAGCTCTGCAGGCACAGTTGACTCGCGCGGCGTCTGTTCCGGGCGCATGCAGGATTACAGATCACGATGTTCATGACCTGTCTGAACTTAGTGGGCTTCCGGTTCTACGTAAGTCGGATCTGAGTGCTTGGCAGACCGAAAACCCTCCTTTCGGGGGTATCTACACCGCAAATGTCGCGCACATATTTCAAAGCCCGGGCCCAATCTATGAACCTGGCGGTGTTACGCACGATTGGTGGCGAATGGGGCGGTTCCTACATGCGGCGGGTGTTGTTAAGGGTGACATCGTACAGAATTGCTTTGGCTATCACCTGACCCCCGCAGGTATGATTTTCGAAAGCGGCGCGCGGGCCGTTGGGGCCGTGGTGCTACCTGCTGGGACGGGGCAGACCGAATTGCAAGTCACGGCCGCCCGCGATGTGGGCTGTACGGCCTATGCGGGCACGCCGGATTACCTTAAGATCATTCTTGATAAAGCAGATGAGATGGGTGTCGCGCTGAAGTTCTCAAAAGCTGCGGTAGGGGGTGGTGCGCTGTTTCCATCCTTGCGTCAGGAATACGCGGATCGCGGCATCAGCTGCCTGCAGTGTTATGCGACCGCAGATCTTGGCAACATCGCTTATGAAAGCCCTGCGATGGAGGGGATGATCATCGACGAGCATGTGATCGTCGAGATTGTCACCCCCGGCACCGGCACGCCGGTTGTCCCCGGAGAAGTGGGCGAGGTTGTGGTGACTACGCTCAACCCCGACTATCCGTTGATCCGCTTTGCCACCGGCGATCTGTCAGCGATCATGCCCGGAGAGTCACCTTGTGGCCGCACGAATTTGCGGATCAAGGGCTGGATGGGTCGTGCTGATCAGACGACCAAAATCAAGGGCATGTTTGTCAGACCAGAACAGGTTGCAGCGTTGGTTGAAAAGCATGATGAAATCGTCAAGGCCCGCGTAATTGCCGCCCGCCAAGGTGAGATGGACACCATGACCGTCCAGATCGAGAGCCCGCGCGAAAATGACAACGCTTACGCCAAATCGGTTGTTGAGGTGCTCAAACTCAAAGGCGCCATCGAGGTTGTGGCGCCGGGCTCACTGCCCAAAGACGGGTTGGTGATCGAGGATCAGCGTGTCTATGAGTAACACCTGCGGTAGCGTATGCCGTAGATTTGTTGCGCGCTGCACTGGTGTTTCTTAGCGTTTTGGTCGATTAAAGGCTGAACCTCGGGGACTATCAGTCACGCATCATGGCCGAAATCGAATACGCAGAACACGGAACACGCAATCGCGGTGCGTTTGGCACGCGGCTCGTCGCAGCCGTTTCGTATGCAGTGGCAGCGGCCTGTCTTTTGCCAATGGTGGCCGTTGTTCTGGCGGCCGTCACCGGTGGGACGGATACGGTATCTCATTTGTTAGAGACTGTGTTACCGAGATATGCACTGACGACGGCTGTCCTTGTGGTGCTGGTGGCTGCGGGTACATTCTCGATCGGAGTTGGGGCGGCTTGGCTGGTCACGATGACACGGTTTCCGGGGGTCAGGTTCCTTGAAATCGCTTTGGTACTGCCATTGGCCTTCCCGGCCTACGTTCTGGCCTACGCGTATACGTTCATCCTCGACCATCCCGGAATTGTCCAATCTACGCTGCGTGATGTGACAGGCTGGGGCCCGCGTGACTATTGGTTCCCCGAGATCCGCTCGACCGAGGGTGCGGCTGTGATGCTGATCCTCGTGCTTTATCCTTATGTCTACTTGTTGGCGCGTGCGGCATTCCTGCAGCAAAGTGCTACGGCTTTTCTAGCGGCGCGCGCGCTGGGCAACGGGCCTTGGCATGCGTTCTGGCGGGTGTCCCTGCCCATGGCGCGCCCGGCGATTGCCGGGGGTGTCTTGCTTGCAGTGATGGAGACCATCGCTGATTTCGGCACCGTCGCCTATTTCGGAGTTCAGACCTTTGCCACTGGCATCTACACCAGTTGGTTTTCGATGGCGGACCGGGCGGCAGCGGCGCAGCTAGCCCTTTGCTTGCTGGCTTTCGCGCTGGTCATGGCAGTGACCGAACGCACTCAGCGGGGGAAGGCAAAATACTATCAGGCAGGCAAAAATGGTCGGTCGCAGCCAGCCGCCCAATTACGGGGCTGGCAGGCTGTAGGTGCCTTCACTCTTTGTGTAATCCCGGTGGTGTTTGGGTTTTTATTGCCGGTCGTCATTCTGGTTGAGATGGGGCTTGAATCCGAACAAAACCTGCTTACACCCCGGTACCTGGGCTTTATCCGCAATTCCCTGATCCTGGCTGGAACAGCTGCGGTCGTAACGGTAAGCGCTGCGATCTGTATTGGGTTTTTTCAACGCCTAAGACCCGGGCGGGGCTCAGCAATGACCGGGTATGTGGCGCGCCTTGGATATGCGGTTCCGGGCGGGGTGATTGCGGTTGGTCTGATTGTTCCCTTTGCGGGTTTTGACAATGCGCTGGACGCATGGATGCGCAATACCTTCGATATTTCCACGGGTTTGCTGGTCACCGGGTCGATCTGGCTGTTGGTTGCGGCCTATATGGTGCGGTTTCTTGCAGCCGCGCTTAGCGCCTATGAGGGCGGGCAAAGCACAGTACACGCCAATATGGATGCCGCAGCGCGATCATTGGGCCAGACACCGCTGGGAACCTTGCGCCGCGTGCATTTGCCGATCCTGACACCATCACTTCTGACGGCACTGCTGATCGTCTTTGTCGATGTGATGAAAGAACTGCCCGCGACATTGATCATGCGGCCATTCAACTTCGACACGCTGGCAGTGCAGGCTTATCGCCTTGCCTCGGATGAACGGCTTGAGGGGGCAGCTGTCCCGTCACTGGTTATTCTCGCTGTTGGGCTATTGCCGGTGATCCTGATCTGTCGACAAGTCGGACGGCGCTAGAATGCGAGCGATTCAAAAATACAACACCCAGATAGCGTCGGACTTGATTCAACGACGATTTCCGGCAAGGCTTGTCATATGAACATGCAGCCTCCCAGCCGGTTCGGGTCCGGCTCTGCCCAGATGCCGGTCGCGTTTGACCGGCGCGAGATGTCTCAAATCCTGTCAGTCTATGGCCGAATGGTCGCCGCCGGTGAGTGGCGCGACTATGGTATTTCCAATCTGAAGGATATGGCCGTATTTTCCATCTTTCGTCGGACGGCTGAACATCCCATCTATCGGGTCGAGAAACACCCGCGCCTGCGGATGCGGCAGGGGATGTATTCGGTCGTTGGCATGGATGGTCGTATTCTGAAACGCGGGCACGATCTGCGTTCGGTTCTGAGGGTTTTGGAACGTAAGCTGATCCGCGCCGTTGACCCGGACTAGAGCCTTTTGTGCGCGGTAACCGGCCCGTCGCCTTGGGCGGCGATCCGGGCTATCGCCTGATCCATTGGTTCAAGCGCAACGGCCATGTGATAGGCGTTGGCGTGAAGCAGCAGGTTCTCGGCCGCGACCCATGCAACATGACCTTTCCAGAACAACAGGTCCCCCCGTCGCGCCGACTCACCCGCAGGCACGACTTCTCCGACTTCGCGTTCCTGATCGCCGCTGTCTCCGGGGCAGGGAATGCCACATGCCAGCAGCGCGGCCTGTACCAGGCCCGAGCAATCCAGCCCGAACCGGCTGTTGCCGCCCCAAAGATAAGGTGTACCAAGAAACAGCTCGGCCGCCGCAACGGGATCGGTCAGCCGGGAATAGGCGGGCACGGCGTGAACCCGAGGAATGAATCCGCTCGCCGTTTCCAAAAACCCGTCTTGTTCTGACAGCGCCCTGATTTTGCTGCCGAAGCTCAGCGAAAGCTGATCAGGGCTTTTTATATCCGGCTTTTCATAGGCATGGGTCGAGGCCGCGACAATCCAATGGGTCTGGGGTTCGATCGACCCTAAGTGTTCTGTCGATATCCATCCTGAATATCCATCCTTGCTGGATGTGACGCTGCTGTACCCGTCCTGTTCATCCGCAATCGTTACGACGTCACCAAACAGCAATTGCCGGTCACGCGGGCCGTCGGGGCGGCGCAACAGGTTGGTGACCGGATGGATGACTCGTGCTTGCGTCATAGGCCCAGCATCTCTGGTAGAGCAGTCAATAGGGCGCGCGGGCCTTGACCCAGACCACCCTTGCTGCGGCCGGGCTCTTTGCTGCGTTGCCAGGAATAAATATCAAAATGCAGATAGCGGCTTTGGGCGGCAAACCGGCGCAGGAACAGCGCGGCAGTGATTGACCCCGCGAAGCCCCCCGCTGGCGCGTTGTCCAGATCTGCAATCCCAGGCTCGATCATGGCCTCATAGGGTTCATGGAAGGGCAGGCGCCAAACCGGATCGGCGGCTGTTTGGCCTGCGCGCGCCAATGTTTCGGCAGCCCGGTCGTCATCAGTGTAAAACGGCGCCAAATCGGGGCCTAACGCAACACGTGCCGCGCCCGTGAGTGTAGCCATCGAGATCAGCAGGTCCGGAGCGTCCTCTTGTGCCAGCGTCAACGCATCGGCCAAGACCAGACGCCCCTCGGCATCGGTGTTGTTGATCTCGACAGCCATTCCATTTCGTGCCGTCAGGATATCACCGGGTCGGAAAGCGTTGCCTGCGACCGAATTCTCAACCGCCGGGATTAAGACGCGCAGCTGAACGTTCAATTCCAGCGCCATGATCATGCGGGCCAGACCCAACACGTTTGCCGCCCCGCCCATATCCTTTTTCATCAATCCCATCGACGCACCGGGCTTGAGGTTCAAGCCGCCGGTGTCGAAACAGACCCCTTTCCCGACCAAAGTCAGCTTTGGTCCGCGGTTGCCCCAATTCATCTCGATCAGACGCGGCGGCTGTTCTGCCGCGCGCCCGACCGCATGGATCATTGGAAAATTCTGGTCCAGCAGCGCATCACCTGTAGTGACCGAGAAGCTGGCATCGAATTCCTGTGCCAGTGTTTCTGCCACCTGTTGCAATTGCGCTGGACCCATGTCTGAAGCAGGCGTGTTGACGAGATCTCGGGTCAACGCCTCGGCATTGGCCATGATCTCGGTCCGCTTCGCATCGATACCTTCCGGGGCAATCAGTGCGGCTGTGGCGGCGCTTTGCGCGGCGTAGCGGTCGAAAACGTACCCGGTCATCAGCCAGCCAAAACACTCGGCCTCAAGTACGTCGTCGGGAACGCCAGTTGCGATGTGATAGGTGCCCTTGGGCAACGCCTCCGCCGCCGCAGCCAGTGGAAACCGCTTGCGTGCCCGTTTCGCCGCGCTGCCATATCCCGCCAGCGCGAATTCTGGCGTGCCTTTTGGACCTGGGACCAGAAGAGTTTGACCCAGCGCTCCGGAAAAACCATCTGCTGCGACCCACGCGCGCACGCGATCTGACTGATCCGCAAGCCAGCCCTCCAGATCAGATTGCGCCACTACATGCAGCGGCAGCGAAGGTTCTGAGTCAGGTGCAAAGGACAGTGTCATGCGTGTCTCGGATGATTTAGGTTTGGCACAGACTAGCCGTCTGCAGCCTGCCTGCAACCCCCCGTCAAACCGACAAGTCCTGCTGATCCCAGATCGCAGTTAGAGATCGCTCGCCCACGCGGATCAGGCGGCCCAATGTCGCCCCAGTGGCGACCGCATCGCCGGCATCCACCGTGTTGGCAACGTCACCTGCCACGCGGGCCAGAGCAGTCATGCCGATCTGTTCGGATATCGCGACCAGCGATCTGGCGCATTTGCGCAATCCAACCCAATCCCGCTGCCGCCAGAACCGTTCGCAATTCGACAGCCGCAGCGCCAACTCTTCAACCGTACGGCACATTACATCCATCGCATTGGCATCACCTAGCTGATGATACAGGCTGCTCAGGCGGTCCGGGTCCAGACGCACGGATTCCTTCTGTTCAAGTGTGATAATCTTATCCACCACATTCACCCCAATTGATATGCCCCCACGGCATGGGATTACTCTGCCCGAATTTCTCTTTGCAATTGGTTGCCGGGCAGAGGGATAATGTCTCGAATTTTGTGAGAATTCAGGTTACAGAACGGATCAAACAAGCGAACGGGACGACAGAATGAAATTTGCCAAACCTTTACCGAACTATCTGGTGAAACGGTATCACGGTTGGAAGGCAACCACCTATTCCGAAAATCAGGTCTGGTATCGGCGGTTGGCGACCGAGGGCCAGCGCCCCCGTGCAATGGTGATTTCCTGTTGCGACAGTCGGGTGCATGTAACTTCGATCTTCGGGGCCGATCAGGGCGAGTTCTTTATTCACCGCAACATTGCTAATTTGGTGCCGCCCTACGCCCCGGATGGTGACCATCACGGCACCAGCGCAGCCATTGAATACGCCGTAACTGCGTTGAAAGTCGCGCATCTTATCGTTCTGGGCCATTCCCAATGCGGCGGCGTGCAAGGTTGTATTGATATGTGCAAAGGTCATGCGCCGCAGCTGGAAGCCAAAGAAAGCTTTGTGGGCCGCTGGATGGACATCCTTAAGCCAAAGTTCGAGTTGGTTGCCGATGTTGAAGACGGCGTCGAACAAGCGCGTCAGTTCGAGCGGCAGGCGGTGGTGGCCTCGCTGGAAAACCTGATGACCTTCCCCTTTGTGTCCTCAGCGGTCGAAGATGGTGCGCTCAGCCTGCATGGATTGTGGACTGATATTGGTGAAGGTGGATTGGAGTGTTTTGATCCGCAAGAGAAGAAATTCGTCGCAGTTTGAAGGTCAAATGCCGATTGAGGCGTGAATAAGATCGGATTAGCGCTCTGATTTCACGCCATAATTTGATATGATCCTCTTGTTTAACAGGATTCGGATCATACCCATGCGATTGATTAAACGTATTCTCGTCACCCTGCTTATCCTCATTTTGGTGCTTGTCGGGGTGTCTTATTTGTTGCCGGGCAAGGCAGAAGTTTCGCGCAGCATTACGATTGATGCTCCGGCCGCGGCAATCTTTCCTTACGTGAATTCCATGCAAGAGACCGAGAAGTGGTCCCCTTGGCTGTCCCGCGATCCGGAAACCAAGTTAAGCTACAGCGGCCCGGATGCAGGTGTTGGCAATACTCTGAGCTGGAGCTCGGACAATCCGCAGGTCGGTACCGGTTCGCAGGAGATCATCGAAAGCACACAGGATCAATCGGTGCAAACTGCACTGGACTTTGGCCCGATGGGGACGGCAACGGCTTCATTCCAGCTGCAGCCCGAAGGGTCAGGGACGCAAGTCACCTGGGGCTTCGTCTCTGAACTGGGCATGAACCCCATGTCCCGTTGGATGGGTCTGATGATGGATAACTGGGTCGGCGGAGACTATGAGCGTGGATTGGAGAATTTGAAGGGGCTGGTTGAGGGGCAGAGCTGATTAGTCCAGCACCATACCCTCGGGCCAGTTGAGTGTTGTTTCCAGCGATATGGTTTCGGACTGGCCTGGCACAATTTGCAGATCCCATGCAAGAATCCCGCGCTTGTCGTCGACGTTTTCTTCAGAGGGCCGGGGTTTTGCTGTCCAGCTGATCTCAAGATCGTCCTGTTCGGAATAGGGTACAAGATCCACGATCCTTAACGGCCATGCGCGGTTGGTGAGGTTTTCGGCAGTGATCCGCGCTTGTTCGACCTCCTGATTGGAGATCGAAATCAATCCGGTGTCACCGCTGCTGCGGCTGAGTATCCGGCGTTTTACGGTCAGCCCGTGCAGCGGACCAAAGCCCATTTCGACCTTTTCCGACGGGCCGATTTCAAGTGATTCTTCGGTTGCAACCAAGACACCGTCCACCTTCCATCGTGCCAGAGGGGCCGACAACAGATTTTGTTGGTAGGGATTGGTGAAGCGTGCTGTGCGATAGGCGGTATTGTCCCGCAACGGGGTCGCCAGAGCGTAGATTTCAGCGGATTGCACTTCGCTGTCCAGTTCGAACTCTGCGATTTCGTAGCCGCTGGCGACCGAAATCGTCTCTGGCAGGGTATAGGTGATACCGGTGCCTTGAACTGACGCCGTATTCGGAATCCAGCGGCCGCTTTCTTCGACAACTACAGGTGCTTCGACGACCGGTTCAGCAAGGCTCGCGATACCGGCCCTGGCCTTGGGCCTCTCCCGGAAAGATCTGCGGCGCGGATAAAGCGATGAGGCGCTGTTCTGGCCGACCGGTTGCAGCGTCGAAACATGCAACGTGATCTCTTTCCAATTTTCGCCCGTGTTCTGATTGACCCGGATTTTTCGGTTGATCGTGACCTCAGGAGTGTCTCCAGTCGTCAGATCGAATTCATAGCCGGGCACCCAGTTTGCCGAATAAAAGTCAAGATAAGACACTGAAATAGCGCCTACAGTGTCATTCCCAACGACAATATCCACTGCAACAAACAAGCGTTCATCGGTTTCTGGCACCAAAGCGGCGAGGTCGGCCTTCGCCGCTTCAAGCTCAAGGTGCAGTTCAATCAGTTCCTTGCGGATGCTCCGCGCTTCGATCTCGGCAGTCTGAACGGTTTCTTCGGCGGAAAGGCTTTCGTAGCCGATCATACGCGCGATCTCGCGCAGCCCAGCGGCGCCTGATCCCGTTAAACCCTCGTTTCCGCCAAGATTGGTCAAAAACGCGATCTTATGGCGCGCGGCTTCGGCCTTCAACAAGGCTGTTTCTGCACGGTCATGAACGGCCACGATAAGAGTTTCGATGTCTTCGACGCGCTGTTCGGCGGCTTTCACCTCACCGCTGACATAATCATGCCAGGGCACATCATCGCTCCGGACGATCAACGCGGTTTGCGTTAGCCCTGCAGCATCAATCTGCATGGTCGAAAGCTGTGTATCAAAATCTGCGTTTGGGATTCCCAACAGAACCAGACGATGCTGACCCGCCGGGATGTCAAATGCTCCGGTTCTGATAATCTCGGCCCCTTCCGGATAAACAGTGACTTCGCTCACTTTGGTTTCGATGGTAAAGGTTTCGGATTGAGCAAGTGTTGGGGCAATGGCTAGCAGGAAAAGAAACTGTCTCATGAAATCTCACATGGAATAGGGCGTAAGCTTCCCGCAAAAGTTGCAGGCTATTCCGGCGATGACAAGCCTCAAATACAATTCGGGCCGCTTCTTTCGAAGCGGCCCGATCGCGTCAATTTATTAAAAAACCTCAACCCTTCTTCAGAACCTCACGGCCCAGCAGTTCTGCGATTTGTACGGCGTTCAAGGCCGCGCCTTTGCGCAGGTTGTCGGACACACACCACAGGTTCAGGCCGTTCTCAATGGTCGAGTCCTGACGGATACGGCTGATGAACGTTGCAAAGTCGCCTGCGCACTCGATGGGCGAGACGTAGCCGCCCGCTTCGCGCTTGTCGATCACCATGATACCTGGTGCCTCACGCAGGATGTCGCGGGCTTCGTCTTCGTCCAGGAATTCCTCGAACTCGATATTTACGGCCTCGGAATGGCCAACGAACACGGGAACGCGGACGCAGGTTGCGGTGACCTTGATCGACGGATCGACGATCTTTTTGGTTTCGACAACCATCTTCCATTCTTCCTTGGTCGAACCGTCTTCCATGAAGACATCGATCTGGGGAATGACGTTGAAAGCGATCTGCTTCTGGAATTTCTTCGGCTCAACCTCGGTCGTGGGGTTGTAGATGGCTTTGGTTTGATCCCAAAGCTCATCCATGCCTTCCTTACCTGCACCTGAAACCGATTGATAGGTCGATACAACCACACGCTTGATCTTGGCACGGTCATGCAGTGGCTTCAGCGCGACCACCATCTGCGCGGTCGAGCAATTGGGGTTGGCGATGATGTTTTTGTTTTTGTAGTCGTGGATCGCTTGCGGGTTACATTCCGGCACGATCAGCGGGATGTCCGGGTCATAGCGATAGAGCGACGAGTTATCGATCACCACGCAGCCAACCGCTGCCGCCTTGGGGGCGTAAACCTTGGTGGCCTCGGATCCCACAGCAAACAGTGCCATGTCCCAGCCGGTGAAATCGAAGGTGTCCAAGTCTTTGGTCGTGAGGGTCTTGTCGCCAAAAGTCACCTCGGTCCCCAAAGAACGACGGCTTGCCAGTGCAGCAAGTTCATCGACAGGGAACTGGCGCTCAGCCAGGATGTTCAGCATTTCGCGGCCCACGTTACCCGTGGCGCCGACGACGACGACGCGATAGCCCATTTCATGTCTCCAAAGTTAAGGACGCGCGTTCATAGCTGCGTTGCGGCGAAGAAAAAAGGGCTATTGAGGTATATTTTACCCGCTCAAACCGATTTGTCGTGATTGCTGGTGATTAGGACTCGTCCAGAAGGCGGCGATACACCTTAACGATCGCCTTTGCTTCGCCTTCGATTCGAAAATTCTGTTCCACATGCGCGCGCGCAGTTTGCCCCGCAGCGGCCAATGCTGCGCGGTCCTTCAACATGTCTTCTAGCGCTTGTGCCAAGGCTTGAGCGTTGTCTTTTTCAACCAAACGCCCTGTCTTACCATCCTTGATCTGCGCGCTGAACGCGCCAACTCCGTGGCACGCTATTGCCGGAACGCCCGAGGCCATTGCTTCAAGCGGCGTGAGACCAAAGCCTTCGTGTCGCGCCGGAGCGACGAATAGGTCCAGCGCGCGGTAGGTCTCGACGATCTCATCCCAGGGGCGCTCACCCAGAAAATGAACACGGTCGTCCAACCCAGCATCTTTCAGCTTTTGTACCTGCTCGGCCTGAAACGCTTCGAATTCGTTCGTGGCGCGCCCGGTGAAGATCACGTGCGCATCTGGATGTTTGGGCAAAACCTGCAAAGCGGCATCAACCAGCAGGTCGACCCCTTTCTGAGGGCGGATGCGGCCAAAGCAGCCGATGAGCAGCCCATCCGGCAAGTCGAGCTTTTGGCGCAGGGCGTGCTGGTCCTCGGTTGGATGGAACAGCTCGGTATTGACGCCATGCATGATGACGGTCGCGGGGTGTTCCAGAAATGAAGCCGCCTGAGGCGTGGTGGCGATCAGCGCGTCCATTTTACGGATCAGACCCTTGGTGAACCCCGAGTGATCCCGCTGTGCAGCTGAGGTGAACAGCAGTTTATACTTGCGCCGAAATAGGTTGCGCAGGATCAGGCCCATCAGCATCTCAGTGTTTCGGCGCGCATGCCAAACCCGTTTGCGATTGGGCAGAAACAGCAGTTTCCAGAGCCTGATATGGGGTAAATCCGCTGGCAAACCGGGGCCTGTAGCGCGAATGGTGATCATCTTCTCCTGGATCGGCAGCAGTCGGACGATCGTGGTTGTCACGCCCGACAAGGAATGCTTCAGATTGGGCGCGATCACCTCAATGTCCTGCACGAGCGGTCTCCGGCTTCAGTCTACGCTGTCCCGACTGAATAGATAGATCACGCATCCAATGGCAAGAGTGGCGGCGAAAAAGCTGAAGATCGCGATATATGGCGCTGAGGGATCAATCCCCGTGCTGGCTGCATGGATACGCCCGGTTGCAAATTGCGCCAGCCCAACGCCCCCGATGCCGAAGAGGTTCAGCAACGTGACTCCGCGCCCGACCAGATGAGGGGGCACAAAGGCCCGCCCATGGGCCATGATCACTGGAAAGCTCGCGCCCAGAAAGCCAATCACAGCGAGCAGTAGAATGGATATCCAAATGCCTTGATCAATCCATAAGCACAGCAGCACCAAAGCGATCGACCCTAGGCTATTGCCGCCGAATATCACCCATTTGCGCGTCTTCAGAATGCGATCCATCGGCCCGTACGCAAAGGTGCCGGCAATCATCGCAGCCCCCATGATCAGAGTTGCCTGGCCAATCTGCGTCGTATTCAGTGCAAAAACATCGCGTAGGTAGGGACCGGCCCAAAGCCCGCGCAGCGCGGCAGAGGGCGCGTAAGCCACCAACATCAGCGGAAGGATCGCCCAAAGAGCGGGTTCTTTCAGCAGGTCCAGCACGGATCCTTTGTGCTCGGACTCGACACGATTGGGATCATGAACTGTAATCCAAATGCCTAAAGCCACCGCGCCCGATATGATCGCCAGCCCAGCCAGCGTTGCACGCCAGCCCATCAATTCAACCGCCAGCGCTGTGGGGTATGAGGCGACCAGATTGCCGACAGACCCCACACCCAGCATTACGGCGGCAAGGGTTGCAAATTTGGCCGGCGGAAACTCACGCGCGAAGATGTAGTAAGACGCCATCAGAACGGGTGAGCATCCCACGCCGATCAGGGCCATGGCCAACGCGACATGGAGTGGAGTAGTGGCGACCGCGAACAGACCCGCGCCACCCGCGCCGCCGATCAACAGCAATAGCGCCGAACTTCGCCTTGGGCCAACACGATCCAGTGCCCAACCCACGGGTATTTGCATTGCCGCAAAGACTAGAAACCAAAGGCCCGAAGCAAAGGCGAGGTCTTCGGGCGTGGCCCCGATATCCCGGCCCAAATCGCTGGTGAGCACGGCTAAGAACGCACGAAAGAACTGGCTGAGGACATAAGCCAGACATAATACAACCAATCCTGCCTGCATCTAGCGCCCTCTCTGCCTGAATGCCCTGCAGCGATGCTTCGCACGTCAACCAGACCTGCACAAGCGCGGCTCGCTTCAGTAGGGGCAGACATCTGTCAACTTTGGGCTATCTTCAGATCAGTTTTAGGATTTTCAGAGAGAGCCATGACCTCTTCAGATTCAGTATTCTATGATTCCGTACCCATTTCCGACAGTTTCCTGAGCCTCAGCGATCCAGCGCAGTTCATACCTTTGCCAGATACCTGGGTCATGGGTGTGGCGGATATCGTGGACTCGACCGGCGAGATCGCGCGCGGTCGGTACAAGACCGTCAACATGGTTGGGGCCGCGGTGATTTCAGGAATGATCAATGCGCTGAGCGGTCGTGACTTCCCCTATGTTTTTGGCGGGGACGGTGCCGGGTTTGCAGTGCCTAGCGAAGATACTGAAACCGCACGGGAAACATTGGCGGCATTGCAAAGCTGGGCAGAGGCTGAGTTCAATATTGCGCTACGCGCGGCGCTGGTTTCGGTGGCCGACATTCGCGCCGCCGGTCGCGATCTGCGCGTGGCCCGCTATGCACCGTCCACTGGGGTTGATTATGCGATGTTCACGGGTGGTGGACTGGCTTGGGCCGAAGCGCAGATGAAATCCGGTCTATCGGCCGTTAAACCCGCTGGCCCCGACGCGCAGCCAGATCTGACCGGCCTGTCATGTCGCTGGTCCAACAGCCCGGCGCGGCTTGGTCAGATCGTGTCGCTGGTCATACAACCAACAACAGAGTCTACTGAGGCAGATTTTGCCGCTCTGACCCAATCCGTTCTGTCCTTGGCCGAAGGGTTAGAGCGTGCTGGCCACCCGGTGCCACCTAAAGGACCACCGATGAGCTGGCCACCGCCAGGCGTTGACATTGACGCCCATGTCTCGCGCGCTGGGCGCAACTTGCTGTTGCAGAAAGTCCGTCTGACAATTGGCAACATGCTGATCGGTTTGCTGTTCAAAACCGGCCTGCGCCTGGGTCAATTCGAACCCAATCATTACAAAGAAATGGTCAGCCGCAATGCGGATTTTCGCAAGTTCGATGACGGGCTGAAGATGACCCTGGATTGTGACCCAGAGACGCTGAGGCAGCTCGCCCAAATGCTGGACGACGCGCAGGCAGAGGGAAAAATCCGATACGGACTGCATGCCCAGCAAGAGGCGATGATGACATGCTTTGTGCCCTCGGCCATGCGCGATGACCATGTGCATTTCGTTGACGGGGCGTCGGGCGGGTATGCTCAGGCCGCGGCATCGATGCGGAGTTAAAGCCTCCGCGCAATCTCGGTGATGACGTCATAGGCCATCATGACGTCCTTTTCAGTGGTTTCGAATTGACCGGCCTGAAAGCGGATGACCAGATCACCGTCCACACGGGTCTGGGTCAGATATATCCGCCCGTCATCATTGATTGTATTCACCAAGCGTAGGTTCAGATCGTCCAGATTCGTGTCGCCTTCAGGCTCATACCGGAAAGTCCACAGCGACCACATCGGGGGCGTCACGATCCGAAAATCCGGCTCGGACGCCAGCCGATCATGCAGTTCGACCGACCAGTTGACGTGATTGCGCAGCCGTTGCCTCAGCCCTTCCAGCCCATAGGCCCGGATGACAAACCACAGCTTCAGCGCGCGGAATCGGCGGCCCAACGGCACCGACCATTCCGAATAGTTGATGATCCCGTCTTTGCCATGTGTCTTCAGATATTCCGGGCTGATAGCCAGCGTACGGACCAGATCATCGGGATTTCTCAGGAAATGCGCGCAGCAATCGAACTGAACGCCGAGCCACTTGTGGGGATTGAACACGATGCTGTCAGCCTGATCGATCCCTGGCCAATAGTGACGGTATTCCGGGCAGATCATCGCTGACCCGGCCCAAGCGGCATCGACATGGGAATACAGGCCATATTTCTGTGTGATCTCAAGGCAGCGATCCACCGGATCAGTTGCACCGGTTCCCGTTCCGCCAACACAAAGGATCACGCCCGTTGGTTGAAAACCAGAGTATAAATCGGCTTGAATAGCCGCCTCCAGCGCTTCTGGATCCATCCCACGCCAGTCGCCTTGCGCCGGGATGCGCACCAAATTGTCTTGTCCGATTCCGGCAACCCAGATTGCACGGTCGATCGAGGTATGAACCTCGGAAGAACAATAAATGCGCAGGGGTTTTTGGCCGAACAGACCTTGGGTGTTCCCCTGCCAATTCATCGCTTTTTCGCGCATGGTCAGCACAGCCGCCAGCGTTGCAGATGAGGCCGAATCCTGAATGACCCCCGCAAATCCACTGGGCAGGTCCAGTGCCTCGCGCAGCCAGTCCATCATCCGGGTTTCCATCTCGGTCGCGGCGGGTGAGGTCTGCCATAGCATGCATTGCGGCGCGATCGCACTGGCGAGGAACTCTGCCAGCACCGACGGGGCCGAAGCGTTCGAGTTAAAGTAGGCGAAGAACCGAGGGTGCTGCCAATGGGTGATGCCGGGCATTACGATGTCTTCGAAATCGCGAAAGATATCTTCGATTGGCTCGGCCCGTTCAGGCGGGTGCGCAGGCAAAGCGTTCAGGATATCGCCCGGCTCGGTCCTGGCACGGACAGGTTTGTCGCCAACCGTCAGGTGATAGTCCTGCGTCCACTCGGCGACCTTCTTGCCCCAATCGGAGAATTCATTCCAATTCATCTTGTGCCCCCCAAAGACCTTCACGTAGGACGCATATAATAAACAAGTTAAGTAAAGTCCAGAAAGCGATACGCGTCCTGAACCAACGCTCTATTGCGAAATTACTGGAATTGCGCGAAAATTCCTTATGACCAGAAACTTACCACGGACGTCCCGATCCTTACCGATTGCGCTGCTGCGTGCGCGGGAAAAGGTGATGGGGCCAATTCGGGGTGTGTTGACCGATGCTGGCGTTACCGAGCAACAATGGCGCGTTCTGCGGGTTTTGCAGGAGGAGGGGCCGCAAGAACCAACTCAGATCGCTGAGCGCGCTTGTCTTTTGTTGCCCAGCCTGACCCGCATTCTAAAAAAGCTCGAAGACAACAATCTGATAATGAGGCGGCCGGATACCAAAGATCGCCGCCGCCAGATTGTCGAAATCAGCGAAAACGGATTACAAATTATCGATGCCAATCTGGCAGAGATGTTGGAACTGGCAGAACACACCCGCGCATTGCTTGGGGCAGAGCGGCACGAGATGCTGTTGGACCTGCTGGTTGAACTTCACGAGTTGGAAGCATAGACGCAGCAAGCATAGTCTCTAACCAAGCGAAAAATTGCACTGTGGACCCAATTCCATGCCCCAAGTAAACAGCTTTTGGCACGTATTTGGTAAAACCCGTTGCCCGTCGTTGTTTCGCGTCGTAGCCTCATGGTGATACTGAGCAAACGGTATAGTCGAATGGAAGGACAAAACTCGCAAGACCCGGCATCCCCTGCACATTTCGTAAAGCAGGATCTAAGCGAGCGAGTGGGCGCGCGTGTGCGACGGGCGCGACAAATGCGCGGAATACCGCGCCGGGTCCTGTCTGAAACCTCGGGTGTCTCTCCACGCTATTTGGCTCAGCTCGAAGCGGGTGAGGGAAATATTTCCATCGGAGTTTTGTACCGCGTCGCGCAGGCCCTGGACTACAAAGCGGAATGGCTGATCGGCGAGGATGATCCGTGGGATTCGGATGTTTTGCAGATCATAGAGCTGTTCCGGCAAGCCAGCGATGACGTCAAAGAAAGTGTCAGGCGCGCCTTGCATCCTCATCCGGAAGAAGACGCACGCGCGCGTCGGGTTTGCCTGATCGGATTGCGCGGGGCGGGCAAATCGACCCTTGGCGCTATGCTGGGGGCGGCGCAAAACGTTCCGTTTGTTGAGTTGACCGCGACGATCGAAGAGATGGCAGGCATGCCAATGTCTGAGGTGGTGGCATTCTACGGTCAGGAAGGATACCGCAATCTGGAAGCTCAGGCGCTTGATCGGGTGATTACAGATCATGATTGGGTTGTTCTTGCCGTTGCAGGTGGGATCGTTTCCGAGCCGTCGACCTATTCCAAGCTGCTTAGCCGATTTCATACCGTCTGGCTCAGGGCTTCGCCGACAGAGCATATGGATCGTGTGCGTGCCCAGGGGGACGAACGCCCGATGGCCGGAAATCCCAAGGCGATGGAGCAGCTCAAGAGCATGTTGGCCAGTCGTGAGGCCTTGTATGGGCGGGCAGATGCACAGCTGGATACTTCTGGTCGCAGCCCCGAGGTTTCGCTAGGCGAATTGCGGCACCTCATCAGCGAGCACGGGTTCCTGATCAACGCCTAGACGCTATTTGGGAGTCTTGAGCCAATCGTCATCAAATCTGACGTCATCGAGATCCGCAAACCGACAGACTCTTTCAAGTTCTGACTGCAGCCGCCGGGTTCTTGCATCTGACCAGCGCACCGTCCGTTCTGGCCATACAGCGCGAACATGCAACAGGCCACAATCACGCTGTGCCTTCATGTCGATACGACCGATCAATCGATTTCCTTCTAGCAAGGGAAAAACATAGTAGCCGTAGATGCGTTTGGGTTCAGGGACGAACACTTCGATGCGGTAGTGAAACCCGAACAACCGCTGAGCCCGGTTTCTATCACGCAACATCGGATCAAAAGGGCTAAGGACCCTGATCCGGCCCGGCGCTTCGGGTAGCGTTGCGGCATGTTCACTTGTGCCTGGGTGGGCGAATACCTTTCGCTCTTTCCCATCAGCACATTCGATGAAAACTTCCTGGATTTCACCTTGTGTTAGAGCCTGTTCGCACCAAGATTTGGCTTCGGCCGCGCTGACCGTATCCCAGAACACTGCAATCTCCCCGGATGTAGCAAAACCCAACCGGTCAAGCGCAGCGTTACACAGCCAATCCGTGGTTTCATCGGCATCGCAGGGTAAATTGCCAGGACAAAGATTGTTGTCGATCACGCGTTCGGTCAGATCGTATCGCTTTTGAAACCCGTCACGGCCTACCACGGTTAGCGCGCCGGATCGCCAAAGATATTCCAGCGCTGTCTTGGATGGGTGCCAATCCCACCAGCCACCCGAACCCTTCTTTTCGTCCTTCCCCACATCGGACGACCCGACCGGCCCATGATCGCGGATATGCTGCAGGACGGTTTCGAATTTCTGTTCAAACCCATCGCGACGCCAGTTTTTCCAGCGCGCTTTCAACATATCGGCATCGCGCAGAAATCGCAGATGCCAGTGGCGATAAAAGTCCATCGGGATCACGGCCGCATCGTGAGTCCAATGCTCGAACAATGCCCGGTCGCGTTCATAAAGCCGTTTTAGGTGGCGCGCACGATAGCTGGGCCTGCGTGTATACAGGATCATATCGTGCGCACGGGCGACTGTGTTAATGCTGTCGAGTTGCACAAACCCCAGCCGATGGATCAGCTGCAACAGGTCATCACCCTTGGACCCGCCTGAGGGCTGCTCCAACAGCGCATGGCGGTCCATAAACAGGGCACGCGCAGCCCGATTGTCCAGACGTTGCAGCGCCATATGGCTTAACGCCGTTTCAGCGTGTCGCCAAAGCTGATCTTGGGAGTCAGAGTGACGCGGGTTTCCACTTCGGAATCCGGATCGGCCAGTTTTGCCGCGATGATTTCTGCCGCAGTACGTCCGATCTCGGTCCGGCACGCATCCATGGTGGCCAGCTTGCGTGGTAGACCCTGCAGGAGTTCGACATTGTTGAACCCGGCCAGCCCAATCTGACCAGGGACATCAATCCCCTGATCCAGCAGATACAACAACCCACCGGCACCGATCATATCGTTGGAATAATAGAGGAAATCCAATTCAGGCGAGCGCTCGAGCATCGCCTGAGTCATCTCACGACCCTTCGCCAATGCGGAACCGCCCGAGTAGAACTCGCGGTCCTCGATCTCAATCCCGTGCTTGCCCAGCACTTCGGTGAAGCCTTCAAATCGCTTCCTGGCGCGGTGATCCAGCGGCATCTTGGTACCCATAAAGCCGATATGCTCATAGCCAGCCTTTAGAATGGCTTGCGCCATCTCTCGTCCTGCGCGCCTGTGAGATATCCCCACCATTGCGTCCACTGGCTTGCCGTCAGTGTCCATGATCTCAACCACGGGAATGCCGGCAGAATCTAGCATGGCGCGTGCCGCTTCGGTATGTTCCAGCCCGGCAATGATCACGCCCGAAGGCCGCCACGAGAGCATCTCGTACAGCACTTTTTCTTCTTTTTCGGGCAGGTAATCGGTGACACCGACTACCGGCTGCAGCTCAGTGTCTTCCAGCACTTGATTAACGCCGGTCAGCACCTCAGGGAAGACCATATTCGACAGCGACGGGATGATCACCGCCACCAGATTTACGCGGCTCGACGCCAATGCTCCCGCGATCTTGTTGGGCACGTATCCCAGCTCTTTTGCGGCGGCCAGAACGCGGGTACGGGTAGCATCCGAGACATCCCCGCGATTGCGCAGCACCCGGCTGACGGTCATCTCGGACACTCCGGACGCTTCCGAGACATCACGAAGGGTAAGCGGGCGTTTTGTTTCTGTTGTCACCGGGGTACCTGCATTGTTTGTTTGCCCCGATGGTAGCGTGAACAGGGCAAACTGTTCAACTGTTACGCAAAACTCATGACAACCCGAAAAAAGCCCGCTACAGAAAGCGATGCGCGGCCCCGTGGCTCAACTGGATAGAGCAGCCCCCTCCTAAGGGGCAGGTTGCAGGTTCGAATCCTGCCGGGGTCGCCAGAGACTTTCGAGCCATCCTGATTACAGGCCTTAGCGGCTGAAGTTCGATCTATCGGGAAATGTCGGGGATTTATCCCGTCACTTCTTGCCGGGTGTGCCATCGAACTTCTTTTCAATGTCGCTCCAGCAATCGATGTAGTCATCCTGTAGGGGTGATTCTTTGGCGGCAAAGGCGGTCAGATGTTGCGGAAAGCGGGTTTCGAACATGAAGGACATGGTGTTGTCCAGCTTGTCGGGCCCCAGGTTTGAATTCGAAGCCTTCTCAAATGCGTCGCGGTCCGGGCCATGAGGCAGCATCATGTTGTGCAAGCTCATACCGCCGGGAACAAAGCCCTGCGGTTTCGCATCATACTGGCCGTAGATGTTGCCCATCAGCTCGGACATGATGTTCTTGTGGTACCATGGCGGGCGGAACGTATCTTCCATAACCATCCAGCGTTCGCGGAACAGGACAAAGTCGATATTGGCAGTTCCCGGTTGGCCCGACGGGGCGGTCAGCACGGTGAAGATTGATGGATCCGGATGATCGAACAGGATCGCACCGACTGGGCAATAGGTGCGCAGGTCATATTTCACGGGTGCATAGTTGCCGTGCCAGGCCACTACGTCCAGCGGGCTGTGACCGATCTTGGTCTGGTGGAACTGTCCGCACCATTTGATGGTTACGGTCGAAGTCACTTCACGATCTTCAAACGCCGCGACTGGCGCTTTGAAATCGCGCGGGTTGGCCATGCAGTTGGCGCCAATCGGACCGCGACCGGGCAGTTCAAATTTCTGGCCGTAATTTTCGCACACGAACCCACGCGCCGGACCCTCCAAAACCTCGACCCGGTACACAAGGCCGCGGGGAATGATGGCGATTTCCTTGGGTTCAAGGTCGATGATTCCCAACTCGGTATAGAATCGCAAAATGCCTTCTTGCGGCACAACCAACAGCTCGGAATCGGCCGAGAAGAAATAGTCATCCTCCATCGACGTGTTTACCAAGTAGATATGACTGGCCATACCAATTTGAGTATTCACGTCTCCGGCTGTCGTCATGGTATGCATACCGGTGACCCAAGTCAGCCGTTCTTCAGTGTGGGGTACCGGGTTCCAGCGGTATTGCCCCAAGCTGACCACATCGGGGTCGACATTGGGTGCTGATTTCCAATGCGGTACATCTATTTTTTCGTAACGGTGTGAATGCTTTACCGAAGGGCGAATGCGATAGCACCAGGTGCGCTCATTCTGGTGCGCGGGCGCAGTAAAGGCTGTGCCCGAAAGCTGCTCACCGTAGAGGCCATAGTTACATTTCTGCGGGCTGTTCATACCTTGCGGTAGGGCGTCGGGCAGCGCTTCGGTCTCATAATCATTGCCGAAACCAGGCATATATCCAGCATGCGGACCCTTCAGGGTAGGGGCTATCGTCATACGTTCGGGTTTTGATATTTCTTTCATTTTGCGCGTTCCTTCCGAGCAAATGCGATCGAAGTTGAGCGCTTTGGTAATAGTTGACTTTGTAACTAACAAGCGTGAGGGGTGATGATCTGGAAAAACATGAGTGAATTTTGCAAGAATTAGAGGCGGCAAGACATGGCGCTCTGTTTGGTCCAGAAAACAGAGGTTTGGAATGGTCGCAATTGGCAGCGATCATTGCGGGCGAAGACCATATTTACACGAAGGATATCTGTGGTCGAAACTTGTAGTAGTTAGACCATGCGCGTTCAACTCTTACCAGGCGTTCGAAATCTTCGAAAAGTTACGAACAATCGCTGCAGAGATACTAAAATTCTGGGGATGATTGGTGCCCAGGAGAGGACTCGAACCTCCACGTCCATACGGACACTAGCACCTGAAGCTAGCGCGTCTACCAATTCCGCCACCTGGGCAGGTGTCGTGGAGGGGCGTTTAAGCTGACTGGCGGAAGGCGTCAACCGGATTCGAGGTGATTTTGAAAGTTTTTTGACGCAACACCCAAGATCGGTTTCAAACGCTGGATTTTCAGAGCCGCGCGGCGTTATTGCGCCTTGTTCAACGGACGCTTGAGCGCTAGACCAACTCAGAACCAGATAGCAGGAGCGCCATCATGTCGAAACTGGTCACGATTTACGGTGGATCAGGCTTTGTTGGCCGATATATCGCACGGCGTATGGCAGCCGAGGGTTGGCGCGTCCGCGTGGCCGTGCGCCGCCCAAATGAGGCGATGTTTGTCAGACCTTATGGTGCGGTTGGACAGGTCGAGCCGATCTTGTGCAACATTCGCGACGATGCCTCGGTCGCTGCTGCGATGCATGGTGCCGACGCAGTAGTGAATTGCGTGGGTGTGCTGAACGAACTGGGCAAGAACGCGTTTGACGCGGTGCAGGCCGATGGTGCTGAACGGATTGCCCGGCTGGCGGCCGCGCAGGGTGTTGAGCGCATGGTGCACATCTCGGCCATTGGTGCTGATGCGGACTCTGACAGCGAATATGCGCGCACCAAAGCGCAGGGCGAGGCAGGAGTGCTGCAACACATGCCGGGTACGATCGTCCTGCGTCCTTCGGTCATATTCGGAACCGAAGACCAGTTTTTCAACCGCTTTGCGGGGATGACTCGGATGAGTCCGTTCCTGCCGCTTGTCGGGGCGGATACGAAGTTTCAGCCCGTATACGTGGATGATGTCGCGCAGGCTGCCGTTCAGGGCGTTCTGGGCGATGCACCCGCAGGTGTTTACGAGCTTGGCGGGCCAGAGGTGAAATCCTTCCGTGCGCTGATGCAGCAGATGCTGGACGTAATCCACCGTCGCAGGATCATCATCGGCATGCCTTTCTGGGCGGCGAAGATCATGGCGGGCGTGTTAGATATCGCCAAATTTCTCAGTTTCCAGCTGTTCCCCAACCACATTCTGACCCGCGACCAGCTTAAGAACCTGCGGCGTGACAACGTGGTTGCAGAAGACGCAAAGGGATTTGTGGATCTCGGGATCGAACCGACGACTCTGGAATCGATATTGCCAGAGTATCTCTGGAAGTTCCGGCCCTCCGGTCAGTATGACGAGATTCAGGATTCGGCCAAAAACCTGAAGATCTGATCAACTGTAGGCGATCACCAGCAAAATCGCGCCAAGGATCACCCGATAGATTACGTAGGGTGTGAAGCTGACGCTGCGCAATAGCCGCATCATTAGGCTGAGGGCCAGTAGCGCAGCGACAAAGGCAAACGCTGCGGCGATTGCACCGTCCTTGGCCAATTGCGCGTTGGAGTCTCGGATCACGTCAACCGACAACAGTGTGCCGGAAGCTATGATCGTTGGAATGGACATCAGCATCGCAATTCGGGCCCCATCTTCTCGGGTATAGCCCAATTGGCGCGCGCCGGTGATCGTGATCCCCGAGCGTGAAGTGCCTGGGATTAGGGCCAAGACCTGCCATAGCCCCATGATCAAGGCGTCCTTGAAGCCCCAGTCGTTGGCCTCTTTGGTCTGCGCGCCGTTCTGATCCATCCAATAAAGCAACAGGCCAAATCCAAGCATCGTCCAGCCGATGACTGCGACCGAACGCAGTGATTGCTCAAGCCCTGACAGGTACAAAATCGCGCCCGCAATGACCGTGGGAATTGTTGCGATGACCAATCCCAGTGCCAATCGGGCCTGAGGGGTATCAGTTTGCCCGCGCAAGACCTCTGGCAATCCGGCCAGCGCTTGTTTCACATCGGACCAGAAGTACAAAATAACCGCGCCAAGCGTGCCCACGTGTACTGCAACATCAATTGCCAAGCCTTGATCGGTTGCGCCGGTAAGGCTGGGTAATAGGATCAGGTGTCCAGAGGATGAGACAGGCAGGAATTCGGTGACGCCCTGAATCATCGCCACGAGAATCAAGTGAAAAAGGCTCATCTGCTCTGCCAACGCTTTGGTCGTTTTGGTGATTACAATGGGTATTTGCGTGCCGCTGTAAAGGGAAGTGTGCATATAGGTCCGAAACGGAACTAAAATAGACGAAAAAACTGCAGAAAAAACACTCCTTCCCGTGATTTTCCAAAATTAGGTCAGTACGATTGACTTTTCATCCTCAGTGACTTCACTTAAAGAGACCCGACCAAGCCAATTCATGGAGTCTGACCCGTGGCCAAGCAACCGATGCTGAAATTTGTGCAGATCGATCGCGTCATGCCTGAAAAGCGTGCCGCAAATGACCGCAAAGAGGACTTTGATGAAATCTACGCCGAATACGCCGCGGAAAAAGCGGCCGAGCAGGCGAGTCGTTGCAGCCAGTGCGGTGTGCCTTATTGTCAGTCGCATTGCCCTCTGCACAACAATATCCCGGATTGGCTGCACCTGACCGCCACCGGACGTCTGGAAGAGGCTTATGCGACAAGCCAGGCAACCAATACGTTTCCTGAGATATGTGGCCGTATTTGCCCGCAGGACCGGTTGTGCGAAGGCAATTGCGTCATCGAGCAATCGGGCCATGGGACGGTCACGATTGGTACGATCGAAAAATACATCACCGATACCGCATGGGACAAAGGTTGGGTCAAACCCGTTCAGCCCGGTGCTGAACGCGGCGAAAGCGTAGGGATCATTGGTGGTGGTCCGGGCGGCTTGGCTGCGGCAGATATGTTGCGGCAGGCTGGTATTCAGGTCACGGTCTATGATCGCTATGACCGCGCCGGCGGATTGCTGATGTACGGTATCCCGGGTTTCAAGCTGGAAAAAGACATCGTTCAGCGCCGCAATGACCTGCTGGCAGATGGTGGTGTCGAATTCGTTCTGAATTGTGATGTAGACGCCGCCAAGTTCGAGGAAATCCGTGCAAAACATGATGCGGTGATCATCGCCACGGGCGTTTACAAATCGCGCGACTTATCCATGCCTGGCAGCGGTCTGGCGGGTATTGAAAAGGCGATCGATTTCCTGACCGCCTCAAACCGCAAGAGCTTTGGTGATGCAGTCGAAGATTTTGACAACGGCCGCCTGAATGCAGAAGGCAAAAAGGTTGTTGTGATCGGCGGTGGCGATACTGCAATGGATTGCGTACGTACATCGATCCGTCAGGGTGCAACCTCGGTCAAATGTCTTTACCGTCGCGACCGCGCCAACATGCCGGGATCGCAGCGCGAAACCCAGAACGCCGAAGAAGAAGGCGTGGTGTTCGAGTGGCTCAGCGCGCCCAAAGGCTTTACCGGAGATGACAAGATCTCGGGCGTGATGGTTCAGAAAATGCGTTTGGGTCAACCCGATGCGTCGGGCCGTCAGGCCCCCGAAGTGATCGAAGGCGCCGACTATGTGGAAGACGCCGATCTGGTGATCAAGGCGTTGGGATTCGAGCCCGAAGACCTGCCCACCCTATTCGGCCAACCCGACCTGCCGGTGACCCGCTGGGGGACCGTCAAGGCGGCTTTCCAGACCGGTGAGACCGAGATGGAGGGTGTCTACGCCATTGGTGACATCGTGCGTGGTGCATCACTGGTCGTTTGGGCGATCCGCGACGGCCGTGACTGCGCCGACGCAATCATCGACCGCTTTAACAGCAAAGCTGTGGTTGCAGCCGAGTAACTCAATGCCCAGCGACAGGAGGGTCTGATGCCCGAATTGCAAGGTCAATGCATGTGCGGCGCAGTGACTGTGACCGCGACTCCGGCGAAAGACTCGCTGGGCGCGTGCCATTGTGACCAATGCCGCCGCTGGACCAGCTCAATGCTGGTGACGTTTCAGGCCGAGCCCGGCTATGCCGCTCTGGGACCGGTCAAAACCTTCACCTCGTCCGATTGGGCCGAGCGTGCCTTTTGCGCCGATTGTGGTTCAGCGCTTTGGTACCGGATCACCCTGCCAGGCGAGATGCACGGACATACACAAATGGCAGCAGGCCTGTTCGAAGATACAGGCCACCCGCTGCAACTGGAACTTTACATCGACAAAAAACCCGGCGGGTACGCGTTCGAAGGTGAGCGCCGGCAAATGACCAAGACGCAGGTCGAAGCCATGTTTGCCCAACCGGAAGAAGGAGACAGCCAATGACCAAATATGATGCCGATTGGGTGCAGGCCGAAGAAACCAAACGCAAATGGATGGCTGAAAATGGTCTCTATTCCGAGCAGGAAGAGCATTCTTCCTGTGGGGTTGGGCTTGTTGTGTCCATCGACGGCAAACCTTCGCGCAAGGTGGTTGACGCAGGCATTGATGCGCTAAAAGCGATCTGGCACCGCGGGGCTGTTGATGCCGATGGCAAAACCGGCGATGGCGCGGGCATCCATGTTCAGATCCCGGTGCGTTTCTTCTACGACCAGATCCGCCGGACAGGGCATGAGCCCAATTTGGATGAACTGATTGCCGTTGGTCAGGTTTTCCTGCCACGCACGGATTTTGGCGCGCAGGAGCAGTGCCGGACCATCGTGGAAACCGAAGTTCTCCGCATGGGCTATTACATCTATGGCTGGCGGCACGTGCCCGTGGATGTGACTTGCCTGGGCGAAAAGGCCAACGCAACCCGCCCCGAGATCGAGCAGATCCTGATTTCGAACTCCAAGGGTGTGGACGAAGAGACGTTTGAGCGTGAGCTTTATGTTATTCGCCGACGCATCGAAAAGGCAGCTTTGGCCGCGGGCATTTCCGGGCTTTATCTGGCGTCACTGTCTTGCCGGTCGATTATCTACAAAGGCATGATGCTGGCTGAACAGGTGGCGGTCTTCTACCCGGACCTGATGGACGAGCGCTTTGAATCGGCTTTTGCGATCTATCACCAGCGTTATTCGACCAACACCTTCCCACAGTGGTGGCTGGCGCAACCCTTCCGCATGTTGGCGCATAACGGCGAGATCAACACGCTTAAGGGCAATATCAACTGGATGAAAAGCCACGAGATCCGGATGACCTCGGACAGCTTTGGTGACTATGCCGAAGATATCAAGCCGATCATCGCAGGTGGATCGTCGGATTCCGCTGCATTAGACTCGGTTTTTGAGGTTTTGGTGCGTGCGGGCCGCTCGGCTCCGATGGCAAAGACCATGCTGGTTCCGGAAAGCTGGTCCAAGCAGGCGGTTGAGCTGCCGCAGGCATGGCGTGACATGTATTCCTACTGCAATTCGGTGATGGAACCTTGGGATGGCCCTGCCGCGCTGGCTATGACCGACGGCCGTTGGGTTTGCGCCGGGCTGGACCGGAACGGTCTGCGCCCGATGCGCTATGTCGTAACCGGGGACGGATTGGTGATTGCCGGGTCCGAGGCCGGGATGGTTCCGATCGATGAGGCATCGGTCACTGAAAAGGGCGCTTTGGGCCCGGGTCAGATGCTGGCCGTTGATATGAAGAAGGGTAAATTGTTCCGCGACACCCAGATCAAGGACAAATTGGCCCGTGCTCTGCCCTTTGGCGAGTGGGTTGGCAAGATCAATGATCTGGACGGAACGCTGGCCGGCGTGTCCGAAGCACCAATCTTCAAAGGTAAAGAGCTGCGCAAGCGGCAGATCGCAGCCGGGTACTCGGTTGAGGAGCTGGAACAGATTCTGGCCCCGATGGCCGAGGATGGCAAAGAGGCGCTGGCGTCTATGGGGGATGACACCCCGTCAGCTGTTTTGTCCAAGCAATACCGCCCGCTAAGCCATTTCTTCCGTCAGAACTTTAGCCAGGTCACGAACCCTCCGATCGACAGCCTGCGCGAATACCGCGTGATGTCGCTGAAGACGCGTTTCGGGAACCTCAAGAACGTGTTGGACGAAGACAGCAGCCAGACCGAGATCATCGTTCTGGAAAGCCCGTTTGTCGGGAACGCGCAGTGGGACATCCTGGTAGAAAATCTGGGATCTCCGCTGGCTGAAATCGATTGTAGCTTTGAGCCCGGCCAGGGCGTGCTAAGCGCGGCTTTGGCCCGTGTTAGAGCCGAAGCGGAGGAGGCCGTACGCTCTGGCGCAGGACATTTGGTGTTGTCGGATATGAATTCGGGCGAGGGTCGCGTGGCCATGCCGATGATCCTTGCGACCAGCGCCGTGCATTCGCACCTGACGCGCCAGGGGCTGCGCACGTTCTGTTCACTGAACGTGCGATCCGCAGAATGCGTCGATCCGCATTACTTCGCGGTTTTGATCGGCTGTGGCGCGACCGTTGTGAACGCCTATCTGGCCGAAGATTCACTGGCAGATCGCATTGATCGCGGTTTGCTGGATGGAACGCTTACAGAAAACGTTGCACGGTTCCGCGAAGCCATCGATCAGGGCCTGCTGAAGATCATGGCCAAGATGGGGATTTCGGTGATTTCCTCATATCGTGGTGGCCTGAATTTTGAGGCCGTAGGCCTCAGCCGCGCGATGGTGGCAGAGTACTTCCCCGGCATGACCAGCCGTATCTCGGGCATCGGCGTCACCGGTATTCAAACCAAGCTGGAAGAGATCCACGCCAAAGGCTGGGACAGCGGTCTGGACGTTCTGCCCATCGGGGGTTTCTACAAGTCTCGCAAATCGGGTGAGACCCACGCGTGGGAAGCGACCTCGATGCATATGATGCAAATGGCCTGTAACAGAGCCTCATATGAGCTGTGGAAACAGTATTCGGCCAAGATGCAATCGAACCCGCCGATCCACCTGCGTGACCTGATGGATTTCAAGCCAATGGGTAAGCCGGTGCCGATTGAAGAGGTCGAATCGATCACATCTATCCGCAAGCGTTTTGTCACGCCGGGCATGTCGCTGGGCGCGCTGTCGCCCGAAGCACACAAGACGCTGAACGTCGCGATGAACCGGATTGGCGCCAAGTCTGACAGTGGCGAAGGTGGCGAAGATCCGGCGCATTTCGTGCCCGAGCCTAACGGTGACAATCCATCGGCCAAGATCAAACAGGTGGCCTCGGGCCGGTTTGGCGTAACTGCCGAGTACCTGAACCAGTGCGAAGAGCTTGAGATCAAGGTAGCCCAGGGTGCGAAACCCGGTGAAGGCGGTCAGTTGCCTGGCATGAAGGTCACCGACCTGATCGCCCGCCTGCGGCATTCAACCAAGGGCGTGACCCTTATCTCACCGCCGCCGCACCACGACATCTACTCGATCGAGGATTTGGCGCAGCTGATCTATGACCTGAAACAGATCAACCCGCGCTGTAAGGTGACGGTAAAGCTGGTGGCGTCTTCGGGCGTTGGCACGATTGCTGCCGGTGTGGCCAAGGCGAAAGCGGATATTATCCTGATTTCGGGTCACAATGGCGGAACGGGCGCGTCGCCCGCAACCAGTATCAAATACGCTGGACTGCCGTGGGAGATGGGCCTGACCGAGGCGCATCAGGTTCTGGCGATGAACAACCTTCGCGACCGCGTGACTCTAAGGACCGATGGTGGCTTGCGCACCGGGCGCGACATCGTCATGGCCGCGATGATGGGGGCCGAGGAATTCGGTATCGGCACCGCCGCCCTGATCGCGATGGGCTGTATCATGGTGCGTCAGTGCCAGTCGAACACCTGCCCGGTTGGTGTGTGCACGCAGGACGAGTCCTTACGCGCCAAATTCACCGGCAATGCGGACAAGGTGGTGAACCTGATCACCTTCTACGCGCAAGAAGTGCGCGAGTTGCTGGCCAGCCTCGGTGCGCGTTCGGTGGATGAAATCATCGGTCGGGCCGATCTGTTGGCTCAGGTCAGCCGAGGCTCGGCGCATCTGGATGATCTGGACCTCAACCCGCTGCTGATCACTGTCGATGGAGCGCATGACATCGTCTACAACCGCGACAAGGACCGCAACGCGGTGCCGGATACGCTGGACGCTGAAATCGTGCGTGACGCAGCCCGGTTCCTGAAAGACGGTGAAAAGATGCAGCTGTCTTATGCAGTGCAGAACACGCACCGGACCGTTGGCACACGTGTTTCCAGCCATATCGTGCAGAATTTCGGGATGCGAAACACGTTCCAGAATGACCATCTGCATGTGAAGCTGCAAGGCTCAGCTGGTCAGTCGCTGGGGGCATTTGCGGCTCCGGGCCTCAAGCTTGAGGTATCGGGTGATGCCAATGACTATGTTGGCAAAGGTCTTTCGGGCGGCATGATTGTCGTTCGACCGCCGCAGGTCAGCCCGCTGAAGGCAGATGACAACACCATCATCGGCAATACTGTTCTGTATGGCGCAACCGACGGTCACCTGTTCGCAGCTGGCCGCGCGGGTGAGCGGTTCGCGGTGCGAAACTCGGGCGCCAAGGTGGTGATCGAAGGCTGCGGCTCGAACGGATGTGAATACATGACCGGCGGTGTGGCCGTGATCCTCGGTGATATTGGCGCCAACTTTGGTGCGGGTATGACGGGCGGTATGGCCTATCTGTACGATCCTGAAGGCAAAGCCGAACAGCTGATGAATATGGAGACATTGGTCACTTGCCCTGTGACAGTGGAGCATTGGGAAACGCAGCTGAAAGCGATGATCGAGCGCCATGTCGAAGAAACCAACAGCCGCAAGGGAATTGATATCCTGCAGCATTGGGAAGTGGAAAAGGCCAACTTCCTTCAAGTTTGCCCGAAAGAGATGCTGAACAAACTCAGCCATCCGCTGACCTCTGAAGTTGCGGCCGTTCCTGCAGAATAGGCCCCGATACAGCGAGAATCAGGGACCCGGCGTGTTGTTTCCAACACGCCGGGTTTTCTTTTGTACGCACTTATTGTTTCCAATTGTTGTGCAATGCGGGTTAAAACGCCTAGCTTTGGTCATAGTTTATTCGGGAAATGCAGGCATGATGCCGTCCCAATGATGTGAGTTAAGTGGAGTATCGGTGTGCCCACGACCTATACAGACCAGTTTTTTGTGCTCGACCCGGCGAACCCGGGTGCGAACGGAACGGTGGTTGGAACCACGCTGAACGTTGAGGTCTTTGATATCGTCGATCAGAACGACGATGACCTGATCAACCGGCTGAACGGTGATTCCGTCGACGGTTCAGACATCACTGCATCCTACTTTGACGACGTCGTAACCATCGAGCTGCCGAGCGGTGTAGAGGTGACTTACGTCGGTGTGACATTCTACCTCGCAGATGGGCGTGAGGTTTTTACACCCACTGACGGGCAGGTTCTGCAGCAGGGCACTTTTGTATCCTCGTCGATCACCGACTTCAGCGATGATGGCGCGTCCTTTGGCTCTGTGGACATAGCCAATGGGGATCTGGGTCCGCCCTGCTTTACACCCGGCACTTTGATCGAAACACCTGACGGGCCAAGGCTAGTCGAGGATCTGAAGCCGGGCGATTTGATCGCCACGGCCGATAGCGGTGCAAAACCTTTGCTCTGGATTGGCCGGACAACTGTGGCGGCCGAAGGAAAGCTGGCGCCGATCAGGTTTGAAGCCGGAGTTTTTGGTCTTACGCATCCGCTTCTGGTGTCTCCGCAGCATCGGATGCTGATTGACGATTGGCGCGCGCCTTACCTTTTTGGTCACGAAGAAGTTCTGATTGCCGCGCATTGCCTTGTGAACGGCGAAACCGTGACACGTGTGGAAGGGGGAGAGGTGGAATACATCCATCTGCTATTCCGACGGCACGAAATTGTGTTTGCCAACGGGGCTAAAAGCGAAAGCTACTATCCAGGGCATGCAGTGAGTCTGGCCGAGGAACGAACACAGGCTGAAGTGCTTGAATTGTTCCCAGAGCTCAAATTTCGGGGTGCTGCATCAGTAAAAACCGTGCGCCCGGTTGTGCGTCCGCGTGACGGGCAGATGTTGTCGAAATAATCCGTTTCAAATGCGGCCCGGGCGGCGTATAGCAAGCCATGGCAAAAAAAGCAGCGCGCAAGTCTCGCGGTAAGAAAAACAAGGCGTCTAAATCAAAGAATGCATCAAGCCTCATCGCTCGGATTCGGCGCTGGGCATTGCGTACTGTTGTGGGGCTGGCGGCAGTTTTTGTGGCTTTGGTGCTGATATATTCAGTCGTGAACCCGCCGGTCACTCACACAATCTGGTCGGAATGGCGACGACTGGGCAAGGTCGAGCGTGACTGGGTGGCGATCGAGGAGATATCTCCTGTCATGGCGCGGTCCGTGGTCGCTGCCGAGGATGCCAACTTCTGCCTGCACTGGGGGTTTGATGTTGAAGCGATCCGCGACGCGCTGGAAGATGGCGGCAGTCGCGGTGCCTCGACCATAACGCAACAAGTGGTGAAGAATGTGTTTCTGTGGCAGGGGCGCAGTTGGGTCCGCAAGGCGCTTGAAACGACGATGACCCCGGTCGTTGAAATCGTCTGGAGCAAACAACGCATTCTCGAAATCTATCTGAACGTCGCCGAAACAGGCTCGGGCGTCTTTGGGGTCGAGGCAGCGGCGCAGAAATATTACGGAGTAAGCGCCGCAAAACTGTCGCCGGTTCAGGCGGCACGATTGGCCGCAATCCTGCCCTCGCCGCGCAATCGATCAGTCACTGATCCATCGGTTCGGACGCGCCGCCGGGCAGCCTCGATCCTGGATGGGGCGGCTACCATCCGCGCAGATGGACGCGCCGACTGTTTCGAGGATTGAAACCACATCCCCTCAGGCGCTAAAGCTTGAAGAGTAGTCTATTGGTTCGATTGGAAGTTCATGGCGCGTCTGTTTCACGTTCCCCTCTCTCCCTACTGCCGCAAGGTTCGCCTGTCTCTGGCCGAAAAGAAGATCGAGGTTGAACTGGTCGAAGAACGATATTGGGAACAGGATCCTGATTTCCTACGTCGCAATCCGGCGGGCAAGGTTCCGGTGCTGCGGCTGGATGGTCAGATCATGGCTGAAAGCGCGGCGATCTGTGAATACATCGAAGAGACCCGCCCTGAGCCACCTTTGATGCCCAAGAAGCCCGAGGCGCGATATGAAGTTCGACGCCTAGTTGGCTGGTTTGATGACAAGTTTCATCACGAGGTGACGTCAAATCTCTTGTATGAGCGGGTGAACAAGAAGGTGACGGGTCAGGGCTATCCGGACAGCAAAAACGTCAAGGCTGGTGCAAAGGCGATTAAGTATCATCTGGATTACATGGCTTGGTTGCTGGACCATCGCCGCTGGCTGGCGGGAGATCAGATGACGCTGGCCGACTTTGCGGCTGCGGCGCACCTGTCGGCGTTGGACTATATCTCGGATGTGGATTGGAACCGCAGTTCGGCGGTTAAGGATTGGTACGCGAAGATAAAGTCTCGCCCCGCGTTCCGGTCGATTCTGGCAGATCAGGTTCCGGGTTTCCGACCGCCACCGCATTACGCTGATCTGGATTTCTGATAGGCTGAGGGGCAGGGGGCTGTCTGCCCCCTCTTGGCCCATTGGGCCAATTCACCCCCGAGGATATTTTTGGCCAGATGAAGAGCGGATCAGAGTTGAAAGAGCGGTTGGTGGAACAGGCCTTGAGCGAAGGGTTTGTGGCCTGCCGGGTGTGCCGTCCGTGGGATGTGCCTGAGGTGCCCGAACGGATGGATGCGTTTCTGAAGGCTGGTTTTCATGGGCAGATGGGTTGGATGGCTGAGCGAAGCCATTGGCGCGGCGATCCATCGGTGCTGTGGCCTGAGGCGCGGGCGGTGATTATGCTGGCCGAGAGTTACACGCCCGAACATGATCCGACAGAGGTTTTGGCGCATCCCGAATTGGGGGCGATCTCGGTTTATGCGCAGAACAAGGACTATCATGATTTGGTCAAGAAACGCCTCAAGCGACTGGCGCGATGGTTGATTGCCGAGGGCGGGGGTGAGGTGAAGGTTTTTGTGGACACCGCCCCTGTACCCGAGAAGGCGCTGGGGCAGGCCGCTGGGTTGGGGTGGCAAGGCAAACACACCAATCTGGTTAGTCAGGATTGGGGGAATTGGGCCTTTTTAGGGTCCGTTTTTACGACATTAGACCTGCCCGTGGACGGCGCAGAAGTTGACCATTGTGGATCGTGCAGTGCTTGTTTGACGGCATGCCCCACCGCTGCTTTCCCAGCGCCTTATCAGTTGGATGCACGACGCTGTATCTCGTATCTGACCATCGAACATAAGGGACCTGTGAACGAAGAGTTGCGGGCGCTAATGGGCAATCGAATTTATGGCTGCGATGATTGTTTGGCTGCGTGTCCTTGGAACAAATTTGCGGTGGCGGCCAGCGATGTTCGCTATGCTGCGCGGGACGAATTGAAAGCGCCCCCGCTCGCCGAGCTGGCACAGTTGGATGATGCGGCATTTAGGAAAAAATTCTCTGGTTCGCCGATCAAACGGATCGGGCGGGATCGGTTTGTGCGAAACGTTCTGTACGCGATTGGGAATTCCGGCGATTCGGCGTTGCTGTCAATTGCGCAGGGATTAACCGACGATCCTGATATGACCGTGGCAGATGCTGCGCGCTGGGCAACAGCTCGGTTGTCGTAAACAGGCTGGACGCGCCGCAAGAAAACGCTACACCCGATTTTGGCGAACAGATGGAGGACCCGATGGCGCTGGCTTTGGGGGTGGATACGGGCGGAACTTACACGGATGCGGTGCTAATCCGGGATGAGCGCGAGGTGATCGCCTCGGCCAAGTCCCTGACCACGCGGGCGGACCTTGCGATTGGTGTCAGCCGAGCGGTTTCGGCAGTGCTTGAGACTGCCTGCGTGGCCCCGGACCAGATCGGTATGGCGTCGTTGTCGACCACCTTGGCCACGAACGCGCTGGTTGAGGGACAGGGTGGGCGCGTCGCGCTTATCTATGTCGGGTTCCGGGATAGTGATCTTGAGAAGCATGGGCTGAAAGACGCATTGAAAGGTGATCCGGCTTTGGTGTTGGCAGGGGGGCACAACCACGCCGGAGGGCAGGTCGCAGAGTTGGACATTGAGGCGCTTGAAGCCTTTTTAGACTCACACACAGGTATTTCCGGTTACGCGGTTGCAGCGCAGTTTGCGACCAGAAATCCGGCACATGAACTGGAAGTGGCGCGTGTGATTACCGAACGTGCGGGTGTTCCGGTGACGTGCTCTCATCACCTGTCGGCCAAGCTGAACGGGCCAAAACGGGCCGTGACGGCGGTGCTGAATGCGCGGTTGATCGGGATGATCGATCGGTTGATCGGGCGGGCACAAGATCAGTTGCAAGCCCAGGGCATCAGCGCGCCCATGATGGTCGTGCGGGGCGATGGCGCGCTGATGAGCGCCGAGCAAGCGCGGGAGCGACCGATTGAGACAATCCTCAGTGGTCCTGCGGCTTCGATTGTCGGGGCGCGTTGGTTGACCGAGGCCGAGAACGCCTTGGTTTCCGACATTGGCGGCACAACAACCGATGTGGCGCTGATCCGTGACGGCAAGCCAGCAATCGATCCTGCGGGTGCGCAAGTGGGCGGATTTCGAACCATGGTTGAGGCCGTTGCCATGCGCACCCATGGCTTGGGCGGCGATAGTCAGGTTCATGTGGTGACCGAAGGCTTGGGCGGCGGTGTTTTCCTTGGGCCGCGCCGGGTGCTGCCGGTGTCGCTGATCGCTGCCGAGGCCCCAGAGATTGTTCATGCTGCGTTGGATGAGCAATTGCGTGCGACGACCGTGGGTGAACACGATACTCGGTTTGCGCGCCGGGTCCCTGGGATCCCCGCTGACGGGGTAGGCCCGCGTGAAGCTGTTTTGTTGGATCGGTTGGCGGATCGGGTCGTTTCGCTTAGCAAACTACTACAGACTAGGATGGAGCATGGTGCGCTGACCCGTCTGGTCGACCGCGGGATCGTGCAGGTCTCGGGCGTGACACCGTCGGATGCCAGCCATGTACTGGGGCGACTTGACGATTGGGATCGCGCGGCCGCGCTGAAAGCTTTGGAACTGATGGCACGTAAGCGGGTTGGATCGGGTGACCAGCTTGCGCAGTCTCCTGAAGCTCTGGCTCAGGTCATTGTCGACCAATTGACCGAACAGACCGCATTGACCTTGTTAGAGACTGCTTTTGCCGAGGAAAGCGACGATTTTGGCCTGCCTGCCAAAGATCTTGCGCGGCATGTCTTGACGCAGCGTGGGCTGGCAAAACACCGTGGATTGCTTGCGCTGGATGCGGCACTGAATGTGGATGTGGTGGGGCTCGGCGCATCTGCCCCCAGCTATTACCCGGCGGTTGGTAAGCGTCTGCATTGTAAAATGGTTCTGCCGGAACATGCCGGCGTCGCCAATGCAATCGGGGCTGTTGTCGGACGACTGACCTTGCGTCGCACGGGATCGGTGACCTCACCGGCTGAGGGCCGATATCGGGTGCATCTGGAAGAAGGCCCGCAAGATTTCTCGGATTCCACCTCTGCTTTGCAGGTTCTCGAGGACGCGCTGCGGGGTGAGGCCGAAGGGGCCGTACGGGACGCTGGTGCTGAGGACATTCGCGTAACCGTCGACCGCGACATCCGCACCGCCAAGGTTGAATCGCAGGAAGTATTTGTTGAGGCGATGATCACGGTTGAGGCCAGCGGGCGACCTCGGGTGGCGGTCGGGTAGCCCCGAAGGGCTACCAGATCATTCACTCTGCCGCGCTGGACCGTTTGGGCAGAACCCAGTCCGGGCGCGGGAAGTGGCAGGTATAGCCGTTGGGGATGCGCTCAAGGTAATCCTGATGCTCGGGCTCGGCTTCCCAGAAATCGCCGACGGGCTCCAGCTCGGTCACGACCCTCCCGGGCCAGATACCGCTGGCATTCACATCGGCGATCGTGTCTTCGGCCACCTGTTTCTGGGCATCGTCCACGTAATAGATGGCTGAACGATAGCTCATCCCACGGTCATTGCCCTGACGATTCAGGGTGGTGGGATCGTGGATCTGAAAGAAGAACTCCAGCAGTTCACGATAGGTGATCTGGCTGGAATCAAACCAGATTTCGATCCCTTCGGCATGGGTGCCATGGTTGCGATAAGTGGCGTTGGGCACGTCGCCGCCGGTATAGCCGACACGAGTGCGGGAAACGCCGGGCAATTTGCGGATCAGGTCCTGCATGCCCCAAAAGCAACCTCCGGCCAGAACGGCGCGTTCATCGGTCATCAGATGTCCTCCACATGGATCAGAAATTCGCCATAGCCTTCGGCCTCCATCTCATCGCGATGGATGAACCGCAGCGAGGCGGAATTGATGCAATATCGTAGCCCACCATGTTCGCGAGGACCATCCGGGAAGACATGGCCCAGATGGCTGTCCCCGTGTTTCGAGCGGACCTCGGTCCGGATCATGCCATGGGTCGTATCGCGGAACTCTTCAACATGTTCATGGATGATCGGCTTGGTAAAACTGGGCCAGCCGCAGCCGGATTCGTATTTGTGGGTCGAGGCAAACAATGGCTCGCCCGACACGATGTCCACATAGATGCCAGGTTCTTTGTTGTTCAACAGCTTGCCGGTGCCCGGGCGTTCGGTGCCGCTGCGCTGGGTGACGTGAAACTCTTCTGGTGAGAGGGCCGCAATGACCTCGGGGTCTTTGGAATAACGGGGCATGGATCCTCCGGTGTTAGGATTGTGGTGCACTATTTGGGCACATCCTGGGGAAATTCAAAATCATATTTCAATCTGATCAAGAGTCTGTGCGATTCACACAATCAGCTCCTTGTCGCGACTCCAGAATAGCAGGAGGCGATAAGATGTTGCGCATGGCTTTGGCGACCGATCTGATTTTGTTGGGCAAGGCCGTCCAGGTCGCGATGGAGACCACCTAGTTCCTGATGTCCAAGGTGGCAAGATAGCCGCCAATTACTGATCCGGCCCTATGCCGGATGCTTGAAAGCTGATCGATCAGGCTGAGGCGTTGCTGCGCTGCCCCGGGTCTCGTGACAGCTGCACCGCAAGAATGCCCAAGGTCGTGATTGCGACCCCCAACAGATCCATTGCACCAAGCTTTTCGCCCAAGAGGATGGCGGCAATTGCAACGCCGAATACGGGATTGAGGAAGTGGAACGTCGCTGCGCGCGTTGCTCCGATTCGGTCCAGCAGAAGAAACCAGAGGAAGGTCGCCAGCAGGCCGGGGAACAGGGTGGTGTAGGTGAAAGCCAGAACAAATGGCAGTGTAAGGTGGATATGGATCGTTTCGAACACTGGGGCGGCAAGAAACAGCACAGTTGAACCGATCAGCATTTGAAGCCCGACAACCATCATAAAGTTTCCGCCCGACGTCGCCCCCCGCACTGCAAGGGTTGCGAACGTCAAAGCTAGGGCCCCAATCCCGCAGAGCAGAACACCGAACAGATCGACCCCTGCGTTGATCCGACTGCCCATGATCAAGGCGACCCCGATAAAACCAGCGAGCAGGCCCGTGATGCCCAGCGGACGCATCCGTTCACCCAGCGCCAGCCATCCAGCCAATGCAACCAACAGCGGCATGGTTGATGCGATGATCGCGGCGACCGAGGCTTCGACCGTTTGCATCGCATAGAAGTTCAGACCCAAATAAAGGGCATTTTGGCATATTCCGAACAGGATTGTGGCGCGCCACTGATTGCGTGACAGATGCCAGCTTTGTCCCAAGGCGCGCGCTATTACGACGCCGAGCAAACCCGATATGAGGAATCGCAAGGCCAGAGAAAACAGAGGCGAGGCATCCGCAACGATGATCCGCGCCGACGAAAACGCCGAAGACCATATCAGGGCAAAGACAAGCCCCATGGCAATGGCGCGCAGATCCATTTCGGCCTCCTGATAGAATTCGGGCGACTGTTTCCGATTTTGACATCAACCGCAAGGAAAAGGGGCCGCCTGTTGGCGACCCCTTTGATCTTATGCTCTGTCTTCGGCGAATTAGCCGTTGACGCTGTCTTTCAGAGCTTTCGCGATGGTCATTTTGACCACTTTGTCAGCCTCTTTCTTGAACTGCTCACCGGTGGCGGGGTTGCGCACCATGCGCTCGGGGCGCTCGCGGCAGTAGATTTTGCCAACGCCGGGCAGAGTCACGGCACCACCAGCGGAAACTTCGCGGGTGATCAGGCCGGTGATGGCCTCCAGCGCGGAGTTTGCGGATTTCTTGTCACTTCCCATTTCCTCAGCGAGAGCAGCCACCAGCTGAGTCTTTGTCATAGGCTTTGCCATTTCTTGGTCTCCTTAACGTGCCCGATCTATAGGGCCTCACCGCGTAACTGTAACGGGATATTGTGGCCGAACACAACGAATAGTAGCACCAAAAACCCCAAAAATAGGGGGAATTCGTTGCTTTTTTGCTTCAGAGAAAGGCCGTTTCGTCGAAGGAACGCAATTTCCGGCTGTGTAAACGCTCGAGCGGCATGCCGCGCAAATGCTCCATCGCCCGAATTCCGATCGCAAGATGACGACTGACCTGAGTGGTATAGAACGCCGAAGCCATGCCGGGAAGCTTTAATTCGCCATGCAAGGGCTTATCCGAGACACACAGTAAGGTGCCGTAGGGAACCCGGAACCGATACCCATTGGCGGCTATCGTTGCGCTTTCCATATCCAGTGCAATCGCACGCGATTGGCTGAGCCTTTGCACCGGCCCGGAATGATCGCGCAATTCCCAGTTGCGATTGTCGACCGAAGCAACAGTGCCAGTGCGCATGATGCGCTTTAGCTCATAACCTTCCAGCTCGGTTACTTCGGCCACAGCCTGCTCTAGCGCGACCTGAACTTCAGCCAATGGGGGGATCGGCACCCAGACGGGCAAATCGTCATCCAGCACCTTGTCTTCGCGCAGATAGGCATGGGCCAGAACGAAATCTCCCAGCGCCTGCGTATTGCGCAGCCCGGCGCAGTGTCCGACCATCAACCAGGCGTGCGGGCGCAGCACCGCAATGTGGTCAGTGGCTGTTTTGGCGTTTGACGGCCCGACACCGATATTGACCAAGGTGATCCCCGAGCCATCTGCACGTTTCAGATGGTAGGTGGGCATTTGCGGCAGCTTCAACGGCTCTTCCATAGCAGCTTTGGCATCTGTGATCTCGACATTCCCGGTCGAGACAAAGCTGGTATACCCGCTTTCGGGATCGGCCAATTGCGCACGCGCGTAGTTTTCGAATTCCGAGACGTAGAACTGATAGTTGGTGAACAACACATGGTTCTGAAAATGGCCGGGGTCGGTTGCGGTGTAATGCGACAGCCGCGCCAGCGAATAGTCCACGCGCTGCGCGGTGAACAGGGCAAGGGGCCCGGAGTCGTTTTCAGGCTCGTTTACGCCATTTACGATGTCATCGTTGGTTGTATTCAAGTCCGGCACATCAAACGCATCGCGCAACGTGAAACCGGCAGCGCCCTGATGCGGGACAATGAGATCTGGATTGTTGGCCACGGCAAAATGAACCGGGATCGGCGTTTCCGAGGCTCCGATAGTTACCGGCTGATCGTGATTCTTGATCAACAGCGCGATTTGCTGGGTTAGATAAGACCGGAACAGATCGGGGCGCGTCACTGTTGTGGCGTGCATACCCGGTTCGGACACATGTCCAAAGCTTAGGCGGCTGTCGACCTGGGCGTAAGACGATGTTTTGATACGGATTTCCGGATAGAATGCGCGATATCTTTCGGTTGGAGTCCCGTTCTCCAGGGCCTGCGCAAAATTGTGGCACAGGAAATCTGTTGCCTGTTTATAAAGCTCTTCCAGGCGGGCGACTGCCGCTACCGGGTCGGTAAAGGTCTGAGGGGAAGGAACGTCAGGAGTTCTTATGATTGTCATGCAAGGGGTTCCAGAAGATCGATCTTTTCAAATGTGCGTACGTCCACCAGCCCAAGGTCCGAGATCCGTAGTTCAGGGATCACAACCAGTGCCAGTAATGAGTGCTGCATATACGCGTTGTTAAGTTGACAACCGCAGGCCTGCATCGCCTCGACCATCGCTTCGGCTTTGGCAGCCACCTCGGCAGCTGGGCTATCGGACATCAAGCCTGCGATGGGCAGTTCCACCAGGGCTAATTCTTCACCATCTCGGAAGATCGTGATGCCTCCGCCTACTTCGGCCAATCTGTTCGCGGCCAGCGCCATCTGTTCGCGGTCGGTGCCCACAACGATCATGTGGTGGCTGTCATGTGCCACGGTTGAGGCCATTGCCATCCTGCCCTGATAGCCGAAGCCCGCAACAAAGGCATTCGTCACACCTCCGGTTGCGCGGTGTCGCTCGACCAATGCGATCTGACATACATCGCCTTCGCCCTCGACAAGCCCCTCGATGATGGGCAGTTCGGATTTCAGTGCTTGTGTGGGGGCTTGGTTTTCAACCACGCCGATCACATTGGCCATAACACGATTGGCTCCGGCAGGGGCTGCGATCTCAAAATCGGTCGATGTTAGCGCATGCCCCAAATGAACGGTATTCCGCGCCTTGTCGGGCCAGTTCAGATGCGGGCAGTCGATTGTCACCGCCCCATCCTCAGCTACGATCTGACCGCGCGCAATCACGGTTTCGATCGGCAGCTCTGTCAGGTGCGAACTCAGGATAATGTCAGCACGCCGACCGGGACTGATCGAGCCGATTTCGCGCTCCAGGCCAAAATGGGTCGCCGTGTTGATCGTCGCCATTTGTAAGGCGACCAGAGGATCGCACCCGCAGGCAATCGCATGGCGCACGACACGGTTCATATGCCCATCATTGACCAGCGTTCCTGAATGGCAGTCATCGGTGCACAGGATAAAGTTCCGCGGGTCCAACCCCTTTTCGGTTACTGCGGTGATCTGGCTTTCCACATCATACCAGGCCGATCCAAGCCGCATCATCGACCGCATCCCCTGACGGACCCGAACGATGGCGTCGGCCTCGCAGGTGCCTTCATGATCATCAGCGGGGCCACCCGCAACATATGCCGCAAAATCAGGCCCTAAATCGGGCGAAGCATAGTGTCCGCCCACTGTTTTCCCTGTCCTCTGCGTGGCCGCGATTTCGGCCAGCATCTTCGGGTCGCCATGAATGACACCGGGAAAATTCATCATCTCACCCAACCCGACAATGCCGGGCCAAGACATCGCTTCGGCCACATCCTCGGCGGTGATCTCATAGCCTGTGGTCTCAAGCCCCGGCGCAGAAGGCGCACAAGACGGCATCTGGGTGAAGATGTTCACGGGCTGCATCAGCGCCTCGTCATGCATGAGGCGCACGCCTTCAAGGCCAAGCACATTGGCAATCTCATGCGGGTCGGTGAACATGGACGTGGTTCCATGCGGGATGACAGCGCGGGCAAATTCGGCAGGGGTCAGCATGCCTGATTCGATGTGCATATGCGCGTCGCACAGGCCGGGGATCATATAGCGGCCATTGGCTTCGATGACCTGAGTCTCGGCTCCGATGCAATGTGATGCGTTCGGTCCCACAAAGGCCACGCGCCCCGCAGTGATTGCGACGTCATGATCGGGCAAGGTTTCGCGGCTATGCACATTTACCCAAATGCCGCCACGGATCACCATATCAGCAGCCTCACGGCCTGCTGCAACTGCAATGAGACGAGGGGCGGTATCGGGCCAACTTGGGAAGGGCGTGTATTCCATGGCCCAACTTTCACGAATGCGACAGAAGGTGCAACCCCCACCTGTGAGGTGTCACCGTATCATCACAAACTCCGCAGCGCGTTAGCGCTGCTACGCCCAACCAGAGGAGATGCCCAAAGGGCATTGACGATGGGCGGGAGGGCTTATTTCAGACCTGCGCATCAACTTCAATCTCGGCGCGAAGCCAATCGGCGAACGCAACAGCTCCTGGTGTCTCTTCGGCCTGAGGGGAAAGCAGCAAATAATAAGCCTCGGGCATCACGGCACGGTGGCTGAATGGTGCGATCAGTCGGCCCTCGTCGATCAGACGCTTTGCGATCACATCATGCGCCAGACACAATCCCCCACCCGCCATTGCAACGGATAGGCTGACCAGATACGTCGTCGAATAAGTTACTTGAGGTTTTTCCCAAGTTAGAGCCTGATCTGTAATCCAATTTTCCCAGTTCGATAACAAATTTGAGCAATCGAATAAGGGTTGTTTCTGTAGGTTCTCCAGCGTCACTGAAAACTCCGGGGCACAGACAGGATAGTAGTGATCGGTCCGCAGTAATTCGGTGCGCACCGTATCAGCGGGGCGCAACGAATAGCGGATTTCCACGGCTGCACCCTCGGCCATTTCGCGAGGTTCCCAGAGCTCAGTGAAGATGTTCAGATGTATATCTGGATGCAGTTCCCGAAACCGGGTCAGGCGCGGGGCAAGCCAGTTAACGGCAAAGGTAATATTGCTTTGCACCTGAACCGCGTTTTGTTGCGCACCTGTGACGGCCTGCGTCCCCCGCATCAATGTCCGAAACGCCTCGCGCACCACCGGCAGATAGGTGATCCCTGCCTCGGTTAGTTCCAGCGCGCGCGGCCGGCGCAGAAACAAGGGCTGACCCAGATACCCCTCCAACGACTTTATCTGCTGGCTGACCGCGCTTTGCGTCATGTTCAAATCCCGCGCTGCACCCGTGAAGGACAGGTGGCGGGCAGCGGCCTCGAAGGTTCTCAGCCAACCAAGCGGTGGAAGGGGTGTCTGCATATGCATAACCTCGCCATTAGTTTTACTAATGAACTAGGCATGTTTTTTTCGTTGGTCAAACTTTTGCGGCGCAGGCACGATTTCCGCACGTCGCGAACATTTCGCTAAGGAGCCCGGCATGCGTGTCACCAACCTGCGCCCCAACATTGATCATTGGTCAGAACGTGTGGATATGGCGGCCACCTTCCGGTGGACGGAGCGTCTTAATATGCATGAAGGCGTAGCCAACCATTTCAGTTTGGCTGTGAATGCCGAGGGCACAAAGTTCCTGATGAATGCCAATCAGATGCATTTTGCCCGCATCACTGCGTCCAATCTGCTGTTGCTGGATGCCAATGACCCGAAAGTTATGGATCAGCCCGGTGCACCGGACCCGACCGCTTGGGGGTTGCACGGATCGATCCACCGCCATTGTCCTCATGCA
The DNA here is from genome assembly GCF_056539605.1 of Ruegeria sp. BA2. NCBI lineage: Bacteria > Pseudomonadati > Pseudomonadota > Alphaproteobacteria > Rhodobacterales > Roseobacteraceae > Ruegeria > Ruegeria sp. BA2. Next base: position 6,991 of record NZ_JBQFVE010000009.1, on the reverse strand, counting down.
CGCTGTGTGATGCACGTGCATTCGATCTTTGCGACGGTTCTCGCCTCGCTGGCAGACAGCACCCTGCCGCCAATTGATCAGAACACAGCGACCTTCTTCAACCGCTACGCGATCGATGAAGAATTCGGAGGTCTGGCGTTTGAAAGCGAAGGCGAACGCTGCGCTACGCTGCTTTCTGACCCGAAAAAGAAGGTTATGATCATGGGCAATCACGGGGTTCTGGTGATCGGTGAAAACCCTGCAGACGCCTTTAATAGGCTCTATTACTTCGAGCGCGCTGCCGAGACATACATTCGCGCGCTACAGACCGGGTTACCCTTGCGCGTTCTGTCAGATGAGATTGCCGAGAAAACCGCGCAAGAACTGGATGATTATCCCGGCCAGGCAGAAGCACATCTGCGAGAGATCAAAGCTGTTCTGGACGCCGAAGGTTCGGATTACGCTACCTGATTATACCTGCTGAGGAGTATCAGCCATGACCGATGTCAACGACGCAGAGGCTGCCCGCTGGAATTATCGCCCCGAAGGCCCGGTTGGTTTGAACCCGCTATTTAACTGGCCACCACGGCCTGCTGCTATCCTGAGTTGGTACGGAGGGGCTTGGCTGCCGCTAACGTCCCTGACGCTTTGCATGGTATTTGCGTTAATCGCGTATTTTGCATTCTTGCCTCCATTAGAGGCAATGCAAAGCTTCGCGCCCGGATGGATGTTCCGCATTTGGATGCTTAACATGGTGCCTCAGATTCTGGTGGCAGGTGGGCTGCATTGGTGGCTTTACATGCGCAAAGGTCAGGGCATGTACAAAAAGTTCGACCGGCGTGATCTGACCCGCAACAATGGAACTTTTACATTTCGCAATCAGGTTCTGGATAATATCTGGTGGACATTGGGCAGCGCGATGACCGTGGCGACGGTCTATCAATGGCTGATCTACTGGGCGATGGCGAATGGATTTGTGCCGGTCATAACCTGGGCGGCTGCGCCCGTATGGTTTGTGATCTGGATGCTGCTGATCCCGATGTGGTCAGGGCTCCACTTCTATTGGGTGCACCGATTGGAACATCATCCTAAGCTTTATAAACACGTCCATGCCGTGCACCACCGCAACATCAACATTGGGCCTTGGTCGGGGATATCGAACCACTGGTATGAAAACCTGCTTTATTTCACGACCTACTTCATCCACCTGATCGTGCCTTCGCATCCTCTGCATGTGCTGTTTCACGTCTATTTTCAGCAGATCAGCCCGGTGCTGTCCCATTCGGGATTCGAAAAGCTGAAAGCAGGCGAAACAGATGCTGCGCGGGCCGGGGATTTCTTTCACCAGCTGCATCACCGGTATTTTGAGTGCAACTATGGCACCTCGGAGATTCCCTTCGACAAATGGTTTGGCACCTATCACGATGGTACGGCCGAAGCGACAAAGCGGACGCGTGAGTTCAAAAAGCAGATGTACACTTGAGCAAAAAGACCTGTGTCAGGGTCTGTTTCAGTTCTTCTCAAACAATGCGATCAGCGCGATGTCGTCTTTGTTTGGTCCAGCGGCCAAATCACCATAAATGCGCACCTCTGGCAGCGAAAGATTGCTGATCTGTGTCCCTTGCAGGCTCTTTAGTGCATCAGCGAACCCTATTGCCTCAAAGTGTTTGGCATTGATCGACAGGGCGAATTGCGCGCCAGGTCGCGCGACGCGCAGCAGCGCTGGCAAAACGTCTGGTCCCAGATGGCCATGGGTGAATGTGCCGGATGAAACCACGCCTGCATAACTGTCGCGCGGGACAGGCAGACCGTGATTCAAATCAGCCTCAATCGCGTCGCGATAGATATCCTTGCGCATAGCCTGATCCAGCATCTCGGCGCTGATATCAGTGGCATCGATCGGGCCAACACCCAACCCGGCCAGAATTGCACCGCATAACCCTGTTCCTGCGCCCACATCCAACACCGGACCCTGTCCGCCTGCGGCCACAAAGGCGCGTGCTGTATGGATGTGGAGCTGGTAATCCTCGAGCGCCGCAAAGCTATCGTCATAATCCCCGGCCCATTCCGCGTAGAGGCGCTTGTTCTCTTCGGGGGATTTCAGGGCATAAGCCGCGTGCAGATCAGGTGATTTCTTACTCATGGATTAATGAATGCGCATCAGAGGATTCGAATCAAGTGCGTCCATCCGGCGCTTGCATCCCCGGATTGGGGGGATCATCAAAGGGGTATGACTCAGACACTCTTTTCCTTCGGCCACGGCTATTCTGCGCGCGCTGTCTCGCGGCGACTTGATCCCAAGACATGGCGCATCATCGGAACCACGCGCGATCCTCAGCAGCTTGAGGCCATCCGCGCCTCGGGTGCGGAGCCTTGTGTTTGGCCTGGGGAGCGGCCTGATCTGGACGGGGTGACACATCTGCTGATTTCGACCGCGCCGAACGCTGAGGGCGATCCGGTGCTGGCAGGGCTAAGAGACGATATTGTTGCACATGCCGGGCAGTTCGAATGGGTCGGATATCTGTCGACCACAGCCGTCTATGGAGATCATCAGGGCAACTGGGTGGACGAGACAACGCCCGCCACACCAACGGCGGAGCGCGGCAGGTGGCGTGTGCGTGCCGAGCAGCAATGGAGGGACATTCCGGGACTGCCCCTGCATATTTTCCGCCTTGCAGGTATCTATGGCCCGGGTCGCGGGCCGTTTTCGAAACTCAAACGCGGAGGGCTGCGGCGGATCATCAAGCCGGGTCAGGTTTTCTCGCGCATTCATGTGGATGACATCGCCCAGGTTTTGACGGCGTCGATGGCCAAGCCCAATCCAGGTGTAATCTATAATGTCTGCGATGATGAGCCGGTGCCGCCCCAGGATGTGATCGGCTATGCTGCCGAGCTTCAAGGGCTGCCACTGCCACCAGCCGTTCCGTTTGATGAGGCTGATCTGACTCCGATGGCACGCAGCTTCTATAACGAAAACAAACGCGTTCGGAATGATCGGATCAAGGATGAGCTGGGAATCACATTGCTTTATCCGGATTACCGTGTCGGGCTTGAGGCACTGATGTCAGATCAAAACAGCACCTTGTGACGGCCTTGCCTTGTCAAGAAACCGATGCGGGTTGTAAGGGGATGCGATGAAGGATCGCTCTGCCCCGCTTAAGATCACCGTTTCGACCCTGACCCGCCAGCGGCCCGAGATGCTGGCTGCGTTGATCCAAAGTTGGGGCGAGATGGCGTTGCCGCCCAATTGTTCGGTGCGATGCCTTGTAGTGGAAAACGACAGCAAACCGCTTAGCGAAGAAACCATTCGGGCTATAGGAGACGTACTGCCCAATGGCGCAGGTCTGGATTATGTCCTCGAAACCGAGCCCGGGATTCCATTCGGACGCAACCGCGCCGCGCGTGAAGCAATTCAGCAGGGCTCTGACCTGCTGTGTTTTGTTGATGATGACGAGGTGGTCGCGCCCGATTGGTTGGATCGGCTGGTTGCGGGGTATCGCGCTAGCTCTTCAGTGTTGCTGGGTGCTCCACTGCGTGCGGCAGGGCCAACGGGGCAGGAAACGGCGATGCAGCGGCTGATGTTGCGCAATATCAGCAACCGATACCTCGACAAAGAGAATGCGGCCGCGAAGAAAGCCAATCTGAACGATACCGGCGGCGTGACCATCGTGACCAACAACTGGTTGGGCGAAACCCGCCTGTTCAGCGAAGCCGGTCTTTGGTTCGATGAAACCATGCGGATGACAGGCGGAACCGACTCAAAATTCTATGCCGAGACCGTGGCCGCCGGATTGCCGGTCGGCTGGGTTCCTGATGCTTTTGTGTATGAGACCATTCCGCCCGAGCGCTTATCTTTCTGGTACCAGGCCGCCCGTGGGCGGGATCAGTCTAACACCCATATGCGCCGCAAGCTTGATCAGAAACCCGCCAAGGCCGTTTTGGGATTTCTCAGCGCGCCTCTTCGTTTGGTCGCATTGTTGGGGGCAATCTTGTTGTTTCCGTTTCAACCGGACCAGCGGCTGATCCAGATCGCCCGAACGGCTGGGTGGCTGGTCGGGGTATTGGGTATCCCCTTCGGCTACAAATCCGCGCTGTATAAGAAAGTCAGTGGTCACTGATTTTATGCTGACAGATTAACGAGTGGTATAAAGCGCAGTTATGACGCCGCGGAGGCAGGTTTTTTGCGGGTTGCCTTGGCACGCCGATTCAATAGCTTTGAGTTATCAATATCATCTAAAAACAAAACTTATATGAATGACTTGGATTTGCTAAATCTAGCCCAAACAGAAAGACCGAGTCGTTAATGCCATTTCCCACACTCAATGCAGGGCCATTCTGCGCGACCGCGCGAAATGCCCAAATCCGTGGTCGAAATAAAAGCACTTGCAACCCCTGTTTCATGTTTCAAAGTTAACCGCGCGACGCACACATCTAGCTAGGACTGGAGATCGATATGGACGGAAGTGATACCCCCAACATGGGCAAATGCCCGGTAATGCATGGCGCCGAAGCCCGGACCAATCGGGATTGGTGGCCGAACCAGTTAAACCTGTCGATTCTTCACCAGCGTAGCCCTGCGTCGAACCCGATGGGTGAGGCTTTCGACTATGCCGAAGAGTTCAAGAAGCTTGACCTAAAAGCATTGAAAGAAGACCTGTTTGCGCTGATGACGGATTCGCAGGATTGGTGGCCTGCGGATTACGGCCACTATGGCGGTTTCTTCATCCGCATGGCATGGCATGCCGCAGGCACCTATCGCACGGCGGATGGTCGCGGCGGCGCTTCGACCGGCAATCAGCGGTTTGCGCCGCTGAACAGCTGGCCGGATAACGGCAACCTCGACAAAGCGCGCCGTCTGCTGTGGCCAATCAAGCAGAAATACGGCAACCAGATCTCCTGGGCTGACCTGTATATTCTGGCCGGCAACTGCGCGATCGAATCCATGGGTGGCACGACCTTTGGTTTCTCTGGCGGTCGCGAAGACATCTGGGCACCCGAGGAAGATATCTATTGGGGGGCCGAGACCGAATGGCTTGCTCCGACTGAGAATCCGCACAGCCGCTATTCGGGCGAGCGTGATCTGGAAAACCCACTGGCCGCTGTCCAGATGGGTCTGATCTATGTGAACCCTGAAGGCCCGGATGGTCAGCCCGACATTCTGGCGTCAGGCCGAGATATCCGCGACACCTTTGGTCGGATGGCAATGAACGATGAAGAAACTGTGGCTCTGGTCGCAGGTGGCCACACCTTTGGCAAAGCCCATGGTGCGGGTGATCCCGACCTGGTTGGCCCCGAACCTGAAGCAGCTCCAATCGAGGATATGGGCTTTGGCTGGATCAACAAGTTCGGCTCGGGCAAGGGTGGCGACACCACGACCTCGGGGATCGAAGGCGCCTGGACCGCGAACCCCATCAAATGGGATAACGGCTATTTCGATCTGCTGTTTGGCTATGACTGGAACCTGACCAAAAGCCCTGCAGGTGCGTGGATTTGGGAGCCAGTGGGCGTTAAAGAAGAAGACATGGCCCCAGCTGCGCACGACGCGACGAAAAAGGTCAAGACCATGATGACCACCGCTGACATGGCGATGCGTATGGACCCGATCTATGGCCCGATCTCAAAGCGCTTCCACGAAAATCCGGACGAGTTCGCTGATGCCTTTGCCCGTGCCTGGTTCAAGCTGACCCACCGCGATATGGGCCCGCGTGCGCGTTATCTGGGTGACGAAGCCCCGACCGAAGAGCTCATTTGGCAGGATAACGTGCCTGCAGTGGATCATGCCCTGATTGACGATGCGGATGCGGCCGATCTGAAGGCCAAGATCCTTGCAACCGGGTTGTCGGTCTCAGAGCTTGTTTCCACCGCCTGGGCTTCTGCTTCGACCTTCCGTGGGTCGGACATGCGTGGCGGCGCCAACGGTGCGCGTATTCGCCTAGCCCCGCAGAAGGATTGGGAGGTCAACGAGCCGCTGAAACTGTCCAAGGCGCTGGATGCGCTGGAAGGCGTGCAGACCGCGTTCAATGACGCGCAATCGGGTGGCAAGAAGGTCTCGTTGGCCGATGTCATTGTTCTAGGTGGCGCTGCGGCTATCGAACAGGCGGCCAAAGCGGCGGGCCACGACGTTGACGTGCCCTTCACTCCCGGTCGCACCGATGCGTCGCAAGAAAAGACAGATGTCGACTCCTTCGCCGTGATGGAACCCATCGCTGACGGTTTCCGTAATTACCTGCACAAGGAATACTCGGTTCCGGCCGAGGCTCTGATGGTGGACAAAGCGCAACTTCTGACACTGTCAGCACCCGAGATGACGGCGCTTGTCGGCGGGATGCGCGTGCTGGGCACAAACTTTGGCGGCACGTCACATGGTGTCCTTACGGATCGGGTTGGTACGCTCAGCACCGATTTCTTCGTAAATCTGCTAGACATGGGTACCGAATGGAAACCATCCGGTGAAGGCGTCTATGAGGGTCGCGACCGTGCCAGCGGTGACGTCAAGTGGACAGGTACCCGCGCGGATCTGGTCTTTGGGTCAAACTCCCAGCTGCGGGCACTGGCCGAAGTCTATGGTCAGGATGATGCGGGTGGTAAATTTGTCTGCGATTTCGTTTCCGCATGGAACAAGGTGATGAACGCTGATCGTTTCGATCTGAAGTAACCCGGCGATCATAGAAGTGATTTGCGCCGCCCGAGAGAACTCGGGCGGCGTTTTCATTCGCCCGACGCCGGGGTGCCTACCAAGCATTGGGTACGATTCCGCCGAAAGGTGATCTATTCCTTATCTTCAACCCTTTCGTTGGCGGGATCGCACGGTGGATTATTAAGTTAACCTGTTGTTATTATTAAGGAAGAGAAGAAACTGACCAGAAATGTGAAGTTTTTTCAAATTGGGGGTTGCAGGTCCCAGACCTAATCCGTAAATACCCCTTCACCGGCGCTGCTGAGGCGGTTGCTGGGGTCGCTGAGACGGCCTGACGGACTGGAAAGACGGTTGGACGCATCGGAGAGACGGTGG